>CAJFTA010000038.1 GCA_904419835.1 uncultured Pseudoflavonifractor sp. | reverse complement strand
CCGCTCCACCAGCCGCTGGTAGGTGCCCACCGGGGAGGACCCCGTGGCCAGGCCCAGCACGCACTCCGGCTTTACAATCACCTGCGCCGCGATGATGCGTGCCGCCTTCTCGCTCATCTCCTCATAGTTTTCCGCTGCATAAATCCGAATCATAGTGTTCCTCTCCTTTTATATTATATGTAGTGTATTCAGAGCGGTCTACTGCACCCCAGAATATAGCGCTCAATGGCTATGGCGGCGCCGTCCTCCATGTTGGAGGCGGTCACGGCGTCCGCCGCGTCCTTAACCTCCCGGGTTGCATTCCCCATGGCCACGCCCAGCGCGGCGGCCCGGAGCATGGGGATGTCGTTGCCGCTGTCGCCGATGGCCATGGTGCATGCCGGGTCAACGCCCAGAATCCGGCAGGCCGTCAGCATACCGTTGGCCTTGGTGGCCTGGCTGTGGGTAATTTCCACGCTGTGGGGGCTGGACCAGGCAAAGGAGACAGGGGCATTTTTGAGAAGGGCCTCCACCTCCGCCCGCAGCGCCTCGGGAATATAGGGCAGGTTCACCTTGTCCAGTGCCAGTTCGGGCTGATTCAGCACCTCTTCCAGGGCGGATACCGTCCGTCCCCGGGTGGTCAGGATGTTGTTCAGGTGGAAACAGAGGACGTCCTCGTGCTCCCGCTGCATGTCCCAGCTCTCCCGGGTGAGGTAGAGCAGACCGCCAGCAGAGAGTTCCACGCTCAGGCCCATGCGGGCGGCAATTTCAACAATCTGCCCGGCAGTCTCCGCCTCGATATAGTGGACCTCCAGCAGCTCGCCGGTATGAAGGCGGCGGACCTCGCCGCCGTTGCACAGGACGCACAGGTTCTCCCAGTCCGCGCCGGTGTGGACGGCGGGCGGCAGCATGGCGTACTGCCGCCCGGTGGCGGGTACGATGGCCACGCCCTTCCGGGCCGCCGCTGAGAGCGCGGCATACAGCCGCGGGGTAAAGGTCTTATGGTCCTCCAGAAGGGCCGTCCCGTCCAGATCCATGGCCAGCAGGGAAATCTCCATATGGGCACCTCTTTTCCTCAAAAATACAGGACAGCGTCCCGGCACAGCATACCACCTTTTTCAGTCCGCCGCAACCGGTGCGGCGCATAAATCAGGCCGCGGGCCCCTCTGGGTCCGCGGCCTGATGTTTTCCGTTCAGGGATGTTCAGTCCCGGGTGAGGACAAATTGTTCTCCCCGGCGGACGCAGTCCGCCAGAAGAAGCCAGGGCGTTTCCACCTGTCCCACCACGTTGACCCGGCTGTCCGCCGGCAGGTCGGCGCGGATCAGCTGCACCTCGCCGGAGTAGCGGCCGTAGCCGTGGTTGTCCACGGTGATGCTGCCTCTGGTCCGGGGCAGGCAGCGGCCCGGCTCCACCTGCCTGCCGAAGCAGGAGTACTCCCTGGACTCGGCAAAGCGGATAAGCCAGGACGGCGCGTCGGGCCGGTTGGTAAAGACCTGGCCGTACAGCCACTCCGCCTCGGACGCCAGACGGGCGGGAATCTCCAGCACACCCTCCCGGCAGAACCGGCGGATGCGCGCCCGTTCCCGGGAAGAGATGCCCGGATCGCCCACAAAGATGCCGTCCACCCCCAGCCGGACCGCCAGATCGGAAAAGCAGACCGACGGCGGCAGCCCTCTGTGGCGCTCCAGCGTGGGCAGGCCCTCATGGATGGGTCCCCGCAGCTCCCCGTCGCCGGGGATAAAGGCCAGTACCTTCAGCCCGGCAGCCTGGAGGGCCTTTGTGCTCTCCAGAAAGAAGCTGTCGTCCAGGCCGGTCTCCGGCCGGGGATAGAAGTTGTGCATGGCCATCACCAGGGGTCCGGCGGCGGCAATGCGTGCCGCATCCTCCGGACTGGTAGTGGAGGCGTTGACTACAACGGGAATATGGGCGGCCAGGGCGGCAATCTCCTCTGTGGTGAACCCGTAGTCCACCCGGAGCGCCCAGATACCAAGCCGTTCGGCCAGCCGGATCAGATCCGGCTGGCCAAACTGGGCCACTGTTTTTGTGGATATGTCCGCTAAAATCCGGTAGTCCCGGTCTTTGAGCCACCGGCAGGCCTCCTCCGCCCGGCGGCAGTAGTCCTGAGAGAACTCCTCACTGATATGGAGGGAGAGAAACACGGGCGCGCCGCTGCCGGCGAGCGCCTCCAGTTCCTCCCGCTGGCGCTCAAAGGAGGTCAGGTAGACCGAATAGCCCAGAGACTCAGGCCGCGGCCACATCCTGCTCCTTGATACCGAACCAGGTGAGGATGAAGCCCATGATGTAGCTGATCACCAGGCCGATGAGGAAGTAGACGATGGACATGGCGGCGCCGTTGGGGCCGGCGGTCATGACGAAGATGCCCAGCAGGCCGGAGGGGCCCCAGGTGGTGGCAGCGACCTGCATCAGCATGACGAAGGCGCCGCCGAAGCCGGCGCCCAGGCCGGCGGTGAAGAAGGGCTTGCCCATGGGGAGGGTGACGCCGTAGATGAGGGGCTCACCGACGCCCAGGATACCAGCGGGCAGAGCGCCGCCGATGACGGACTCCAGGCGCTGATTGCGGACCTTGCGGGCCTTGATGAACAGAGCGATGGCAGCGCCAACCTGGCCGGCGCCGGCCATGGCCAGGGCGGGGTACAGGGTGACGTAGCCGAAGGCCTCAAGCTGGACAGTGTACAGAGCCACCAGGCCGTGGTGCATACCCATGGCCACCATGGGCAGGAACAGGGCGGCGCCCAGATAGCCGGCCAGCATACGGACAACGGGGTTGGTGCTCATGGCCACCAGCTCCACCACCTTGCACAGGCCGGTGGAGATGAGGCCGGTGATGGGCATGACAATGAGGATGTAGGGGATCAGGGTGATGATGAGGGTCAGGATGGGGGTGAAGCAGATGTCCACGGCGTCGGGCATCTTGCTGCGGATGGCCTTCTCGATCTTGCACATGACCCACACGCCGATGATGACGGCCAGAACGCCGCCGCGGCCGGCACGGAGGATGGCGTCAAGGGGCTGGGCCTCGTTGTACAGGCCCACAATCTTGGAAATGGCGTCGATGTTGCCCAGGGTGGTGATCATACCGACCATGCCGCCCAGGATGGGGGTGCCGCCGAACTTCTCGGCAGCGCGGTAGCCGGCCCAGGCAGTGATGTAGGTCATGAAGGCGGTGTTGATGAGGCTGAGCAGGTTGTAGATGATGGCCAGGACGGGGTTCTCGGCGTAGCCGGGAATGGCCTGGGCCAGCAGGGTGGCCAGACCGGAGCAGATACCGGCGGCGATAACGCCGGGGATCAGGGGCACGAAGATCTCGCCGAAGGTCTTGAGCATACCCTTGACCTTGCTCTCCTTCTGAGCGCCCTTGATGGCGGCCTTGTTGGCCTTCCAGTCGCTGCTGGCGGACACGCCGGCGTCGCCGCTCTCAGCGGAAACGGGGATGCCCATGTCCTTGTAGATGTCGGCCACCTTGCGGCACTTGCCGGGGCCGACAACGACCTCCACATAGCCGGGGTTGTCGTGGACCAGACCCAGAACGCCCTCCACGTTCTTCAGCGCGGCGTCCTGAATGGCGCCGTCATCCTTGACATGGATGCGGACGCGGGTCATGCAGTTGGTGGCGCTGTTCACGTTGCCGCGACCGCCGACCAACTCCAGGATCTTGCTGGAAAGTTCCTGATTTGTCATGTTACACCTCTCCTTTTTCTATTGGGGTTACACACAATCGTTCCGCAGGGCGGAACGCAAAAACAGCCCCCAGGCTGTTCTCGCCATAAGTATCTGACCGGCCTCCGGCCTTACTGGATGGCCTCGCGGACATGACCTCTGGCCTTGTCCAGACGGGCCTTGGCCTCTTCTGCGTCGCAGCTGGCCAGAATCATGGTAATGGCGGTCTTCACGCTGCCGCCGGCCGCCGCGATGGTGGACTTTGCAGTCTCCCGATCCACGCCGGTGGCCTCCATGACAATCTTCTCGGCCCGGACGTGGAGCTTCTCGTTGGTCTGCATCACGTCCACCATCAGGTTCTGATAGGCCTTGCCCACACCCACCATGGTGGCGGTGGAGATCATATTGAGGATCAGCTTCTGGGCAGTGCCCGCCTTGAGGCGGGTGGAGCCGGTGAGCACCTCGGGCCCAACCACCACCTCAATGGCCAGGTCGGCCGCCTGGCCCACTGCGGAGCCGGCGTTGCAGGAGATAGCCACGGTGCGGCAGCCCAGCTCACGGGCATAATCCAGGCCGCCCAGCACATAGGGGGTGCGGCCGCTGGCGGCGATGCCCACCACCAGATCGTCTTTGGTCAGGTTGTGCTCCTTCAGGTCGTCCCGGCCCAGGTCCCGGCTGTCCTCCGCGCCCTCAACCGCCTTGATGAAGGCCTTTTCGCCGCCGGCAATGAGACCCACCACCAGGTCGGGGGACACGCCGAAGGTGGGGGGGCACTCGGCGGCATCCAGCACGCCCAGGCGGCCGCTGGTGCCGGCGCCCATATAAAACAGCCGTCCGCCCTTTTCCAGGGAGTCAATGGCCCACTCCACCGCTTTGGCAATGTTGGGCAGCAGCGGCTCAATGGCCTGGGGGACTCTGGCGTCCTCCCGGTTCATGGCCGTCACAACCTCCAGCGGCGTCATGGTGTCCAGATTCATGGTAGCCTGATTGCGGGTCTCCGTGGTCATTGCGTCCAGATTCAAATTCAACGCCCATTCTCCTTCCGCGCCTGAGTGGAGCCGGTGGTGCGTTCCGCTCCCATCCCTCTCAGCCCGTCCGAAAGCTGAGAAGAAAACATTATATCGCTGCAAGCAACAGCCTTCGCTGTGCATTCATCCTAATAAATCTCGCATTTCATGTCAATTATTTGAGCACTTTATGGCACATTGTTTCGCTAACTGGCTTTTTTTCTTTCTATTCCAGCATTTTGATGAAACTTTCCGAGTTGAAAAGTTTTGAATTGTCTGATGTGCACATATAATGAGAAGAAAGTTCTATTTTTCCCCTTGACACGTGAAACTTTAGTTGCTATACTGTGCTCGCAAGCAAAAGTTGAATATACAGCCGCCTGAGTTTTGTGCGTTCTGACGTCCGAACCGGAAAGTCTTCTCGCCTGGGTGTTGTCCCTGGCAGGTGAGAAGATTCTGGGAGGGCGTCTTTCTATTTTTGCCGCGGCACAGCCTGCTGCAGCAGTTTGAAAGGAGCGAGTATTTCAATATGAGCGAGAAAAAAGGATTTGCCTCCTGGTTCCTGGGCAAAAAGAAGGGCGCTGAAGAGGCACCTGCCGAGGAGCCCGGCGTGGAGCGCCTGGGCAGCCCCCTGGCCGGAACGGTCATCGCCATTGAGCAGGTATCCGACAAGGTTTTTGCCGATAAGATTCTGGGCGACGGCGTGGCTGTGGTCCCCGCAGAGGGCAAGGTGTACGCCCCCGCCGACGGCACGGTGGAGAGCCTGCTGGAGAGCCACCACGCCGTGTGCCTGCTCACCCCCGGCGGCGCGGAGCTGCTGGTCCACGTGGGCAAGGACACCGTCTCCCTCAACGGCAAGCATTTTGCCGCCCATGTGAAGGAGGGCGACAAGGTCAAGCGGGGCCAGCTGCTGCTGTCCTTTGAGCGGGAGGCTCTGCTGGCCGAGGGCTTTGACCTGACCACCCCCGTGGTGGTGAGCAACGGCGACGAGTTCGCCATGGAAAAGGCCCAGGGCGGCGAGGTCCGCCCCGGCGACACCATTATTACTCTGACCAAGCGGGACTGACCCGCGGCTGTCATGCAGAAAGAGGTAGTCTGATATGATTCAGTTCCAGTACACCATCACCGATCCCAACGGGCTCCACGCCCGCCCTGCCGGCCTGCTGGTCAAGGAGGCCCAGAAGTTTTCCAGCGCCGTGAAGCTGACCCGTGGGGAGAAAAGCGCCGATTTGAAGCGCCTCTTCGCCGTTATGGGCATGGGCGTCAAGTGCGGCGAGACCGTGGAGGTCACCGTGGACGGCGCCGACGAGGCTCAGGCCGCCCAGATCCTGGAGCAGTTTTTCCGGGAGAATTTCTGATTTTTCTGCAAATATTATAAGGAGGACATAGATCATGACGCTACTGCACGGTGAGGGAGTGTCCCGGGGCGTGGCCTCCGGACAGCTGCGCTTCCTCCGGCGTGACGCCCAGGCCCAGCCCCGCCGGGAGGTGGCCGACTCTGAGGCGGAGGTCCTCCGCTTCGACCAGGCCCGGGAAGCGGCTATGGCGCAGCTGGGCGGGCTCTATGAGGAGACCTGCGCCAAGCTGGGCGAGGAGAAGGCTCTCCTGTTCCAGATCCACCAGATGATGCTGGAGGACCTGG
The DNA here is from genome assembly GCA_904419835.1 of uncultured Pseudoflavonifractor sp. Taxonomy (GTDB): domain Bacteria; phylum Bacillota; class Clostridia; order Oscillospirales; family Oscillospiraceae; genus Pseudoflavonifractor. The sequence continues at coordinate 18,106 of CAJFTA010000038.1, read as the reverse complement.
ACTACTGTGATTCCATCACCGGCATGATCCGGGATGAGCACGTCAACGCGGAGTACGCGGTGGAGCAGACCGGCGAGCAGTTCTCCCAGATGTTTGCCCAGATGGACGACGACTATATGAAGGAGCGGTCGGCCGACGTGCTGGACGTGTCCCGGCGGGTGATCCGCCTGCTCACCGGCCAGGAGGACGAGGCGCTGGGGGGCGATACGCCCTGCATCATCGCCGCCGACGACCTGGCCCCCAGCGAGACCGCCCGGCTGGACCGGAGCAAGGTGCTGGGCTTTATCACGGCCCGGGGCTCCTCCAACTCCCACACCGCCATCTTTGCCCGGACCATGGGCATTCCGGCGGTGGTGGGCCTGGGAGACAGCCTGCTGGAGGAATTTGACGGCAAGGAAGTGTTTGTGGACGGCGCCTCCGGCGAGGTGTTTGTGGACCCGGACGCCCAGACCTCCGCCCAGCTGGCCGACCGCCGGGACCAGGAGGCTGCCCACCGCCGCTATCTGGACACCTTCCGGGGCAGGGAGGCGGTCACCCCCGACGGACACAGGGTGCTGGTGTGCGCCAATATCGGCGCGCCCAAGGATCTGGAGGCCGTCCAGGGGGCGGACGCCGACGGCATCGGACTGTTCCGCAGTGAGTTCCTCTACCTGGGCCGGGACGACTATCCCCCCGAGGAGGACCAGTACCAGGCCTACCGCCAGGTGCTGGAGGCCATGGGCGGCCGCATGGTGGTCATCCGCACCCTGGATATCGGCGCCGACAAGCAGGCCGACTACTTCCAGCTGCCCAAGGAGGAGAACCCTGCCATGGGCCTGCGGGCCATCCGCATCTGTCTGACCCGGCCCGAGGTGTTCCGCACCCAGCTGCGGGCCCTGTACCGGGCCTCCGCCCACGGAAAGCTGGGCATCATGTTCCCCATGATCACCTCGGTCAGCGAAGTAAAGCGGATCAAGGAGATGTGCGCCCAGGTGCGGGAGGAGCTGAAGGCCGAGGGCGTTCCCTTTGACGAGAAGGCGGAGCTGGGCATTATGATCGAAACTCCCGCCGCCGCGGTTATCAGCGATCTGCTGGCCCGGGAGGTGGATTTCTTCAGCATCGGAACCAACGACCTGACCCAGTACACCCTGGCCGTGGACCGGCAGAACGCCCAGGTGGAGTCCTTCTGCGACCGGCACCACGAGGCCCTGCTGCGCCTCATCCGCACCACGGTGGAGAACGCCCACAGGGCTGGCATCTGGGCCGGCATCTGCGGCGAGCTGGCCGCCGATACCGCCCTCACCGACTTCTTTACGGAGGTGGGCGTGGACGAGCTGTCCATGACTCCGGGCGCCATTCTGGAGGTCAAAGCCAGGATTCTGGACCGGAAGTAAGCCATTGGCGAGAACCACGACAGGGAGGCAAGCCTTATGAAAAGCGCGCTGCTCAGACTCCGAGAGGCCAGAGACTCTCTCAGCGCCACCGAGCGCTCCGTCGCCGATTATCTGCTCGCGCACCCGGAAGAGGCCATGGAGCTGAGCATTCATGAGATGGCGGAGCGCACCTTCTCTTCTCCATCCACCATGATCCGTATGTGCCACCGCATCGGCTTTGACGGCTATAAGGAGTTCCGCCGGGCGGTGACCTACGAGATGGCCGTGCGGAAGCAGAGCGAGGAAGAGGAGCAGAAGGAAATTACCCGTTCTGACAGCATTGAAGACATCATTGAAAAAATCACCTACAAAAATATCATGTCTCTGGAGGATACCAAGAACCTGCTGGACGCGGACACCCTGCGCCAGTGTGTGGATCTGATCCGCACGTGCCGGACCGTGCTTCTGTTCGGCATGGGCGCGTCCCTCTGCGCGGCCCGGGACGCATACCTCAAGTTTCTGCGCCTCAATAAGCCCTGCATTGTCAACGACGACTGGCACTCCCAGTTTCTTCAGGCCCGCAATGCCACCAAGGACGATTTGGGCATTGTCATCTCCTACTCCGGCGAGACGGTGGAAATGGTGGAGTGCATGAAGGCCATGCGGGAAAATCACACCCCCATCATCGCCATCACCCGCTGTGTCAGCTCCCCCGTGTCCGATCTGGCGGACTACAAGCTCTATACCACCGCCAACGAGTCTACCTTCCGCAGCGGCGCCATGTCCTCCCGCATCGCCCAGCTCAACCTCATCGACATTCTCTACACCGCCTTTGCCAACAGCGAGTATGAGTACTGTCTGGAACAGCTCTCCAGAACCCATATCCGTAAGCCCAGCTCCATGCGCAAGCCCATGCTGGACGGCGGAGAGGACAACGGCCTACATATCTCCGGACATTAAGCAGACAATTGTCTTTATTTTTCTCTTTTTTCTGTTTAAACGTCCAAAATTTATCAACTTTAGAAATTTTGTACCAGCATTCCTCCGATTCCTTGCTCATTTTTGTTCTGTATGCTATGATTTCCCTAGATTAGGCATACTGAACAAGTGTGCATTGATGAGGAGGAATTTTTATGAGAAAGATGCTCAAAAAGGCAACTGGGCTGATTCTCGCCGCTGCGCTGACCTTCTCGCTGGCTGCGCCCGCTGCGGCGTCAGGCAGTTCCAGCGCTGCGGGGAGCTCGCCCGGCACTGTGACCGAGGCCGCCCTTCCCCAGCAGAGCTGGCAGGCCCAGGTCACCTTCCCCGACTGGGCCGGGTATGTGGACGATACCCTGGCCATGAACAGCCTGTACAGCTTTGACGGCTACGCCGATCAGGGCGAGCTGTACGTCACCCTGGCCGCCGGCGTCACCAGCCTGCGGCTGTTCGTCAACAACGCCGAGGTGGACACCTCCGCCATGAAGGGCGGCAGCACCTACAAGGTGGACATCTCCGGTCTGACCGTGAACGGCACCAACACCGTCCAGGTCTCCGCCATCACCCCCTCCACCCTGGCGGGCGCCGTTACCGTCAGCATCCCCTACCCCACCGTTATCACCGGCCTGCCCTCCGACGTGGGCATGGACGATGGGATCCTGGGCGTCATCGATGACTTCATCGCCTCCGAGGTGAAGTACGGCTTCTCCGGCGCCCAGCTGGCCGTGGTGAAGGACGGCAAGATGGTCTACTCCAACGCCTGGGGCGCCGTCAACGGCTACAACCCCGGCGGCACCCGGATCGAGGAGGGCGACGAGAACTATGTCCCCGTCACCACCGACACTCTGTACGACCTGGCGTCCAACACCAAGATGTACTCCGTCAACTACGCCCTGCAGTACATGCTGACCCAGGGCTCCGACGTGTACGACATCTCCCTGGACGACCCCATCACCAAGTTCTTCCCCGAGTTCGACGACGAGGGCAAGACCATCTTCAAGGGCACCTCCGACGAGGACCAGGCCCAGATCCTCCAGTGGAAGTCCGAGCTGACCGTCCGTGACATTCTGATGCACCAGGCCGGCTTTGACCCCGATCCCCAGTACCACAACGACCAGTTCAACCAGGTCACCCAGCTGCCCGAGCAGGGCGTGGACAACCCCCTGTTCTCCCAGGACCGGGAGACCACCCTCCAGATGGTGCTGGCCTCTCCCCTGACCTATGAGCCCGGCACCAAGACCGTCTACTCCGACGTGGACTACATGCTGCTGTGCTTCATCATCGAGCAGGTCACCGGCATGGGTCTGGATCAGTTCCTGAAGGAGACCTTCTGGGACCCCATGGGCCTGACCCACATCACCTACAATCCCCTTCAGAACGGCTTTGAAAAGGACGACTGCGCCGCCACCGAGCTCAACGGCAACACCCGCGACGGCGTTATCAGCTTCAAGAACGTCCGCACCGACACCGTTCAGGGCGAGGTCCACGACGAGAAGGCCTATTACGCCATGGGCGGCGTCTCCGGCCACGCGGGCCTGTTCTCCAACGCCGAGGACCTGGCCAAGCTGGCCTCCGTCATGCTGACCGGCGGCTACGGCGGGAACCAGTTCTTCTCCAAGAACATCATGGACGAGTTCACCAAGCCCAAGAGCCTGGACTACCCCACCTGGGGCCTGGGCTGGTGGCGGCAGGCTGAGCTGGGCCGCAGCAGCTATTTCAGCATCCAGTCCTCCAACTCCACCATCGGCCACCAGGGCTGGACCGGCACCCTCACCGTCATTGACCCCGAGAACGACCTGGTTGTGGTGCTGCTGACCAACAAGAAGAACTCCCCCGTCATCGACCCCAATGTGGCCGCCAACGACTTCTACTCCGACAACATGGTCCTGGGCGGTCTGGGCTCCGTGGTGGGTCTGGTCTATGACTCCATGCGCTCCAGCGTGGACGCTGTGGACGCCGTGGCCCTCCAGATGGCCAACGACCGCATCCGTCTGATGATGAGCCACAAGGGCGAATACGACGAGGCCCCCCACATGAACGACGCCTTCGCTCTGGTGGACCTGCTGGTGACCATCGCCGAGCAGCGCAAGAGCGACGTCACCAAGGCCAACGCCCAGCTGGCCCTGAAGAACCTGAACGACTTCGTGGCCATCTACATCGCCAAGGAGGACAACAAGGCCAACGCCGCCGCCTGGTCCGCCCAGCTCCAGCAGCGCATCGACGCCATTGTCACCGACGGCTCCGCCCCCGCGGCCCCCGGCCTGACCGCCGTGCAGGTCTCCGCCGATCCCAATGCCACGGCGGGCACCCCCTTCGGCGGCGGAGACCAGAACTATGTGTTCCTGCCCCGCCCCTACTCTTCCACCGGCTCCACCTCCACTGTGTTCTACAACACCGGCACCTGGTTCGACGGCTATGAGGGCCAGGGCACCCTGTACATCAAGATGAGCAACAGCGCCCACGAGGTCCGCGGCGACCAGGGCATCCGCATCTTCGTCAACGGCGTGGAGGTGGACAACTCCAACCTGACCGGCCAGGACGGCATCTACTCCGTGGACGTGTCCGGCGTGGCCCGCAACGGCCGCAACAGCGTGGAGTTCTGCATCCCCAACATCAACGCCAACCGTACCTTCGCCGTGGCAGTCTACAACCCCACCGTGGTGGACAAGACCGGCGATGACGACGCCCTGGCCTCCGTGGGCCTGGACGCCAAGGCCCTGGACCTCATCGACTCCGTGGTCCAGAACGACATTGACAACGGCTTCACCTCCGCCCAGCTGGCCATCATCAAGGACGGTCAGATGGTCTACTCCAACGCCTGGGGCACCGTGAACGCCTACAACCCCGACGGCACCCCCAAGACCGACAGCCCCGCCGTCACCACCGACACCCTGTACGACCTGGCGTCCAACACCAAGATGTACGCCACCAACTACGCCATCCAGTACCTGGTGGCCCACAGCAAGAACTACAACAACTTCAGCATCAACGACCCCATCACCAAGTACTTCCCCGATTTCGTCAACAACACCATTGAGATCAAGTACGACACCGCCAACGGTACCGGCGCCCCCGACCTGGAGACTGCCAAGGCCTGGAAGGCCGAGCTGACCGTGGCCGACATTCTCCAGCACCAGGCCGGCTTTGCCCCCGACCCCCAGTTCTACAACGACAAGTTCAACCAGGTCACCCAGACGCCCGACCCCAATATCGACAACGTGCTCTACGCCATCGGCAAGGAGGCTGTGGCCGAGGCCATCTGCAAGGCTCCTCTGGTCTATGAGCCGGGTACCAAGACCGTCTATTCCGACGTGGATTACATGCTCCTGGGCCTCATCGTGGAGCAGGTCACCGGCAAGGACCTGAATACCTTCCTGAAGGAGACCTTCTGGCAGCCTCTGGGGCTGACCCACATCACCTACAACCCCCTGGACAACGGCTTTACCGCCGATGACTGTGCCGCCACCGAGCTCAACGGCAACAGCTTCGACGGCGCCATCGACTTCACCGGCAACCGTACCGGCACCATCCAGGGCCAGGTCCACGACGGGAAGGCCTGGTACGCCATGGGCGGCGTCTCCGGCCACGCGGGCCTGTTCGCCAACGCCGAGGATCTGGCCACTCTGGCCCAGATGATGCTCAATCCCAGCGGCTACGGCTCCAACCGCCTCTTCAGCACCAACGTGAACGAGTACTTCACCTCCCGCAAGAACTCCTCCGCCACCTGGGGCCAGGGCTGGTGGCGCCAGGCCGACTGCGGCCGTCCCTGGTACTTCGGCGTCCAGGCCTCCCGGAATACCATCGGCCACCAGGGCTGGACCGGCACCCTCACCGCCATTGACCCCGAGCAGGATCTGGTCGTGGTCTACCTGACCAACAAGATCAACTCCTCCGTCACCGACAACACCGTCAACGTCACCCAGTTTGACGGCAACTGGTACACCGCCTCCACCCTGGGCTTTGTGACCAACATCCTCTATCAGGGCATCACCGCCAACAGCGCCGCCGACGACATCCAGCCCGCGCTGGACGCTCTCCTGGGCGACATGGCTGTGGACAAGCTGCGTCTGGTAAACGCCGAGGGCACTGATGACGCCTCCCACCCCATCGTGAGATCCGGCTACTCCATGGTGGATCTGGTATTTGACGCCGCTGAGGCCCGCAGTACAGATGCAAACATCTCCTCCGCCCGCACTGTCCTCTCCCTTCTGGATGCCGACCGGGATAAGGACATGATCTCCGACCTCGAATCCCGCCTGTACAGCATTGAACACCCTTATATTCCCCCCGAGAACACCGGCGATAACACCAAGCCCACCGAGCCCGAGTGGGACAACCCCTACTCCGACGTGTCCGACGGCTATTGGGCCTATGACGCCATCCGCTTCGTCACCGAGGAGGAGCTGTTCCAGGGCGTCTCCGGCGGCGGCTTCGCTCCTGAGCTGACCATGAGCCGCGCCATGCTGGCCACCGTGCTCTACCGTGCCGCCGGCTCCCCCGCCGTCACCGCCTCCGCCGGCTTCACCGACGTGCCCGCCGGCCAGTGGTACAGCGACGCGGTGAACTGGGCCGCCGGTGAGGGCATTGTCAATGGCGTGGGCGGAAACCGCTTCGCGCCCGATGACAACGTCTCCCGCGAGCAGATTGCCACCATTCTCTATCAGTACGTCCTCTCCACCGGGGAGACCGCCGAGGCCGACGCCTCCGTCCTCTCCGGCTATGGCGACAGCGCGTCCGTCCACTCCTGGGCCGCCGACGGTATGGCCTGGGCCGTGGGTGAGGGCATCATCACCGGTAAACCCGGCAGCCTGCTGGCGCCCACCGACAGCGCCACCCGCGCCGAGGTGGCCACCATGCTCATGCGATTCCTCAGCGCATAACTCTTTCCTCCTTTTCCCTTCTGCTTACCGTCCGGGGCGGGCCGTATGGCCCGCCCCGGACGGCTGTCGAAAGAGGTGTGCTTTGCACCTCTTTCGAGTGGAATGCAGGCCGCAGGTACGGCCTGAGAAGTTTTTCTCCGAGGCACATGTCCCCGCAGAAAACAGATTTCACTTCCTCCGCGCCTGCGGGCGCGAACACGGTCTTTCTTGTCCTTTTATCCGGCGCTGAGGTCAGAAAAGAGGAGGGGGCAGCGGAACATAGCGTTCCACTGCCCCCTCCTCTCTTTTTGCTTGGACAGCGCCGGCACGGTCTGCTTCGGGGACTGGATCGGTCCATATTTTCCATCAGGGCAATGCCAGGGCGGAACTCCCGCAGGCAGACGTCCAGGGAATTGTTCTCCTCTTTAAAATGCGCGTTTATTCTCCCAGCTTCTCCACCTGCCGGACGGTGAGCACGCCGTCCCGGACCGAGAAGCGGATGTTCAGCCCGGCAAACGCCATGCCGTACACCCGCTCGGGGTCCTGCTGGTAGGCGGGCCGGGGGTCGTGGGCCAGCACGCCGGTGAGGGCGGAGCGCTTATTCTCCGGCACCAGGGCCCGGAGCTCCGGCGGGAACTCCACCGCGAGCACCTTTCCCCCGTCGTGCCCGGCAAAGCCGCCGGAGGCCTCCGGGTGGCTGTCGGCGTAGGGCAGGTAGGGTTTGATGTCAAAGATGGGGGTGCCGTCCATCAGGTCGGCCCCCGCCACCCGCAGGATGTGCCCGTACTCCGGGTGCTGCTCCACTCCCAGCAGCTTCACCGACGACAGTCCGATGGGATTGGGCCGGAAGGGGGACCGGGTGGCAAAGACCCCCATGCGGGTGTTGCCCCCCAGCCGGGGCGGCCGCACCGTGGGGGACCAGCGCTCCCGCACCGCTTTGTGGAACCCCCAGATGAGCCACAGGTGGGTGAAGTCCTCGATGCCCCGCAGGGCGTCCTCCCGGCGGTACTCCGGCTCAAACACCACCGCCGACTCCAGCTCCTCCACCAGCCCGCTCTGGCGGGGAATGCCGAATTTGCCGGAAAAATCGCTGTGAATCCGGGCGATCACCTTCAGTTCCGGCACTTCTTTTTCCTTCATGGATACTCCTCTCCGGCGCCGGCCCCGCTGGGACGGCAGCCTGCGGCGTTGTATTTTGAGCACCATTATAGCATATCCCCCACCGCCCCGAAACCCCTTGCGGGGCTGCGTTTTTGGACATTTGGGCGTTTTGTACAAAAATTAACAATGTATTTTCTCCGCCCGTTTTTCACTTTCCCCTTGTGTCCGGCGGGCAAATCGATTATGATTTTCTTGTGCAAAAAAATAGTTTTTCCTAAAAAATTTTTGTGAGGCGATGTGTAATGGCACAGAACACGGAAAATCGCGCCGACCTGGTGTTCTCCTACCAGGGCATCCCCCCTGCGGGTCAGCTGATTCCCCTGGGTCTCCAGCACGTTGTGGCCGCTGTGGTGGGCGTTATCACCCCCGCCATGATTGTGTCGGGCACCTGCGGGCTCTCCGCCGAGGAGAAGACCCTGCTGATCCAGGTGTCCCTGGTGGTCACCGCCCTGGCCACCCTGCTGCAGCTCTTCCCCATCTTCGGCCGCATCGGCGCCCGGCTGCCGGTCATCATGGGCATCAGCTTCGCCTACGTCCCCACCCTCCAGGCCATCGGCGCCGACTTCGGCCTGCCCGCCATTCTGGGCGCGGAGCTGGTGGGCGGCCTCGTGGCCATCCTCTTCGGCATTTTTGTCCGCCCCATCCGTAAGCTCTTCCCGCCTCTGGTCACCGGCACCGTTATCTTCACCATCGGCTTGTCCCTGTACCCCACCGCCGTGCGCTACATGGCCGGCGGCAGCGCCGACAGCGAGTGGTTCGGCGGCGTCCGCAGCTGGATTGTGGCGCTGATCACCTTCGCCGTGGTCATCTTCCTCCAGAACTACACCAAGGGCATCTGGAAGCTGGGCGCCCTCCTCTTCGGCATGATTGTTGGCTATATCGCGGCCTTCTGCTTCGGCATTGTGGACCTGAGCGCCGTGGCCTCCGCCTCCTGGTTCGCCCTGCCCAAGTTCATGCCCTTTGAGATCGCCTTTGAGCCCGCTGCCATCGCCTCCCTGGCCATTGTGTACGTGGTCAACTCGGTGCAGACCATCGGCGACCTGTCCTCCACCACCATGGGCGGTATGGACCGGATGCCCACCGACAAGGAGCTCTCCGGCGGCATCATCGGTCAGGGCATCATGAGCGTGCTGGGTTCCTTCTTCGGCGGCCTGCCCGTGGCCTCCTACAGCCAGAACGTGGGCATTGTCACCGTCAACAAGGTCATCAACCGGGCGGTGTTCGCCCTGGCCGCCCTCATCATGCTGGTGGCCGGCTTCATCCCCAAGTTCGCCTCCATCCTCTCCACCATTCCCCAGTGCGTGGTGGGCGGCGCCACCATCTCCGTGTTTGCCACCATCACCATGACCGGCATCCGCATGATCACCGACGGCGGCTTCACCGCCCGGAAGAGCACCGTGGTGGGCCTGTCCGTGGCCCTGGGCGTGGGTATCACCCAGGTGCCCGGCTGCCTGGGCGGCAACGGCTTCCCCGACTGGGTCCACACCGTGTTCGGCTCCTCCTCCGTGGTTGTGGCCACCCTGATGGCCATCCTGCTCAACCTGATCCTCCCCAAGGAGAAGGCTTCCGCCGGGACCGCCGCGAAGTAATTCCATACGACACAAACCGCCCCGGAGCGCTGCTCCGGGGCGATTCTTTTCTTTTTTATTCCACTGTAAAGTCCCAGTCCGCCGGGTCGCTGGAGTAGTCCTCCGCAATGTCGGCGTATTCCACAAATTCCTCCTCCGGGTCGTAGACCGCCGGGGTACCATGCACCACCCACTGCCGTCCGTACTCGTCGGTGACCAGAGCGGCCATACAGTAGGTATACCCGGGCTCCAGAGTGATGGTCTCTGTGCATTCAAAAAACCGGGCGTCCTCCCAGTCCCCCTGGTAGCTCTCCGGCTGCTCACAGGGCGTGTACCGGGCCACCAGCTTCCGGTCCCGGAACAACCCCACCTGGATGTCCGCTATCTTGGCACACGGGCCGCTTACAAGTTCCTCATGCACCGTGAGGAAGGTATACTGGGCGCGGCGGAGCACGCCGCCGCTCTCGGTGCTGCCCCACATCTCGGAGCCGTCACAGCTCACATAGGGATAGGTGTCGGACAGGAGGTAGGTAAACACGTCCAGCATCTGGGTCTCCCGCCGCTCCCCGTTCACAAAGACCACCGAGAGAGTGATGGAGTCGGTGAGTGGCACGGTAATTTCCGCCGAGAAGGACTGCCCCTCCCCCAGAACCCCGGGGAACTCCAGGGGACCGTCCCCGCAGTCGGCCTGAAAAATAGCCTCCATGCCCTCCACATAGGTCTTGGGCACCGCCTCCAGGGCAAAGGATGCGGTCCCCGCCTCCGGGTCGGAGGAGAGATATTCCGCACTGTAGCTGGCGGTCAGCTGGTTCTGGGACTTGAGAATCTCCTCCACCCGGCTGGTGATGGAGCCAATCTGGCTGTCCACATTGTAGGACACGTTGGAGATGGCGTTTTGCAGATTGCCGTAGTCCTGGCTTACCCGGTTGAGCTGGCTGAACAGGTTGAGAAAGAGGGCTGCCGTCACCACTGCCGCTCCGCAGCCCACCAGCACCGGCCAACGCCGCCGTTTGACGGGTGGCTGAGGCATTCGGGCCGTCTGGGCGGCCAGATACCGGTCCGCAATCTCCTGGACCATTTTAATCTGTGCCTCGGTCAGCTCTGCGCTCTGGCCGTCCGCCTGCCCGGCGGGGTGCTCCTCCTCTCCCAGCAGCCAGCCCACCGGCACGGAGAAAATCCTGCTTAACGCCACCAGCTTCTCCACCTCGGGCAGGCTGGCGTCTGACTCCCACTTATAGATGGCCTGCCGGGACACCCCCAGCTTATCTCCCAGCCCCTCCTGAGAGAGGCCCAGCTCCTTCCGTTTCTGCGCGATGCGCTGTCCCACTGTCATGGCGCACGCCTCCTTTCCGCCTCCACCTTAGCACAGGGACGGGCCCCAAAACCACCAACCGGAGGGTGGATTTTTGTCAACCAGCGGTTTACATCCCCTGATTTCAGGGCTGTCCCCGGCCCGGAGGGTCAGGATTTGGCCTCGTCGATGTAGCTGTACAGGGTGTACTTGGAGATGCCGAAGAACTTGCACACCTTGTCCCCCGACTTGGTGATGAGGAAGGCGCCGGTGTCGTTGAGGAACTGGACCGCCTTCACCTTGTCCTCCTTGGTCATCATGGCCACCGGCTTGCCCACCAGGGCCACGCTCTGGTCGATGAGCTCGTCCAGCAGGTCGGCCACGTTGCGGGAGATCCGCTCCGGCTCCCGCTGGGGGGCGTCGGTGCTGGTGAACTTGTGGAGCTGCTCCTCCATGGCCAGCATGAGGGTGATGTCGTAGTTGACGCCGAAGATGCCGATGGCCCTGCCGTCATCGTCCCGGAGGTAGATAGTGCTGGACTTGAGAATCTTCCCGTCCCTGGTGCGGGTCAGGTAGCTCAGGTGGTCCTCCAGGTCCTCCCGGCCGCTGTGGAGGGCCTCCAGCACCACGTGGGAGGGGCCGTCCCCCACCTTCCGCCCGGTCACCTGTCCGTTCTCAATGGCCACTATGGAGCTGTCCGGGTCGTTGGAGTCCAGATCGTGGACCACCACCTCGCAGTTGGGCCCGAATTGCCTGGCCAGGCCCTTGGCCAGCTGAAGCATGAACTGAAGCACTGAAGCATCCATCGTTCCACCCGCTTTCAAAAAAGTTATCCCGACGCTCTCCGCTGTTTTTCACAATTTGCCGCCGGATACAAAGTTTAATAAACATCATTTTAACACAAATCGCTGCAATTTCAAGAAAAATTGTTTGACCTAAAAATTTTTTAGCCACTCTGAAAAATCACCTTGAAATGCGAGCAATGTTATGGTAGAATAGAGCTGACAAGAGAGTTTTTCTGTACATAGTATACAAAATTTCATGAAACAAGGCTGCAACGGAGTGCTGCGCGCACGGGCTGAATGGACGTGAGATTCCCCCCTGCCCCGCCGCGCCGGGGCAGAGAAGGACCGCGTCCATTCCGCCGGAATGGACGCTTTTGTTATGCAAAAACAGGCCCCGCGCCGCCTCCGGTATCACGGACATAACGTCTCACGTTCAAAAGGAGGAATTGCAATGCTTCTGGTGGGAAACGGCAAACTGATCACCCGGGACAGCGCCCTGCCCTATCTGGCTGACGGCGCGGTGGCGCTGGACGGCGACATGGTCAAAGAGGTGGGCCCCTTCGCCGAGCTGAAGGCCAAATACCCGGACGCGGAATTTGTGGACGCAAAGGGCGGGGTCATCATGCCCGGCCTCATCAACGCCCACACCCATATCTACTCCGGACTGGCCCGGGGCCTGGCCATCGCGGGGAACAACCCCACCAACTTCCTGGAGGTGCTGGAGGGCATGTGGTGGAACATCGACCGCCACCTGACCCTGGACGGCACCCGCGCCTCCGCCTACGCCACTGTGCTGGACTGCATCCGGGACGGCGTGACCACCATCTTCGACCACCACGCCTCCTTCTGCCAGATCCCCGGCTCCCTGTTCGCCATTAAGGACGTATGCCGGGAGCTGGGCATGCGGGCCTGCCTGTGCTATGAGGTCTCCGACCGGGACGGCGAGGAGAAGTGCGACCAGGCCATCCAGGAGAACGCCGACTTCGCCAAGTGGGCCAAGGAGGCCGACGACGACATGATCAAGGCCATGTTCGGCGGCCACGCCCTGTTCACCATGTCGGACAAGACCTTTGAGAAGATGGTCAAGGCCAATGACGGTATGACCGGCTTCCACATCCACGTGGCCGAGGGCATGAACGACGTGTACGACTCTCTGCGCAACTACGGCTGCCGCCCGGTGAACCGCCTGCTCAACCACGGCATCCTGGGCGACCGCACCATCCTGGGCCACTGCATCCACATCAACCCCGCCGAGATGGACATCATCAAGGAGACGGGCACCATGGTGGTCAACAACCCCGAGTCCAACATGGGCAACGCGGTTGGCTGCTCCCCGGTGCTCCAGATGATGGCCAAGGGCATCACCGTGGGCATGGGCACCGACGCCTACACCCACGACATGCTGGAGAGCCTGAAGGTGTTCCTCATCATCCAGCGGCACAACGCCTGCCTGCCCAACGTGGCCTGGTGCGAAGCCATGGACATGCTCTTCAAGAACAACGCCGCCATCGGCGCCAAGTACTTCAAAAAGCCTCTGGGCGTCCTCAAGCCCGGCGCCGCCGCCGACGTCATCGTCATGGACTACAAGCCCTTCACCCCCTTCTCCGACGAGAACATCGACGGCCACATGCTCTTCGGCATGATGGGCAAGAACTGCCGCACTACTATCATCAACGGCAAGGTGCTCTACAAGGACCGCGAGTTCGTGGGCATTGACGAGGACAAGATTAATGCCTGGACCATGGAGCAGTCCAAGAAGCTGTGGGGCGAGCTGAACCACCGCACCTACTAATTCCTGTCCAAATCCGACAACAAACCGTAATCTGAACAGTTATAAATAACTGGAGGTTTTCACTATGAGCGATATTATGCGCCCCATTCCCTTTGCCCAGCTGATGACCTGGGTGCTGGAGGAGTACCGGAAGGAGGGCAGCGTGTTCGGCGTGTCCAAGCTGGTGCGCCACACAAACGGCCAGGCCCTGCCCATCTTTGAGGAGAAGATTGAGTCTCCCTACGGCCCCGCCGCCGGTCCCCACACCCAGCTGGCCCAGAACATCATCGCCGCCTACGCCGCCGGCTGCCGCTTCTTCGAGCTGAAGACCGTCCAGGTCATGGACGGCGAGGAGCTGAGCAAGTGCGTGCCCAAGCCCTGCATCACCGCTGAGGACGAGTGCTACAACTGCGAGTGGTCCACCGAGCTGACCGTGCCCCAGGCCTACGCCGAGTACGTCAAGGCCTGGTTCGCCTGCAAGCTGATGGCCAGAGAGCTGGGTCTGGGCGACCCGGACGGCTTTGTGTTCAACATGTCGGTGGGCTACGACCTGGAGGGCATCAAGAGCCCCAAGGTGGACGCCTACATCGAGGGCATGAAGAACGCCGAGGGCTCCGCCGTATGGGCTGAGTGCATGGACTGGACCCTCGCCAACCTGGACAGGTTCCAGAAGGTGGATGAGGCCTATGTGAGGGCCGTCTCTCCGGTGGTGTCCCGCTCCATCACCGAGTCCACCCTCCACGGATGCCCCCCCGACGAGATCGAGCGCATCGCCACCTACCTCATCACCGAGAAGGGGCTCAACACCTACATCAAGTGCAACCCCACCCTGCTGGGCTACGAGTACGCCCGCAACCGTCTGGACAGCCTGGGCTTTGACTACATCGTCTTTGACGACCACCACTTTGTGGAGGACCTCCAGTGGGCCGACGCGGTGCCCATGCTGCGCCGCCTCATCGCCCTGTGCCAGGAGCGCGGCCTGGAGTTCGGCGTCAAGCTGACCAACACCTTCCCCGTGGACGTGGCCGCCGGCGAGCTGCCCAGCCAGGAGATGTACATGTCCGGCCGTTCCCTGTTCCCCCTGACCATCGCCCTGGCCGCCCGCATCTCCAACGAGTTTGACGGCAAGCTGCGCATCTCCTACTCCGGCGGCGCCGACTACACCAACATCAAGGACCTGTTTGACGCCGGCATCTGGCCCATCACCATGGCCACCACCATCCTCAAGCCCGGCGGCTATCAGCGCCTGAGCCAGATCGGCGAGCTGCTGATGGACTGCGGCAGCGCTCCCTTCACCGGCGTGGACGTGGCCAAGGTCAACGCCCTGAGCGACAACGTGCCCGTCAATCCCCACTACCGCAAGCCCATCAAGCCCCTGCCCAACCGGAAGAACGGCAAGCAGGTGCCCCTGGTGGACTGCTTCGACGCCGGCTGCCGCACCGGCTGCCCCATCCACCAGGACATTCCCGCCTACCTGATGCGGGCCGGTGAGGGCAAGTACGCCGAGGCCCTGGAGATCATCCTCCGCCGCAACGCCCTGCCCTTCATCACCGGCACCATCTGCCCCCACCACTGCGGGGACAAGTGCATGCGCAACTACTATGAGGGCGCCGTGGATATCCGTGGCGTGAAGCTCAAGTGCGCCACCGAGGCCATGGCTGAGGTGCTGCCCACCCTGAAGCCCGCCGCTCCCCAGAGCGGCAAGAAGGTTGCCGTTGTGGGCGGCGGCCCCGCCGGTATCGCTGCCGCCTTCTTCCTGGCCCGTGAGGGCGTGGCCGTCACCGTCTTTGAGCGCAAGGAGTCCCTGGGCGGCATTGTCCGCCACGTGATCCCCGCTTTCCGTATCGGTGACGACGCCATCGACGGCGACATTGCTCTGGCCAAGGCCATGGGCGCCCAGTTCCAGACCGGCGTGGAAATTTCCTCCGCCCAGAGCCTGTTCGACCAGGGCTTCACCCATGTCATCTTCGCCACCGGCGCCTGGAAGCCGGGCAACGCCCACCTCCAGTACGGCGAGGCCATGAACGTCATCGCCTTCCTGGAGCAGGCCAAGAAGGCCCCCGAAACCCTGAGGCTGGGCGCCAACGTGGTGGTGGTCGGCGGCGGCAACACCGCCATGGACGCCGCCCGTGCCGCCAAGCGCATCCCCGGCGTGGAGAACGTCCGGCTGGTGTACCGCCGCGACCAGCGGAACATGCCCGCCGACGAGGAAGAGCTCCACATGGCCATGGATAACGGCGTGGAGTTCATGGAGCTGCTGGCTCCTGTCGGCGTGAAGGACGGCGTGCTCACCTGCTCCGTCATGGAGCTGGGCGAGCGTGACGCCTCCGGCCGCCGCAGCCCGGTGGACACCGGCCGCACCGTTGAGGTGCCCGCCGACACCGTCATCACCGCCGTGGGTGAGCACGTGGACGACGCTCTGTTCGCCGCCAACGGCGTGGCTCTGGACAAGAAGGGCCGTCCCGTGGTCAACGAGACCATGGCCACCGGCGTGGCCAACGTGTACGCCGTGGGCGACGCCCGCCGGGGTCCCGCCACCGTGGTGGAGGCCATTGCCGACGCCACCGCCGCCGCCCAGGCCATCGCGGGCATGAATCCCGACCTGGATGTGGACAAGAACGTCCACCCCGACTACAACAAGCCTCTCTCCAAGCACGGCGACATCCGCACCGAGACCTCCTGCCCCGACACCCGCTGCCTGGGCTGCTCCACCGTGTGCGAGACCTGCACCGAGGTGTGCCCCAACCGGGCCAACATCCACGTCACCGTGCCCGGCAAGCGGATGCGTCAGATTGTCCACGTGGACGGCATGTGCAACGAGTGCGGCAACTGCGCCGTCTTCTGCCCCTACGAGAGCCGGCCCTACAAGGACAAGTTCACCCTGTTCTGGAGCCGGGAGGACTTCGACAACAGCACCAACGACGGCTGGCTGCCCCACGGCGGCGGATCGGGCGTGTGCACCGTCCGCCTGGGCGGCGCGGTGAAGGACTACGACGTGACCGACCCCGCCTGCGGCCTGTACGAGGACCTGCGGCAGATCATCCTGGCCGTCCGCAAGGATTACGGCTATCTGGTGAAGTAAGACCAGCGATATACTGCGCGGGGGCTCCGGGCGTCTGCGGCCCGGAGCCCCCTGTTGCGGCTGTCCTTTCCCAGTCCCGGGAAAAACTGAGAAAATGAGGCGAGACATCATGTCAAAAACCGAGACCTGCAAGCGTTACCTCATGTTTCTGGCGGGCGTGCTGGTGTGCGCCACCGGCATTTCCTTCATCACCCGGGCGGGACTGGGCACCTCCCCCATCTCCTCCACTCCCTTTGTCCTCAGCCTGATTACGCCCCCTGTCACCGTGGCGGGACACACGGTGACCATTACCATGGGGGTGTACACCTTTGCGTTCAACATGCTCTTTCTGGTGGGCGAGGCGCTGCTGGTGCGGCGCTTCACCTGGAAGCAGGCCCTCCAGATCCCCGCCACCATCTTCTTCAGTCTGTGCATGGATGGGGCTCTCTCCCTCATCCCATCCCAGTACGGCGGGCCCTACCCCATGAGCGTGCTCTACCTGGCTGTCGGCTGCGTGGTCATGTCTCTGGGCATCACCCTGGAGGTGCTGGCCGACGTGATCATGCTCCCCGGCGAGGCCTTTGTCCGGGCTCTGAGCCGGAAGAGCAAGGGGCAGTTCGGCAACGTGAAGGTTCTCTTCGACAGCGCCCTCACGGTCATTGCCGCCGTCATCGCCCTCTTCGCCTTCCACAAGCTCAACGGCGTCCGGGAGGGCACCGTCATCTCCGCCCTGCTGGTGGGCCAGCTGGTGAAGCTCTTCACCAAAAAGCTGTCCTTCCTGAAGAAGCTGTTCGGGTAAACCAGATGTAAAAGGCAGAGGCCGCTGTAAATTGAACTTGCACCCCATTTGTTAGACAGCATGATATGCTGACTAACAGGTGGGGTGTTATGTCATGCCAAAAGGCGTACCAAGCATAAGGGCTTGCCGCCTGCTCTTCATAGACAACAACCCCTCTCTGCTGCTTGAACATTTTTTATGTTAAAATATCGTCTAACTTTTCGGACTCAGTTCACCTCTGTCAGCTAAGGGAGAAATCTGCCGCGCGGAGCATGACCGATGAGGAGAAAAGGGGATCCGAGGCAGTCGGCAGGACTCTCCCCTCATCCGTCTGGCCTGCGGCCAGCCGCCTTCCCCCTGAGGGAAGGCCAAAAAACAAGGCCGGCGGAAAATTCCGCCGGCCTTCAGCGTGTCGAAAAACCTCCCAGAAGAGGAAGCCTCGCAGAGTTCCGTCATCCGCAGATGACGGAATCAAATGAAAATCCGTCATTTTCGGGGACAT
>CAJFTA010000037.1 GCA_904419835.1 uncultured Pseudoflavonifractor sp. | reverse complement strand
GAATGCCCCGGAAGCCTTGCTGTGCAAGGCTTCCGGGGAGCGGAGCGAGGACTTTTGCGCCGCTGTGCGGCGCGAAAGTAACGGCATTTTTGAAGGCTGGCCCTTCCATAACTTACTCCTTGTGCCAGAAGGGGAGGTCAGGTTACAATTCTGGTATCATTGAATAAAAGGAAGTGAACAGAATGCGAAAAATTGTAACCTTACTCCTGTGTCTTTGGCTGGCCGCCGCGCCGGCGGGGGCGGTAAGCGTGTTGGTGGACGGCGTACCGCTGGAGAGCGACATTGATCCAGTCGTCATCAACAGCACCACCTACGTGCCCCTTCGGGCGGTGACAGAGGCCCTGCGTGAGGACGCCGTGGTGACCTGGGAGGGTCAGGCTGTGGTGCGGGCGGGCAGCGACCTGGAGCTGACCGCCGCCCCCGGAGCCATTTATCTGGAGGCCAACGGACGGGCGCTGTACATAGCCGACGGCGTGCAGGCGGCATACGGCCGGGTGCTGGTGCCGGTGCGGGTGCTGGCCAAGGCCATGGATGCCCAGGTGGACTGGGACGGAGGGAGCCGCACGGTGTCCCTCACCTCGGGCGCCGGAGCCATTGAGAGCGCCTCCGTATATTATAAGGAAGATGAGCTCTACTGGCTCTCCCGCATTATCTCTGCCGAGAGCAGGGGAGAGCCTCTTCTGGGCAAAATCGCGGTGGGCAACGTGGTGCTCAACCGGGTGGCCCACAGCGAGTTCCCCACCACCATCTACGGCGTTATCTTTGACGACCGCTGGGGCGGGCAGTTTGAGCCGGTCAGCAACGGCACCATCCACCAGACGCCCACGGAGGAGAGCGTTCTGGCCGCACGCCTGGTGCTGGACGGCGCCGACGCGGCGGGTGACAGCCTGTATTTCCTGGCGCCTGCCCTCACCAGCAACCACTGGATCATGGAGAACCGGACTTTTGTGCTGCGCATCGGCGCGCACTGGTTCTACCGCTGAAGAAAAGCAGGACAAAAGACGCCTTATGTGCCAAGCGGCCCGCCGGAATTTCCGGTGGGTCGCTTGCTTTTGCGTAAAAGGAAGAAAAATTTTTTCAATTTTCAATTTGAAATTTCAGGAAGTTATATACTCCTGACATTTTCCAGTATTAAACAGGATAAAAAGTAATTTTATATAAAAATATGTATATATATGGAATATTTGAAAGGGGAAAAATAAGATAGGGACAAGGTAGGCTGGGGCGGAGGAGGGGGTAGAGAAGGGAAAAATTAAATGCCGCAAAAAGCCTTGGGAGAGAAGGGCTCAGGCGGCATTTTGGTGCGCCGCTAGGACCGCAGACGAGTGGGAGGAACGTCCGCCTGGAGAATGAAATATCCTTTTTTTGAAATAAAATGAAAATAAATGGATGAAATACCAAACAAACGGACATAATGTCGTTACCGTTTGTAACCGTCAAATTGTATGAAAAGTGGTCGAAACAAGCTTGTGACAAAACTTTCTCTTGCAATTTGCGAGAGATGCGGTTACAATACGGTTACAAAAAAGAACAAAACAGAAAACAGGAGTACATGGTATCATGAAGACGCGATTACTTTCCGCAGCCATGTGTCTGGCTCTGGTGTTCACCCTTGCCAGCCAGGCTGCAGCCACGGAGACGCCCAGCTTTACGCTGGACGGCACAGCCCTTCAGATGGAAGTGGCCCCTATGGTGGTCAACCGTACCACCTATGTCTGTTACTGGCCCGTCGTCAAGGCGATGTATCCCGACGCCGCGGCCACCTGGGAGAATGACCGGGCCGTGGTCCGGGCTCAGGGCCTGGAGCTGACCATTCAGATTGGCGCCCCCTATCTGGTGGCAAACGGCCGCTACCTCTACTTTGAGGGCGGCCCCCTCCTGCAGGACGGTAACATTATGGTTCCCATCCGCACCCTGGCCCGGGCGCTGGGCGCCTCGGTGACCTGGGAGAAGGCCTCTGGCTCAGTGGCCATCCAGTCGGGCTCCGGCCCCATCCAGTCCGGCGATCAGTACTACAATGCCGACAGCCTCTACTGGCTGTCCCACATTATTCACGCTGAGAGTGGAAACCAGCCCCTGGCGGGCAAGATTGCAGTGGGCAATGTGGTGCTCAACCGGGTCAACAGCCCCCTCTTCCCCGATACGGTGTACGAGGTGGTGTTCCAGCGCAACCAGTTTACCCCGGTGTCCAACGGCTCCATCTACCTGGAGCCCAGCGCCGAGAGCGTGATTGCCGCCAAGCTCTGCCTGGACGGTGCAAACACTGCCGGGGCCAGCCTCTACTTTGTCAACCCCTACACCGCGCCCAACAGCTGGGCCTCCCGCAACCGGCCCTATGTGGCCACCATCGGCGCCCACGCATTCTTTGCATAATGCCCCAAAAGCCCGGAAGCAGCCGCTTCCGGGCACTTTTTTTGACCGTACATCGATTTGTGTTCTGAGGGATTTATGCTATAATGTTCAGAACGGGGCGGGCAGCCGCCCCATCTTCCATGAACCGCTGTCCCTGAAAGGAGGAGGTTCCGCCTGTGAACGCCGCAAATTTTCCCCAGGTCTTACTGGATCAGCTGACCGCCCTGCTGGCCGCCAATCCGGAGTTGGGGGCCTGGTATACCGCCATTGTGCGCTTTGTGTTTCCCGTGCTGGCCCTGCTGATTCTCATTCGTACCATCCGGTCCCTGCTGACGGTGCCCCATGTGCCCGAGGTGTGGGCCTATCTCACCCTGCCCAACGGGGCTAGCGAGCCCCTGACCCACTGGGAGAACATCCTGGGCCGATCTCCAGCCTCCGACGTGGTGCTGGGCTACCCCACCGTGTCCCGGCAGCACGCCGCCCTCATCCGGGCGGAGGACGGCAGCTGGACGGTGTACGACCTGGACTCCAAGGGGGGCGTGGCCGTCAACGGCAGGGAGGTGGAGGGCCAGGCCCCCGTGGCCTACGGCGACGTGCTGTCCCTGGGGGGTGTGGAGACCGTCCTCCTGGCCGTGTCCGAGGAGGAGCTGGAGGCCCGGCGGAAGGCCAGGAAGGCTCAGAGGCCGGTGTCCCCCTGGCTGGGGCTGGTGCTGCTCACCGTCTTCCAGGTGCTCACCGCCGTGCAGCTCATTGTGGCCGAAGGGGAGGGGGCCTCTGTGGCCATCCCCACCACCTACCTGTGCCTGACGGCCGTCATGTGGGCCTATTTCATGTTTATGCGGGCCACGGGCCGGGTGGGCTTTGAGATGGAGACCATCGCCTTTTTCCTGTGTACCCTCTCCCTGGCGGTCACCGCCTCCAAGAACCCGGACGGACTGTTCAAGCAGTTCGCCGCCATTCTTCTGGGCCTGGCCCTCTTTGTGGTGCTGGGGGTCTTTATGCGGGACCTGGAGCGGGTGAAGAAAATCCGCTGGCTCATGGCCGCCGCCGCCATCTGCCTGCTGGGGGCCACCCTGGTGCTGGGCACCGGCCTCAACGGCGCGAAAAACTGGATCGTGGTGGGCGGCATGTCCTTCCAGCCCTCTGAGATAGCGAAAATCTGCTATATCTTCGCCGGAGCCGCCACCCTGGAACGGCTCTTCCGCAAGCGGAACCTGGGGCTGTTCATCGTCCTCACCGGGGCCTGCATGGGCTGCCTGGCCCTGATGAGCGACTTCGGCACCGCGGCCATCTTCTTCGCCGCCTTCCTGGTCATCGCCTATCTCCGCTCCGGTGACTGGGCCACCCTGGGTCTCATCACCGCTGCGGGCGTTGGGGCCGCCGCCGTGGTGGTCACTCTGAAGCCCTACATTCTCCGCCGCTTCGCCACCTGGGGCCACGCCTGGGAGTACGCCTCCTCCGGCGGCTTCCAGCAGACCCGCACCATGTCCGCCGCCGCCTCCGGCGGCCTGGTGGGCGTGGGCGCGGGGGAGGGCTGGCTCCAGCGGGTCAGCGCCGCCGAGACCGACCTGGTCTTCGGCATGCTCTGCGAGGAGTGGGGCCTTATCATCGCCGCTCTGGCGGTGGCGGCCATTGTCACCCTGGCTGTGTTCGCCGTCCGGTCCTGCCGGGCGGGACGCTCCAGCTTCTACACCATCGCCGCCTGCGGCGCCGCCGGGCTGATGGTGGTCCAGACCTGCCTGAACGTGTTCGGCGCGGTGGACATCCTGCCCCTCACCGGCGTCACCTTCCCCTTTGTGTCGGTGGGCGGCTCGGCCATGATGGGCTCCTGGGGTCTGCTGGCCTTCCTCAAGGCCACCGACACCCGCCAGAACGCCAGCTTTGCCATCCGTCTGCCCTCCAAAAAGCAGGGAAAGCGGCTGGCGGCCCCTGTCAGACCGGAGGAAGAACCCGACTGGGAGGAAGGAGATGAGGAGGCGTGAAACGGATTGAAAAACGGGCGGGTGTGTGCCTGATTCTGGCCGCCGCCCTGGTGCTGGGCCTGTGCTTCTATGTCCTGCGCTATGTGATCTACGGCGGCAAGTGGGTCTCCCTGGCCGCCAACCGCCATCTCTACAACAGCGCCGGGCAGCTCTCGGTGGGCCGGGTGCTGGACCGGGACGGGGACGTGCTCTCCTGGGCCGACGAGGACGGCAGCCGGCGCTATTACGACGGCGAGACCGTCCGCAAGGCCACCCTCCACGCCGTAGGGGACGCAGAGGGAAAAATCGGCACCGGGGCTTTGGTGGCCTTTGCCGACCAGCTGTCCGGCTACAACCTGATAACCGGCGCGTACAGCCTCCAGGGCACGGGCAACGACCTGTACCTGACCCTGGACGCCCGGTACAACTACATCGCCTACAACGCCCTGAATGGCCGGAAGGGGGCGGTGGGGGTGTACAACTACGAGACCGGCGAGATCCTCTGCATGGTCTCCACCCCCACCTTTGACCCGGCCAACCCGCCGGTAATTGAGGAGGGGGACGAGCAGTACGACGGCGTGTACATCAATCGCTTCCTCTCGGGCACCTTTGTGCCCGGCTCGGTGTTCAAGACGGTCACCCTGGCCGCCGCCATCGAGAACATCCCCGATCTCTTTGAGCGCACCTGGACCTGCACCGGTTCCACCCAGGTGGGGGAGGGGACCGTCACCTGCCCCTACGCCCACGGGGAGATGGACATCTACGGCGCCCTGGCCTCCTCCTGCAACGGGGTGTTCGCCCAGCTGGCCGTGGAGCTGGGGCCGGAGATGATGACCGCCTACGCTGAGAAGGCGGGGCTGACCTCCAGCTATCAGGTCAGCGGCATTTCCACCGCCAAGGGCCGCTTTGACCTGTCGGACGCCGCCGTCAACGACCAGGGCTGGGCCGGCGTGGGCCAGTACAGCGACGCGGTGAATCCATGCGCCCTGATGGTCTACATGGGGGCCATCGCCAACGGCGGCAGGGCGGCGGTGCCCCAGCTGGTGCTCCGCACGGAGAACAGCCTGGGCTGGAACCTGTCGCCCTATTTCAAGCACAACACCGGCCGCCTCATTGAGGCGGGCACGGCGGAGATTCTGGCCGACATGATGGCTCGCAACGTCACCGAGACCTACGGCGCCTCCCGTTTCCCCAACATGGACATCTGCGCCAAGTCGGGCACGGCGGAGGTGGGGGGCGGCAAGGCCCCCAACGCCTGGTTTGCCGGCTTCCTGCGGGGCGAGGATACGCCCTACGCCTTTGTGGTGGTGGTGGAGAACGGCGGCAGCGGCGCGGATGCGGCGGGCTCCGTGGCCGCCCAGGTGCTGGACGCTGTGGTAAACGGATACTGAGCGGAGATGACATCCATGGATAACAGAGTGTACGCCGTGCGCTGTACCGATTACGCCCAGGCGGAGGAAAAGCTGGGGCTTCTTCTGGACAGGATGGGCGGCATGGGCCGCTTTGCCAAGCCGGGGGAGACCCTGGCTCTGAAGGCTAACCTGCTGGAAGCCATTTCCCCTGACCGGGCGGTGACCACCCACCCGTCGGTGGTGGCGGCGGTGGCGTCCCGTGTGGCAGGAGCAGGGGCAAAAGCAGTGATTCTGGACAGTCCCGGCGGCGGTCACTGGCAGAACAGCCCCGCCGCCCTGGAGAAGCTCTACAGCGTCACCGGTATGGCGGAGGCCGCCCGGCAGTCGGGGGCGGAGCTCAACTACGACATGGGCCGGGAGCAGCGCTCCTTCCCCCAGGGGGAGCTGGTGCGCTCCTTTGAGGTGCTGTCCGCCACCTTTCAGGCAGACGGTATCCTCAACCTGTGCAAGCTCAAGACCCACATGTTTATGATGATGACCGGGGCGGTGAAGAACACCTTCGGCCTGATCCCCGGCCTGGCCAAGGCGGGGTGCCACACCCGGTTCCAGAGCAAGGAGCAGTTCGCCCACATGCTGCTGGACCTGTGCGCACTGGCAGCGCCCCGGCTGTCGGTAATGGATGCGGTGGTGGCCATGGAGGGGGAGGGGCCCGGCGCCTCCGGTACCCCCAGGCCCGTAGGGCTGCTGCTGGCGTCGGAGAATCCCCTGGCCCTGGATACAGTGGCCGGGGCCATCATGGGCCTCAGCAAGGCAAATAACCCGCTGCTGCTGGCAGCGGAGCAGCGGGGCCTGGGGCCGGTTGACCTGGAGCAGGTGGAGCTTATCGGCCTGGACAAGGCCGAGCTGCCGATACCCGGATATAAACTGCCCCCTGCACCCAAAGGGAACATGGTGGGGCTGCCGGCGGTGCTCAATCCCTTTGTGGACCTGGCCCGGCGGGCCCTGTCCGCCACGCCCCGGGTGCGGGAGGCCTGCGTGGGCTGCGGCATCTGCGCCGCCTCCTGCCCGGTGAAGGCCATCGCCGTCAAAAACCGCCGGGCGCGGATTGACACCGGCAAGTGCATCCGGTGCTACTGCTGCCACGAGCTGTGTCCTCACAAGGCCGTGGAGCTGCATGCCGGCGTTCTATCCCGACTGCTGGAGTGATAACAAGAAAAAACGCGCGGAACCGCAGCTATTTGCCGGTTCCGCGCGTTTTGTATTCCTTGGCTCAGGACACTGCGGTGAGGGCGGCGTAGAGCCCGTCGGGGCTGGAGACAATCTCCGTGGCGCCGTGAGCGAGGAGGAAGGCCTTGTCCCGGAAGCCCCAGCTCACTGAGATGCAGGGCAGGCCGGCGTTGCGGGCGGTGGCGATATCCACGTCGGAGTCGCCAATGTACACGGCCCCTTCAGCGGGGACTCCCAGATCCTTGAGGGCCTTGAACACGGTATCGGGCGCGGGCTTGCGCTCCACCCCCTGGGATTCGCCGATGGCAACCGGGATCAGATCACCGAAATAGGCCTGGCACAGCCCCTTGACGGCGCTGTCGAACTTGTTGGACACAACGGCCAAGTGAAAGCCTGCCCGCCCCAGACGGTCCAGCATCTCCACGATGCCGGGGTAGGGGGCGGTCTTGTTTTCCATGTTGAGGAAGTAATGGGCCCGGAAGTCGCTGAGGCATTTGGCGGCCAGTGCCTCCGGTGTGCCTTCCGGCACAGCGCGGGCCATCAGGCGGCCCACTCCGTTGCCCACAAAGCGGCGGACCTCGTCCAGCGTCCGGCCGGGCAGGCCATTGACCGAGAGGGCGTAATTGGTGCTGTCGGCCAGGTCCTGGAGGGTATCCAGCAGGGTACCGTCCAGATCGAAGACCGCTGTGTGATATCTCATGTAAGTCCTCCGTTCCGCCGCACCGCGCGGCGCAGATAATATGAAGTGGATGCGGCCCCCATGCGCAGGGGGCGCGGCAGTTTCCGCCAGCCGCCCGGAGGGCGGAACGGCGGACAGACGCTGGGAAGGTCAAAAGACCCTCTGCTGTAATTCTTATTATAAGCCAGGCCGGAAGAAAAATCAATTGCGGCGGTGTTGCAGCGGCACCGAGAAAAGATTTCTTGGTATTCCTGAAATTTTGTAGGTTTGTCAAACATATTGGGTGGTGAATTCATTAGGAGAAAGCCAGAGAAGGGGGAACGTGGGAAAGCTGTTGGGACGGCGGGTGTAGCCGCGCTGCCGCAGCCCCACCATACTCAACCGGGGATTTCTTCTGCACATGTCCCGGCTCAGCTTCAGATCTGGCTCTGTGTGTTGCTTCGGGGGGCTGTGAGGCCGCCGGGACTGGCAGGCCAATGACTCCGGTGTACCGTCCCAGCGTTTCTTACAGAAGCAGATATAGGACCGACTTTTGCTATACTTCCGGCTGATTCGGCTGGAGCCGTATTTCTCTGTGCACTTCATCAGGGATTGCCGGTATGCCATGCCCTGTGGTATACTTTTGCTCATGAAGGACATTATGCAGAACTTTGTAAATTCGCAGGTGCCCTTGAACTTTCTGCGGGAAATTGCCACATGGTGCTGCTTTGACGAGTTCCATGTGCTCCTTCGTGACCCGCCGACCGCAAGCTGCTGTGTATCCATCTGGAAAATGCTCCTTAAGAAAGGCTGCGTACCCAGTGCTTTAACGCAGAAGGTGAAGGACTTTCTTGCCAGCCCGGAGACTGAAAACATCTTCAAGAACTCGGACTTCCCTGTTCTGCTCTCCCAGGTACAGGGGGAGCGCCCCCATCAGCTTTCCTATATGACCCATACCAATTCCGGCGTGGACCTTCTGTTCTTTGGGAGCACCGCATGACCACATGCCCCGGGGACAAGAAACGGGAGCCGGGAAAGGGGGCGTAAACCATAAGCAGTGGCTGCTGGACAAGACCCGCCCCCTGGTCCAAACTACTAAGCATATAACCCCGTGGCATCTGGAGAAACGTGCAGAGCACGGGTTTTCGTCGTCGCCTTACCCATGTGCTCTGCTCGGCGAGTCAGAGAACGCACATGGGATTTTCACTGGCGGATAACCTGGAGAGCATCGATTGTGAAAAATACCTCTATGCCATTACTGGAAAGAAAATTTCTCAGTTAACTTCTGATCAGGTTGCGCTGTTGGGTATGACTACAGGCGCTGGCGTAATTGTCATTTCAGCAGCGGCTTTTGCAGGCGGATATACCCTCGCCACAAGTGGAAAAATTGCAACCGTCGCTAAATCGTTAGCTGTAAAAGGCGGTGAAATTGTCAAAGTAATTTTTAGCTCAGCTGGTGCAGCAGCATCTGAAATCACTAAGTGGAGCAATACTTTCGGAAACATTATGGAACCAGTAACATCGATGTTTGAATAAAAGCAGCATTGGTAAGGCGGGCCTCAATTGGGCTCACCTTACCAGTAGTCTAAAAGGAGGACATTTATGCATTTTTTGGTTCCCGACCACACCACACCGGGGAAGCGAAGCGTCACCATTAGTATTCAGCCCTCGGATTCCGTCCTGGGATATCGGCTGCAATCAGAAAATATGGCCCAGTCCGAGTTTTCAAAAGGCAGCAGTTTCGAGATTTCGCAAAATGGGAACTATCAACTTGAAATCCGCGTGAGCGACCAAGAGTCAGAGACTCTGCAATTTACGATTTCTTTTCTAAAGAGAAAACCCGAATTTGACGGCGGAGATGGTTCAGAAGCCCGCCCTTACCGCATTTCGACCATAGAGCAATTGAACGCTGTACGGTTAAAACTGAGTGCCCATTTGACATCGGATATCGATATAAAAAACGGCTGGAGCCTACCCAGTGAATAGGAGTAAAAATAGTGTGGAAAGAAATTCATAAGAATCAATATCCTAGTACGTTGTTAACAGATTCTTCCGTTACAGAGATACAAGTTAAAGGAAAAAATATCTCTGCAACCTTTTCCCAATATGGATTTTTTGTTAAAAACAGAGCAGATGGTAAGTATTATAGAACTGATGGGGGGCAATTAGTGTTTAATGGATGTGATATTGATGCTATAGAAATTAAAAAGATTAGAACACAATGTGAACTGCACCCCATTTGTTAGTTAGTATATCACTGTCTAACAAATGGGGTGCAGTTCAAAATCAATTGGTGCGGTTGTTTGTTTTCGCAGTTGTCTTTTGTTTTGGGTTCTGCGCAGAGTCACTCCGCCCGATTCCAAATACGGCGGAGAGACAAGGCAGTATTCTGCTCCTTTGGGGCGGAACGAATCTTTTTTGCGGAAGTCCTCCGCAGGATAGCGGGAAACGGAAAATATATTCGGCCTTGATACACGAAAAATTCTGTGAAAGATTGTGTGAAGCATCCAGAGCGCAGCGCGGGATAACCTGATATAATCAATATGTGAAAAAAAGCACAATCACGCCGTTGATGGTAGAAAATAAGGTTAGAAGCGGAACAGACACCCCCCTGCCGGGCGCATTGTTCCGACCTATATGGATGGAGTGTTGACATGAAAGAAGCGGCGATTGAGTTTGTACTGAACGGGAACCGGGTCTCCTGCACCTGCGATCCGGACATGACCCTTCTTCAGTATCTGAGAGGGACGGCGTGCCTGAAAGGGGCAAAGAACGGCTGCGGCACCGGCCATTGCGGCGCTTGTACGGTGCTGATGAACGGGCGCGCCATCCGCTCCTGCATTACCAAAATGTCCCGGGTAGCCGGAGCGGAAATCCTGACGATTGAGGGGCTGAAAGGGGAGGACGGCGGTCTTCATCCCATTCAGAAGGCGTTCCTGGACGTGGGTGCCATCCAGTGCGGCTTCTGTACGCCGGGCATGGTGCTGGCGGCCAAGGCTTTGCTGGATAAGAATCCCAGTCCGACCGAGCATGAGATTGTCAAGGCCCTGGAGCACAACTACTGCCGCTGCACCGGCTACGTGAAGATTATCGAGGCGGTTTGGCTGGCGGCGGCCCGCCTCCGGGGCGAGGAACCAAGCCAGGATGAGATCCGCTTCCTGGAGCACAGCACCATCTCTCTGGGGGAGCATGAGGAGCAGGAGCCTCAGGAGCACAGGGTGCTGGGCAAGTCCATCTGGGATATGGACGGCCCCGCCAAGGCCGACGGCACGCTGGCCTACTGCGGCGATCTGGCACGCAAGGACATGGCCTACGGCGCCTTTGTCTGGGCGCCCGCGCCCAAGGGGACCGTCACCGGCATGGGCCTGTCTGAGGCGGAGTCCATGCCCGGTGTACTGCGGATTATCACCGCAGACGACGTGCCCGGGGAGAACCGGCTGGGCACCTTTGACCGGGAGCAGCCCGTGTTCTGCGACAGGGAATTCAACTTCCTGGGAGACATGCTGGCCCTGGTGGTGGCAGAGAGCGAGGCGCAGGCCAGAGCGGCGGCCCGGGCGGTAAAGGTCAGCTGGCAGGCCGCCGCCGGCATCTACACCATTGAGGACGGCATTGTCAAGGGGTCTGTCATGCTGGAGAACGGCCGCCAGACCGGCGACGTGGAGGCGGCCAGAGACAAGGCCGCGGTGACGGTGTCCGGCGACTACGAGCTGGAGCGGATTGAACACGGCTGTCTGGAGCCGGAGTGCGCCCTGGGCTGCATTGAGGACGGGATGCTGGCGGTGTACGCCACCACCCAGTCGCCCTTTGAGATCCGCCGGATGCTGAGCCACATCATGGCCATGGACGAGAGCGCCATCAAGGTGGTGGGCACCCATCTGGGCGGTGGCTTCGGCAGCAAGTGCGACGCCCATATCGAGGCGGCGGCGGCCGTAGCGGCCCACGTGATGAACGGACCGGTGATGATTACCCTGGACCGGCGGGAATCCCTGCTGCTGTCCACCAAGCGTCACGCCTACCACACCAGCTACAAGGTGGGCTTCAACGCCGACGGAACATTTTCCTATCTGGACGCGTCCCTCTGCTCCGACGCCGGTCCCTACAACAACCTGAGCGGCGGCGTGCTGATGCAGAGCTGTATCTTTGCCGGCGGCCCCTACCACATTCCCAACATCTCGGTGAAGGGCAAGGCAGTGCGCACCAACAATGTGCTGGGCGGAGCCTTCCGGGGCTTCGGCATCAACCAGGGCGCCATCTGCATCGAGACTCTGATGGACGAGGCGGCGGAAAAACTGGGGCTGGACCCCTTTGAGATCCGCCGGCGCAACGCCCTGCGCATCGGCTCCCGCACTGTGGGCGGCGAGCTGCTCAAGCACAGCGTGGGTCTGGTGGACACCATCAACCTGTGCGAAAAGCTGACTCGGGAGGCCCTGGCGGAGTACGCGCCCCTATATCCCCAGGGAGATAAGGTCCTGGGCGTGGGCGTGGCCAGCGGCTACAAGAACGTGGGCGTTGGCAAGGGTGTGCCCGACGACGGCGGATGCATCCTCACCATCAAGGAGGACGGCCGGCTGGAGATGCGGGTGTCCGGAATCGACATGGGTCAGGGCTTCCGCACCGCCATGCTCCAGATCTGCGCCGAGGCCACTGGATGGAAAATGGAAGATATTGATGTTATCTCGGGCGACACCTCCCGTACCCTCCGGCATGGACAGGCGGTCAGTGAACGGCAGACCCTCAACTCCGGCCATGCTGTGGTGGAGGCAGCCGCCCGGCTGAAGGCCGAATGTGAGGCCAACCCCTGGAAGGCCGGCGAGCGGCGGCAGGCGGAATACTACTTTGTGGCGCCGCCCACCTACAAGCTGGAGGATGAGGAGGCGCGCCGTACCCAGGGAGATGAGTACCGCAACTACCCCGCCTACGCCTACACCACCCAGGCCGCCATTGTGGAGGTGGACAAGTCCAACGGCAAGGTAAAGGTGCTCAAGGTAGTGGCCGCCCACGACGTGGGCCGGGCCATCAACCCCCATATCATCGAGGGCCAGATTGAGGGCAGCTGCTCCATGGGCATCGGCTACGCCCTTCAGGAGGCCTTCCCGTCGGAGAACGGCGTGCCTGTCAACCTGTACTATGGCAAGCTGGGGCTGCCCAGGGCGGGGGAGACCCCCTCCTATGAGATCGCCCTGGTGGAGGACCCGGAGCCTCTGGGGCCCTTTGGCGCCAAGGGCATCTCCGAGGTGGCCACCGTACCCATGACCCCGGCGGTGCTCAACGCCATCCACAACGCCGTAGGCGTCAGAATACGTCGGCTGCCTGCCACGCCCGAGCGGGTGCTGGAGGCCATGAAGCGCGGATAGGAGGGCTGCCATGCTCAGCGTAAAAAATCTGCTGGGCCTGGAGTGCTTCCGGCGCATTACACTGGAGGCGGGGAAGGGCGGCCTGCACCGCCGCATCTCCTGGCCTAACATCGCCCAGACGGCCAGCATCCGGGAGTGGCTGGTGGGCGGAGATGTGATCCTGATGAGCGGCGTGGGGCTGGATCACTCCGCGGCCTTTCTGAACAATATGATTGAACAGGCGGTGGCCGGAGATGCAGCATGCCTTATCATCCTGCTCCACCGGGATCTGATTCCTAACATCCCGCTGGAGACCATCGCCTACGCCGACGCCCGCGCCTTTCCGCTATTTTCAGCGCCCTGGGATCTTCAGCTGGCCACGCTGATCGGCGAGGTTTCCACCTTGATTCTTCAAGATCAGTACGGAGAGAACCTGATGAACGAGCTATTGGAGATGCTGCTGTTCAAGCGGGAGCTAATTCCGGGGGACCTGATGACCAACCTGGTGGAAAAGTACCGGCTGCAGGGACCCCACATTGTAGTGGACACCGCATGCAGCTGGGAGAACGCCGGGGTGGACACACCCATGTGTCTGGCAGAGCTGCCGATCCGGCGGCAGGTCAACAGCATGATAATCCAGGCGCTGAAAGGCGCGTTTTCTCAGACATACTATATCAACCGGGACTGGAATATGATTTTTCTCATTGGGCTCCGGCCCGGGCAGGAGCGTCAGCTCCGGGAGACTTTGCATGAAATTCAGCGCCGGGCGGCAGAGGCCTACCATGGCCTTCGGGTGCGCTTTGGAGTGGGGAACCTTTACCGTACGCCGGAGCTGTTTGCCCGAAGCTGCCAGGAGGCATCCAAGGCCCTCAGCCTGTGCGGAGAGGAAAACGTCACGTTTTTCTCCGACCTGGGGATCTTTCAGCTGCTGGCGGAACTGCCCGACCAGCGGCGCATCCATGAATATGCAGCTGAACAGCTGGCGCCTCTGCTGGAGTATGACGCAAAATACAGGAAAAACCTGCTGCGAACCCTGGAGATTTATCTCCAGACCAACTGCAGCTGCAAAAAGACCGCAGAGATCATGTATCTCCACCGCAACACGCTGGCCTATCAGATTGACAAGATCCGCGGTTTGCTGGGAGTGTCTCTGGAGGAGGCGGAGGTGCGAAACCATTACTACAACTGCCTGAAGCTCTACCGGTACAGCCGGGAACAGGGAAAAGGCAGTCTGGAGGGCGGTGGATAGGTGGGAGATACAGGCACGGAAAGTGTTGTTCAAGGGTTATAGGCAAGGCACATCAATAAAGACATTAAATTTTTAAGGAGGATATCCAGATGAAAGCTTACTTCAACAACGTGCAGAAAGAGGTTCCCCAGCAGCTCCAGGAGGTGTTCCTTGATCCCAAGGATACTGCCATCATCACCATTGACATGCACGACGGCCATCTCTCCGAGGACCCTGAGTGCCCCTGCCCCTCTCCCCGCGGCCGCGAGATCGTGGAGCCACTGAACAACTTTATGGCCGAGTGCCGCAAGCTGGGCATGCCTATCATCCATGTGCGCTCCACCCTGCGCAAGGGCGGCGTGGACGAGAAGCTCTACCCCTCTGCCTGGCGCATGGTGTTCCCCGTCACCGTGGGCGAGATCCCCAACATCGCCGAGCACGCTATTGAGGGTACCCGCTGGAACAAGATGTCCATTGACGTCCACGATGAGGACTACATGGTCACCACCAAGAAGCGCCTGTCCGCCTTCTATCCCACCGATATGGAGCTGCTGCTGCGCAATCTGGGTATCCGCCGCGTGGTGCTCACCGGCTGCATGACCGACTGCTGCGTCATCAATACCGCCTTTGATGCCGCCAACCGGGACTTCCGGGTGGTGGTGCCTCAGGATCTGACCCGCGGCTCCGAGCACCTGGAGATTCCTGCGCTTCAGATGATCTCCCTCCACCTGGGCCTTGTGGTGGACTCCGCCGACCTGCTGGAGCACTGGAAGCAGGCCCTGTGACCGGATAGGGGAAGGAGAACTATATGAAACATACGCCCAAAAGCCTGATTCTGCGCTGCCTTGTCATTCTGCTGGGCACTATTGTGGCCGCCTTCGGGTGCGCGTCCTTTGTCAAGTGCTCTTCCCTGGGCCTGGCTCCCGTGGACGCCTTCATTATGGGCCTGGGCGGCAAGCTGGGCACCAGCTACGGTATGACGCTGAATATTGTAAACATTGTGCTCTTTGTATTCCTGCTGATCTTTAACCGCAAGATGATTCACTTCGGCACCATTATCTATACCCTGCTGGTGGGCACCTTTTCCGACATGTTCATTGCCATGCTTACCGGACTGCTGGGCGAGGACCCGGCGCTGCCGGTCAAGGTGGTCCTGCTCCTTCTGGCTGTAGTGACCTTTGCCTTCGGCCTGGGCCTCTATCAGTCCGCCCAGCTGGGTGCCGGCCCCATTGACGGCTTCAACCAGACCATTGCCAAGTGGACCAAGATCCCCCTCAAATACGAGCGGATTGGCTGCGATGTGCTCATGGCGCTGATGGGCTTCCTTCTGGGCAGCACCATCTTTGTTGGCACCATTCTGGGCATGTTCGCCGTTGGCCCCATCATGGGTCCCACCATCACCAGGCTGGCCCCTGTGGTTGACAAGTGGGCGGACGGAGACCACAGCGAGGCAGATAAGGTCGCAGGCTGAGCCTGCACACGAGAGGCAATATGTACGCCACGCCCCGGAGGGAACGCCGTTCCCTCCGGGGCGCCGCTGTGTCCGGACTTCCCGGCCTTTGGTCACATGCCAATGTTGTCAGAGAGATTCTCCACAACCTCGCCCACGGCCTTGATGGCCTTGTCGGCGGCCCGCTTGATCTCCCGCTTTTTGGTGCCGGACATGGCCATGCCCAGTGCGGCGCCCGCCGCCAGGCCCATACCCATTCCTGCAATAAACTGATGCTTTGTCATGTTTTTTACGCCTCCTTTTCCGGTCCGTGCTTATTGTTCCCCGAAAAGCGGAAAAATGCGTTGCTAAATAATGTGATTCAATGCTATAATATGTCTGACCGGCCAGCCGCACAGGGAATGGAGCCGGCTGGGACGCGAAACATGGGAAAATATGTTTGCCCCGGTTATCGGGATGACCGGAAGCGCATAGGTTCATACGGCAGAGGGGCGGGGAAAACCTGGTCCCCTTTTTTGGTGCGCACAGGCGGGAACTTCACCGCTGTACGCGGAAAGGAGTGGTATTTTGAAGCTGCTGATCCGCCAGGGAAAGCTGGTTGACCCCGTAGGGGGTATCGGCGGAGTGATGGACATATTGATCGAGGACGGGAAAATCGCCGTCATCGGCAGTGATATCCGGGAGCCGGACGCTCAGGTGATTGACGCCCGGGGGATGGTGGTGTGCGCCGGTCTCATCGACATGCACGTCCATCTGCGGGAGCCCGGCTTTGAGTACAAGGAGACCATTGAGACGGGCTGCCGGGCGGCGGCGGCCGGAGGCTTCACGGGCATTGCACCCATGGCCAACACCCGCCCTGTCACCGACAGCCCGGAGCAGGTGGCCTTTATCCGCCAGAAGGCGGAGGAGGCCGGGCTGGTGCGGGTGTATCCCATCGGCGCGGTGTCCAAAGGGCAGAAGGGCCAGGAGCTCACCGACGCGGCCGCCCTGCGGGAGGCGGGGGCTGTGGCGCTGTCAGACGACGGCGTGCCTGTTCAGAACGCCAACCTGCTGCGGGACGCCCTGATTCTGGCCCACCGGCACAATCTGACCGTCCTCTCCCACTGTGAGGACGCGGACATGGTGGGCAACCGGGCGGTGAATGAGGGGCGCATCTCCCGCCAGCTTCGGCTGGACGGGCGGCCCGCCATCGCCGAGGAGCTTCAGGTCATGCGGGACGCCATGCTGGCCGAGGAGACCGGCGCGGCCGTCCACATCTGCCATATCTCCACGGCCAAGTCGGTGGCCATCGTCCGGCGCTACAAGCGCAAGGGCGTGCAGATTACCTGCGAGACCTGCCCCCAGTATTTTACCCTCACCGAGGACGAAATCCTGACCAAGGGCACTATGGCCAGGGTCAACCCGCCCCTGCGCACCAAGTCGGACGTGGAGGGCATCATCGAGGGCCTGAAGGACGGCACCATCGACGCCATCGCCACGGACCACGCGCCCCACTCCGCCGAGGAGAAGGGCAGGCCCCTCACCGAGGCCCCCAGCGGCATGGTGGGCCTGGAGACCGCCCTGGGCGTCACCCTCACGGCGCTGTACCACACCGGGGAGATGGGCCTGTCCGACATTCTGCGGAAGATGACCATGAACCCGGCCTGTATTCTGCGCATCCCCCACAAGGGCCGCCTGGCCATCGGCGGGGACGGCGACCTGGTGATCTTCAACCCGGATGAGAAGTGGACGGTGGACCCGGAGAAATTCCACTCCAAGGGCCGCAACACCCCCTTTGCCGGCATGGAGCTGAAGGGCAGGGTGAAGTACACCGTGGTCGGCGGCAAAATTGTATATCAGGACCAGCCCTGAGGGCCGGAACCATAGATTAAGAGAGAGCAGGAGGAAACACTATGTCTTTCGACGTTTTGCAGGAGAAGATTCTGGAGAAGCACAACCCCACTGTGGCCGGTCTGGACCCCAAGCCCGAGCAGATTCCCGCCCATATTCTGGAGGCGGCCTACCGGGACTATGGCACCGGCCTGGCCGGCGCCGCCGAGGCGGTGTGGCAGTTCAACCGGGGCCTGATTGACGCTCTGTGCGACGTGGTGCCCGCTGTGAAGCCCCAGGCGGCCTACTATGAGCGGCTGGGCTGGCGGGGCATGGAGGTCATGGAGCGCACCATCGACTACGCCCATGAGAAGGGCCTCTTTGTCATCGCAGACATCAAGCGGGGCGACATCGGATCCACCGCCCAGGCCTATGCCGACGGCTGGCTGGCGGGCACCAAGGTGGAGGAGGAGACCTATAAAGTCTTTGACGCCGACTGCGTCACCCTTAACGGCTACATGGGCTCCGACACCCTCAAGCCCTTCCTGGACGCCTGCAAGGCCAACGACAAGAGCATGTTCGTGCTGGTCAAGACCTCCAATCCCGGCTCCGGCGAGCTGCAGAACGTGGCCGCCGGCGACAGCCTGATCTACCAGCGCATGGGCGACATGGTGGAGACGCTGGGAGAGGGCCTGGAGGGGAAGTACGGCTATACCCCCGTGGGCGCGGTCACCGGCGCTACCTGGCCGGAGGAGCTGAAGGACCTGCGGGCCCGGATGCCCCACACCTTCTTCCTGGTGCCCGGCTACGGCGCCCAGGGCGGCACCGCCGAGGACGTGCAGTACGCCTTTGACAAGAAGGGCTGCGGCGCCATTGTCAACGCCTCCCGGTCCATTATGTGCGCCTGGCAGAAGACCGGCGGAGACGGCCGCGACTTCCAGGATGCCGCCCGCGCCGCTGCCGAGACCATGCGGGACGCCATCGGCGCCTACGTGAAGATGGGCTGAGGTGAACGCCCATGAAGGTCGAGACAAAGTGTAAAATCGTCCAGAAGGTCTGGCTCAACCCGGACACGGTCTATATGGTGCTGGAGGCGGGCTCCATGGTGCGGGACACCTGGAAGGCCCCCGGCCAGTTCGTGCACATCAAGTGCGGCGAGGGCAGCTTCCTCCGCCGGCCCATCTCGGTCTGCGCCTGCATGGAGGGCGAGCCGGAGGACACCGTCGCCATTGTCTTTGAGCGGCGGGGCGCCGGCACCGACTGGCTGGCCCGGCGGGCGTGCGGGGAGTACCTGGATGTGCTGGGCTTCCTGGGCAACGGCTTTGCCATGGAGCCGGAGGGACGCTATCTGCTGGTGGGCGGCGGCATCGGTGTGCCCCCCATGCGGGGCTGCGCCCAGTATACCATGGGCCGTTCCACCGCTATCCTGGGCTTTCGCACCGCCCAGCGGGCCATCCTGCTGGACTGTTTCAAGCAGGAGTGCGCCCAGGTGCTGGTGGCCACCGACGACGGCACCATGGGCCGCCACGGATTTGTGGACGCCCTGGTCCGCCAGGTGCTTGAGAAGGATAGAGACTTTACAGCCGTTCTGGCCTGCGGCCCAAAGCCCATGCTGCGCTCCGTCTGGAACGTAGCCAGGGAACTGGGTGTGCCATGCCAGGTGTCCATGGAGGAGCGGATGGCCTGCGGTGTGGGTGCCTGCCTGGGCTGCGCCACCCCCATGGCCGACGGCACCATGAAGCACGTCTGCAAGGACGGCCCCATTTTCCCCGCAGAGGAGGTGGACTGGAATGCCTGAGTATAACCGCACCTGGCTGCCCCAGGCGGAGCAGTTCGCCGGCCAACGTCCGGAAAAGCAGCCGGAGACGGACGCCCCCTGGACCCCTGCCCAGCCCATTGACGGGCTGGACATGTCGGTGACCCTGGCGGGCATGACCATGAAGAACCCCATTGTGGTGGCCTCGGGCACCTTCGGCTTCGGCCGGGAGTACGGCCAGCTCTATGACATCAGCCGTCTGGGCGGCATCTGCGTCAAGGGCCTGACCCCCGCCCGCCGGGAGGGCAATCCCGCCCCCCGCATCGCCGAGACCCCCATGGGCATGCTCAACTCCGTGGGCCTTCAGAACCCGGGCGTGGACGCCTTCATCGCCCATGAGCTGCCCCGGCTCAAGGATATCGACATCCGCATCATCGCCAACATCTCGGGCAATACCCCCGAGGAGTACG
The DNA here is from genome assembly GCA_904419835.1 of uncultured Pseudoflavonifractor sp. Taxonomy (GTDB): domain Bacteria; phylum Bacillota; class Clostridia; order Oscillospirales; family Oscillospiraceae; genus Pseudoflavonifractor. Next base: position 4,852 of record CAJFTA010000037.1, on the reverse strand, counting down.
GCGTCATGTGCGAGAAGCTGTCCGCCGCCGGCGTGGACATGATTGAGGTCAACATCTCCTGCCCCAACGTGAAGGCGGGCGGTCTGGCCTACGGCACCCGGCCCGAGCTGGCCGCCGAGGTGACGGAGGAGGCCAAGCGGCATTCCACTGTCCCCGTGATGGTGAAGCTGTCTCCCAACGTGACCGACATCACCGAGATTGCCCGTGCGGTGGAGGGGGCGGGCGCCGACGCTATCTCCCTTATCAACACCATCCGGGGCATGCGGATCGACCTGAAGACCCGGCGGCCCATCCTGAGGATGAACACCGGCGGCCTGTCCGGCCCGGCGGTGTTTCCGGTGGCGGTGCGCATGGTGTGGGAGGTGGCCAATGCCGTAAAGGTGCCCGTGCTGGGCATGGGCGGCGTATCCAACGGTCGGGACGCGGCGGAGATGATGCTGGTGGGCGCCACGGCGGTGTCCGTGGGAGCGGCCTGCTTTGCCGACCCCTACGCGCCGGTCAAAACCGTGGATGAGCTGGCCCAAATCGCCGCGGAGCAGGGCCTGAGCCAGGTCTCCCAGCTGACCGGCGCCGTGCGGCCCTGGTAAGGCGTCCAATCCAGAGAGAGCAGGAGTGGTCCCATGACCCGAATTTATATTGTCCGCCACGCGGAGGCGGAGGGCAACCTGTACCGCCGGGCCCACGGTTGGTACAATAGCCTCATCACCCAGCGGGGCTACCGGCAGATCGCCGCTCTGGCCGGCCGCTTTGCGCAGATTCATATTGACGCGGCGTACTCCAGCGATCTGTTCCGCACCATGACCACAGCCCGGGCCGTCTATGAGACCCACGGCCTGGAGCTGCACACCCTTCCGGCCCTGCGGGAGATCAACCTGGGGGACTGGGAGGACATGCCCTGGGGCGGCATTCTCCGCCGGGACGGGGTGCGGATGAAACAGTTCAATACGGCGTCCCCCGACTTCCAGGCGCCGGGCGGGGAGAGCTTCGCCCAGGCGGGAGAGCGGGTGTACGGCGCGGTGATGGACATCGCCCGGGCCCACCCCGGCCAGACGGTGGCGGTGTTCTCCCACGGCACGGTCATCCGCCAGCTCCAGGGCATCATCCGGGGCATGGATCCCCGGGAGATCCGCACCCTGGGCCATGCGGACAACACCGCCGTCACCTGCGTGGAGGTGGAGGACGGAAGGGCAAGGATAGTGTTTGAGAACGACAACAGCCATCTGCCCGAGGAGATCTCCACCCTGGCCCACCAGACCTGGTGGCGCCACCGGGACGGCAACGCCGCCGAGCCCAACCTGTGGTTCGCGCCTCTGGACATGGAGCGCGACAGCGAGATCTACTACCAGGCCCGTAAGGAGGCGTGGGTGGATATCCACGGTTCCCTGACCCACTTCGACGGGGACGGCTTTGTCCGGGAGGCGCTGGAGCAGTGCCGGCGGGACAGCCGGGCGGTGACCGCCGCCTATATGGGGGACGAGATGGCCGGCATCATCCAGCTGGCCACGGAGCGGGACAGGGAGCAGGGGGTGGGGTATATCCCCTTCTTCTACATGCTGCCAAACCGCCGCAGGCAGGGGCTGGGGGTCCAACTGCTGGGAGAGGCGGTGTCGGTGTACCGACCCATGGGCCGGGACAGACTGCGGCTGCGCTGCGCGCCCGACAACCATGTGGCCCAGCGGTTTTATAAGCGCTATGGCTTTCGGAAAATCGGCCAGGCCCAGGGCACCCGGGTTCCGCTGGACCTGATGGAAAAGTACATCGGATATGAGCCGCAGGAGCTTTAAAGCGCGGCGGGGCCATACGGAATAATCTGTATGGCCTCTGCATCTAAATATGTAATAGTATTTTGCTTTACGGGAGAAAACCATGAGCATTGACGCACGGCAGTTTCTGCCGGTTTCCAAACAGGATATGGCGGAGCGGGGCTGGGATTCCTATGACTTTCTGGTGATCACCGGGGACGCCTATGTGGACCACCCCTCCTTCGGCCCGGCCATCATCTCCCGCCTGCTGGAGCACGAGGGATACCGCGTGGCCATTCTGGCCCAGCCGGACTGGCGCAAGGTAGAAAGCTTTACAGCACTTGGCCGTCCACGACTGGCTGTCCTCATTTCCAGCGGCAACATCGACTCCATGGTGGCCCACTACACGGTGGCCAAGCGCCGCCGCCAGGACGACGCCTACTCCCCGGGGAACAAGGCGGGTCTGCGGCCGGACCACGCGGTGGTGGTGTACGCCAACAAGGTGCGGGAGGCCTTTGGGGACATCCCGGTGGTCATCGGCGGCCTGGAGGCGTCGCTCCGCCGCTTTGCCCACTACGACTACTGGGACGACAAGGTCCGCCGTTCCGTCCTGCTGGACAGCCAGGCCGACCTGCTGGTCTACGGCATGGGAGAGACCGCCACCAAGGAGATTGCCGCCCGTCTGGTCTCCGGTACGCCCATCGGGGAGATTACCGACGTGCGGGGCACCGCCTTCCTGGCGGACAATCCCTCCGCCTGCGCCTACCCCATGGTGGAGGTGGCGTCCTTTGAGGCGGTGGCGGGGGACAAGCGGGCCTATGCCGAGGCCAACATGACTGAGTACAGGGAGCACGACCCCATCGTGGGCAGGGCCATCCTCCAGCGCCACGGCCGGGACCTGCTGGTGGTGAACCCGCCCGCCATGCCCCTCACCACCGAGGAGCTGGATCTGGTGGCCGAGCTGCCCTATGTCCGGGAACCCCACCCCATGTACGACAGCATGGGCGGTGTGCCCGCCATTGAGGAGGTCCGGTTCTCGGTGGCCCACAACCGGGGCTGCTTCGGCGCCTGCAATTTCTGCTCCCTGGCCTTCCACCAGGGGCGCATTATCTCCTCCCGCAGCCACGAGAGCGTCATCCGGGAGGTGACCGCCCTGACCCATCACCCCGGTTTCAAGGGGTATATCCACGATGTGGGCGGGCCCACGGCCAACTTCCGCCGCCCCGCCTGCAAGAAGCAGCTGAAGGCGGGCCTGTGCAAAAACCGGGCCTGCCTGTCCCCCGAGGCCTGTCCCAACCTGGACGCGGACCACACCGACTACCTCATGCTCCTGCGGAAGCTGCGGGAGATCCCCGGCGTGAAGAAGATCTTCATTCGCTCCGGTATCCGCTTTGACTACATGATGAAGGACAAGAGCGGGGAGTTCTTCGCCGACCTGGTGAAGCACCATGTCTCCGGCCAGCTGAAGGTGGCGCCGGAGCACTGCGTCAACTCGGTGCTGGACTATATGGGCAAGCCCCACATCGAGGTCTATGAGAAGTTCCGGCAGAAGTATGAGCGGCTCAACCAGAAGTACGGCAAAGAGCAGTATCTGGTGCCCTACCTCATGTCCTCCCACCCGGGCTGCACTCTGGAGGACGCGGTGAAGCTGGCCGAGTGGCTCAACAAGTCGGGCCGGCAGCCCGAGCAGGTCCAGGACTTCTATCCCACACCCGGCACCCTGTCCACCTGCATGTACTACACCGGCATCGACCCCCGCACCATGCAGCCGGTCTTTGTACCCACCAATCCCCACGACAAGGCCATGCAGCGGGCGCTCATGCAGTGGAAGCGGCCGGAGAAGCGGCCCTTGGTATTGGAGGCCCTCCACCGGGCCCACCGGGAGGACCTCATCGGCTTTGGAAAGCACTGCCTGGTGCGGCCCAACGGCCCCCAGGGCGGGCAGAACCGCGCCAACGGCCCGGAGCGGGAGAAGAATAAGGCGCAGAAGGGCGGCAAACCCCGGAAGCGCCCGGAGGAGAAGCTGAAGCAGGCGGGCAAGCGGGTGGAGCACAACAGCCCCACACCCGCCCGCAAGGCGGGCTGGGCCAAGCCCAAGGCCAAGAAGAACGCCAAGCCCAACCAGGGCAGGCGGGGGAGAGGATAAGACCATGGCGGACATACCGCGAGACGGCGGGGACGCGCCCCAGCCGCTGACCCTGACCTACACCTGGGACCGGGACTCCCTGGCTCAGGCTCTGGAGCAGGTCAATCTGCACCGGGCCAGGAGCCTGCTCTACTGGCGGCCCGTCACGGTGCTGATGGCGGTGTGCGGCGTGCTGTTCCTGCTGCTGGCCGCCCTCCGGGTGCCCCACATGGTGAAGTGGCCGGAGCTGGTCAACGTGCCGGAGGTGTCTGCCCTCATTGTCCCGCTGGCGGCGGGGCTGGCCCTGGGCACGGTCTGGCTGCCGTTATTCCGGCCCTTTGTCCGCTCCCGGGTGGCCCGGGAGATGGAGCGGGGGACCTGCGCCAGCCTCCTGGAGGGGCGGCAGACTGTCCGGCTCGACCCGGAGGGCCTGACATACTGCCACGGCGCGGCCTGTGACCTGACGCCGTGGCAACAGGTGCGGGCCGTCTGGCGGACCGGCGGGACTGTGGCGGTCTACCTCCGGGACGGCGGCTTCCGCCTCATCCGCTGTGACGCCTCCGCCCAGGCGGTGGAACAGTACCTGCGGCAGTATATTGAAAAATGAGAGACGCCCGCTGCAATGCAGCGGGCGCTTTGGGACGTTTTGTCGGATCAGATCTGCGAGGTAAATACCTGATAGCCCTGTCGGGTCAGTTCATCCAGCAGCCGCTTGGCCTGCTCGACACCGCCGACTTCGCAGACAACCTGGATAATCGCCTCGCCGATGTCCAGGTCAGCCTGCACGCGGTCATGCTGGAACCGGATGATGTTTGCATTCTGCTCGGCGACCAGATGCGCGAAGCGCTCGAGCGCGCCGGGCGCGTCCGGCATGATGGTCGAGAACTTGAGATGGCGGCAGCGGGTAACAAGGCCTTTTTCCACGATCTTGTGGATGAAGGACACGTCAATATTGCCGCCCGACAGCACGCAGACCACCTTTTTG
>CAJFTA010000036.1 GCA_904419835.1 uncultured Pseudoflavonifractor sp. | reverse complement strand
AGCCGGTGTCCGCCTCCCGCAGGCGCACCTCGAAGTTCAGCTCGATCTCCCCCGGGGAGACCGCCTTGCTCTTCAGGTTCAGGCGGCGCACCCGGGCCTTCACCAGAGCGCGGACCTGCTCCTCCTCCCGGGGGGAGGAGCAGCGCACCACCAGGATATAGGGGGACTCCCCGTTCTTCTGCCGGGAGAACACCAGCAGCACCACCCCCACGAAGAGGCTCCCCAGTACTGCCAGCGGGATCAGCCCCGCCGCCAGCACGATGCCCGCCGCGATGGCCCAGAACAGAAAGGCGATGTCCATGGGCTCCTTGATGGCGGTGCGGAAGCGGACGATAGACAGGGCGCCCACCATGCCCAGGGAGAGCACGATATTGCTGGTCACCGCCAGGATCAGCAGGGTGGTGATGAGGGTGAGGGCGATCAGTGTCGTGCCGAAGCTGGGGGAGTACATCACCCCGCTGTAGCTTCGTTTGTACACCAGGAAAATAAACAGGCCCAGCAGAAAGGCCAGCGCCAGGGCGATGGCAGTATCCAGCAGGGAGACGCTGTCCAGCCGCTCCAGAAAGCTGGATTTGAAGATGTCCTGAAAGGTGGTCATGGGGCCACTCCTTCCTGTATGTTTCTTAGTCGAACCGGCGGCACAGGGCGTACTTGGAGCAGGCCCCGGCCCGGCGGTCCGGGATCTGAACGGCCAGGCGCACAAGATCGGGCAGAAAGGCGTCGTATTTGACCTCCAGCACCGTGAGGCCGGGGAGGGGCTTGAGGGAAAAGCGCTCCGGGCGGAAAAAATCCAGGGCGCTCAACCCGGTGCGGAGGTTCCGGTCCAGGGTGACGCGCACATTGCCCGGCGCATAGGAGAATGCCTCCCGGTCGTAGCAGACCGCCGTCCGGGGGGTCAGAAGGCTGCCCCGCAGCTTGCTGTACAGCTCAGCCAGCAGGGGCTCCTCCCGCTCCAGAAGAAAGTCCAGCTCTCCCGCCAGCAGCCGTTCCCCCTCCTCCCGGGAGAGGCGGGCGGAGCGCTTGCCGCACAGGCCGTTCACCTTGAACTTTTTCTCCAGCTTCAGCCAGGCGGGATCATCTCCGTAGTACCGCAGGCGGAACTTCTCCCGGCGGTCCACCCCGTCCAGCTTTTCTCGGTGCGCGGCATCGTAAGGCGTGTCGAAGTACAGGCTGGTCACCCGATAGGACCCGTCCGGCCCTGCGTGGTGGTCGTGGGGAAACAGACGGCGCAGCCGCCCGGAGAGCACCAGATCCTCCGGGGGAGAGATCTGGTGCTTCCACTCGTGGCGCAGCTGCGGGAACTTAGTCGTCCCAGTCGTCATCATCGTCCCAGTCGTCATCGTCATCATCGTCGTCCCAGTCATCGCTGTCGCCGGGATAGTCGGAGCCGGTGGGGTCGCCATACCAGTCGTCATCGTCACCGTAGTCATCGTAATCGGTGATGCCATCCGCATTGGGACCGTAGTCGGTGTCATCGTAGTCCGTGATGCCGTCGGCATTGGGGCCGTAGTCCGTATCGTCGTAGTCCGTGATGCCGTCGGCATTGGGGCCATAGTCCGTGTCGTCGTAGTCCGTGATGCCGTCGGCATTGGGGCCATAGTCCGTGTCGTCGTAGTCCGTGATACCGTCGGCATTGGGGCCATAGTCCGTGTCGTCGTCGTAGTCCGTGATACCGTCGGCATTGGGGCCGTAGTCCGTGTCGTCGTAGTCCGTGATACCGTCGGCATTGGGGCCGTAGTCCGTGTCGTCGTAGTCCTGGTGGTCCATGTCCATTTCGGTGACCTTTCCGGTGACGGCATTCACTTCGTACTCATACTCCACGCCGTCCATGACGAACTCCACCTCATACTCCCCGTCATCCAAGTCGTAATCCTTCTCCACGAACTGGATGTCATCCCGGCCCAGCTGGGTGGAGAGGATGTTCTGGGCGGCTGCGGCATTGATGTACCCCTTATCCCCATAAGTGTCGTCGTAGTCGTCGCTGTCCAGGGCCACGGTCTGGGATCCGATCTGGTCGGCCTCCACCACCAGGCGGACGGCCTCGGCCAGTTCGTTCAGGAACTGGTCGCTGGGATACTGGGAGCCCCGCTCCAGCTTGAGGACAATGTTCTTTTCGCGGCCGTCAATGGTGGCGTCGAAGTAGCCGCCAGCGTTGATCTCGTCCACCAGCTCGCCCACAACGGCTGTACAGGGCCTGCCCTCGTAGCCGGTGTAGCCGGTCAGAACCGCTCTGCCGTCATCATTGAGCGCGTTCAGGGCCACCACATTGCCCGCCTCATCATAGTCCATTTCGATCTCCGGGTTCACGCTCAGGAGGACGGTGCCCACGCTGCCGCCGGTCTCCTCCTGAAGGGCGGCGCTGGTATTGGGAGCCTCGGGGAGAGATGTTGTGCCGGCGCTGTTCCCGCAGGCGGTCAGGGCGGTCATGGTCAGGGCGGCGGTCAGAGCCAGGCCGAACAGTTTGGAAGTGTTGTTCTGCTTCATTTGATTCATCTCCTCAGAAAATCAGGTTTTGTGTGGCGCTTGTATGGATAGGATACGAAGCTGCTGCTGAAAAAGCGGGGTCGGTGAGAAATTTTTTCTTTTTGCTTCCATCAGAAGAATACGGCGGCAGGCCCACGAAACCGGGGGCGGAGCGGAAAAATTTTTCAATCATTCAGTCATCGTCACCCCATCCGTCATCACCGTCATCACCGTCATCGTCCCAGTCATCCTCGCCGTCCCAATCGTCGTCATTGTCATCCCAGTCATCGCTGTCGTCGGGGTGATCAGAGCCGGTGGGGTCCCCGTACCAGTCACCGTCATCGTCATCCCAGTCATCACTGTCGTCGGGGTGATCAGAGCCGGTGGGGTCCCCGTACCAGTCATCGTCATCGTCATCCCAGTCATCACTGTCGTCGGGGTGATCAGAGCCGGTGGGGTCCCCGTACCAGTCATCGTCATCATCATCCCAGTCATCGCTGTCGTCGGGGTGATCAGAGCCGGTGGGGTCCCCGTACCAGTCATCATCATCGTAATCCGTGATGCCGTCGGCATTGGGGCCATAGTCGGTGTCGTCCGAGACCGGCGGCTGAATGGACGGTTCTGGCCTGGGCTCGGGCGTTGGCTCCGGGACAGGCTCAGGTTCGGATGGCGCCACGGGGATCACCACTTCCTCAGCTGGCAGTTCTTCGGCGGCGGGACCAATCTGGATCACGATGGTCTCCCCGTACCGCTCTTCCAGATCCGACCGGGCCTCCTGCTCCTCTTTGGCCTGCCAGTCAGCGTCGGCGCTGGAAACTGTGATGGACACCGTCTCTCCGCTGGAGAGATAGCCCATGGCAATGGCCCGGTCCACCAGTTCCTCAGTCACTTCCACCCGGTCCTTACCGCCGAACTCGTACCCATTGATCAGTGACTGGCCGTCGGGGTTGAGCCCCTCCAGCTCCAGCACCCGGTCAGTGCGGCTGAGGGTGAGCTCCACGTCCGGGTTGATCTGGATACGCAGGGCGCCGTAGGGGGTGAAATTGGGCTGGTAATATCCGAAGAATACCAGACAGAGACAGGCGGCCAAGCCTGTCAAGGCGGATATGGGCTTCCAGAGGGAAACAGACTTCTTCTGCGTCGGCCGGAGCTCCACAATCTCCTGCACAGTGTCTCCCACCTGGTAGCGCAGGTTGGCCGCTTTCAGGAAACGCCCCTCCTCATCCAGCAGGACCGCATAAGCCGGATGGGTCTCCAGCACCAGATAGTTCATGTTTCGCTCCCTCCCTTCCTCGAAGTGATCTGGCTCAGGTGTCCGCGGATGATCTCATAGCCATTGGTAAAGGCCAGCAGGATGGCCACCAAATACTTTCGGTGTCGCTCCAGGACCTTTTTGTCAGTACCGGAGCCGGCGGATAGCTCGCTTATGGGCAGCTTTCCCGCTTCCTCCACTCGTTTGAGCAGGTCCGGCCGGGTGCGGGCAAAGTCCAGCACCCGCCGACAGGCGGCGAAGGTCCGCGCCTGCCTGGGACAGTTGTCCGCCACATCGGAGAAGGTCAGGCCAAAGCGGGAGAGCGTTTCCGCAAATTCCCGGATCTCCTTTTGGCTGGCAGTCAGCACCTCGTAAGCCTCTATATGGTCCACTGTATCAGGGATGGTCTCCAGCAATTCGCGTCCGTCCGTCTCCGAGCCAACCGGCGCGTGGAGAGAAAGCACATTCCCGTGGCGCTTTTCTGTGCGGTAGTGGTCAATGAGCCGGTTCCGGATAGCTCTGGCGGCATAGGGCAGGAAGGCGCCCCGGCTTTTCTCGTAGGCCAGGATCGCCTCGTAAAAGGCCAGCATGGCGATGCTCAGGTCATCCTCGTGGCCATCCTCCAGGGCTGCGTGGGTAAACTTTACCGTCTCGCTGCGAATAAAGCCTATGTACTGTCTGATCAGGGCATCCGCCGCTTCCGGGTCTGCCTTGGCCGCGTATACCTGGCTTACGATGCTGTGTTCCGTCTGCACCATATTGTTCCCTCCACCCCTCCGGCTGTAGGATACGGGATGATTGCCGGATTTTCGGGGTCGCCGATATTTTTTCAAATACAAATAGATGTGGGGGTATAATTCTACAGATTATCATTTTATCTGGCTACCGGTTCCGGCGCCCACCCAATACCGTAAAATCCCTGTAAAAATCAGGTAAAGCTACGAGGCATCTTTGCAGAAGCAGGAAGTCATCAGATTTTACAGAAATATGGCCAATCGCTCACACAGTTTGTATCGCTCACTTGGCTGGTCAAATTCTGTGTCCTCCACCGTCTGGAGGAAATGGACGCGCAGTGCATTGGGAGCATCCGGCGCGATTCCGGCAATGACGCTGTAAAATCAAAACGGAAGATGCCGCTGGCTTTCGCCAGCGGCATCTTCCGTTCAGCGTGTCGAAAAACTTTGGTTGAACAGAATTCGCCTGCGCCGGGGCGGGGGAGCGCGAGGGGGCAGCCGCCCGCCTCGCGTGGAATCGAATGCCCCGGAAGCATTGCCGTGCAAGGCTTCCGGGGAGCGAAGCGAGGACTTTTGCGCCGCTACGCGGCGCGAAAGTAACGGCATTTTTAAATGCTTTTTCAGCCTGAAGCTTTACCGATGTTTCCATAGATGCCAACCGCCGTTTCCCCCTAACCGGCGGGATTCGAATCTTCATTTCTCAGCAGTTGGCAAAGTCAAAACCATGCAGCGTCCTTTTTGAAGCAGCATTTTTCAAAAGGGCGCTATTTTTCCGCTTTTTTCTGGGCAAAGCCCATCTGACCCGCTGGAAGCATTGGCGCGAATGCTGTTATGGAATGTCCGAAAAAACCAGGGCCGCGCTCTTCCTTCTCACCGCATATAAGGATGTCTGACGCAGAGCGATCCGGAAGTTTGATGACAATGGTTTTGACTGCCGTTCTGCCCGGCTCTCCGGCATCTATGAGCAGGGCGCAATATGGAGACAAAAATCCGGGGAGTATCTATTGACATGGACCGTGCGGCCAGAATCTGAATGAATAGGAACCTGGATTTTTTATCCCATATATGCCGAAAAAATATGGCGCAGCGTCTGCTTGTTGGGCAGACCCAGCTTGCGCAGTACGCTGGTCTGCTGGTTGGCAATGGTCTTGGTCGAAGAGTGGAACGCCACATCCTTGCCGAGCAAATGGTAAAACACCGCGCGCTCCGCACTTGTAAGTGTTGACAGCAGGGCGGCGCAGATCAGATGGGACTGCGGCGTCGGTCCTGCCGCAGTTTCCCGAATGGTGGGAAGCAGCAGAGTAAACTGACTTTTGAATACATATCCTGAAGCGAATGCGCGGACGCTGGCGTCAATCACTGTGGAGGGATCGTCATCTGCGGTCAGAATAATTACCTTGGAGGCAGTTTCCAGCCGGATTGCACGCGCCGTCTCCGCCCCATCTCTCCCGACATTTCGGAGGTCCAGATCCATCAGGACGATATCCGGGCAATGGCGCTGCACAGCCTGGAAGGCTTGAGATCCATCTGAGCAGACTGCGACAAGTTCCATATCTGGCTGGCTGCCAACCGTCTGCTCCAGCAGATATTGAAAGTCCGGATCATCATCCACAGCCAGAACGCGGATCAGTTTCATGTCGTCTCCTCATTCCTTCTGTGTTTTCTGCGCACTGGGAAGCAGAGGGAAAAGGTGCTGCCGCAGCCTGGCTTGCTCTCCACACGGATGCTGCCATTGTGCGCAGCCATGACGTTCCAGCAGTAGTAAAGCCCCAGTCCCATATTCAGATGACCTTTTTTCGTGGTAAAGTAGGGCTCAAACAGCAACTGGAGCTGCTCAGGGGCAATACCGTGGCCGTGATCCGCTACCGAGATCACCGCTTTGCCCCGGGCAGGCTGGCAGCGGTAAGAGAGGGCGATCTCACCGCCTTCCGGCATAGCGTCAGCGGCATTTGTGATCAGGTTGTGCAGCACTTCCTCCAGATGGGCGTGATCGCAGACCAGCGGCGCGTCATCGCAGGTGCGGACTATCATGGAGATCCCGCTTGCCTCCGTGAACATCGCAGCTGCGATCACGTCCTCGAATACGTCGCGGATCACGCAGGGACTGGGGCTCAGGGTGATCTGCTGCGAATACAGCTGTGTCCGGCTAATGAACTGCTTCAGATGTGTGACGGAGTGGGAAATGATCTCCAGCTCCCGGCCCCGCACACCCCGCGCATCCAGCAGCTGGGTGCACCATTCAATTTTGGAAAGGTCGTTTTTCAGCGCATGGCCTACATAGTGGGCATTGCGCTGAAGCACCTTGCTGCCGCTGCTCCAGTCGTATACCTCCCTGCGGAAGCGCAGGCCCCAGATCCCTTCACGGAATGCGTGGTAAAAGCAGTAAAACAGAATGAATACGACAACAAACAGGTTGAACTGCCATAGTTTGCTCAGGTTTGGGATGCCCAGCGCATGATAGGGAAAAGCGGAGACCAGCCACACCCACAGTGGGATCAGTATCGTGACTGCGGCCAGCCGGCGCTGATGAAAATGTGTGCCCATCTGCTCTTCCCAAAGGGCATGAAGGATGATCGTGGTGGAGAGGATGCCCATCCCCCAGTTATACCCCGCGACCGACAGACAGAATACCGGCAAGTGCTGGAAATGCAGCGTTTGTGTACAGGGAAATGCGATGGCAAAAATCACTGCCGGGAGATAGGATAAAAGGCATACCCTCAGGAACCATTTTCCAAACCGCCTGTCCCAATGATGGAAATAGAAGGCGAAGATCAATACCGGCGGAAGGGACAGGTAATAGAAGACCGCGCTGAGGACAGAATACATGGTTTCCGCAAAGGGGCCAGTCCAGATCCCCTTCATCACCAGAGATGGACTGAGCGTATAATACAGATATTCCTTCCACGCGCCGATGCTGAAGGTGACGCCGCTGATAAAACACCAGATGTTCAGCTTGTTATGTGGGTTTGCCAACAGGATCATGGAGAAGATACCCAAGATCAGGATTGCAAAGGCAAGCAGCAATTCGCCGGGCAGGCCCTTCTGCGCAGCATCGATGATCCAATCCGCCCGATCCATTGTTATCCCTCCCCTGATACAGGTATTATAGCATACACCGGTGAAAAACTGTCAAATTCTCACACCGGCACAGTGCGACAGGGTCTCAGGCTGTTGCTTTCGCGCCGCGCAACGGCGCAAAAGTCCTCGCTCCGCTCTCCGCAAGCCTTGCACGGCAAGGCATTGCGGGGCATTTGATTCCGTCATCTGCGGATGACGGAACTCTGCGAGGCTTCCCCTTCTGGGAGGTTTTTCGACACGCTGAGGGCCTCAGGAGAATGCCTGAGGCCCTGTTCGCTTACTCTGCAATATTCTGGCAAAAACGCATGAGAACGGTTGCGGCTTCAGCCCGCGTTGTATGGCCTTTGGGGTTCAGGGTAGTGCTCGTATTGCCCGTAATGAGGCCATTTTCATTTGCCCATTGCATCGCGTCAGTTGCGTATGCATCGATTTGCGCCGCATCTGTATAGGCGCTCAGATCAGTGCTGCCCGTCACGTCATAGCTCTTATACTGGGCGTAACGGTACAGGATCACTGCCAGCTGTTCGCGTGTAACCGGGTCATCCGGCAAGAAGCTGGTCTTGCTGGCACCGCTGACAATGCCGTTTTCGGCCGCCCAGTTAACCGCGTTTTCATAATACGCACCCGCCGCAATGTCCGTGAAGCTGGAAGCGGAAGCCGCGGGCGCACCCTCCATGCGGTGCAGGATCGTCACGATCATTGCACGGCTGGTGATGCTGTTCGGGCTGAACAGTTTGCCTCCTGTTCCGTTCATCATGCCGTTTTCGCAGACGTACTGCACCGCGCCGCAGTACCAGGATCCAGGTACTACGTCTGTAAACGGCAAACCAGCTTCCTCGGGGATTCGCTCGAAGCTGACAACAACCTCATCGCCTGCATCCAGGCCCTTTAGGATACCGTTGGATGGGATCTCGACCGCTTCTCCGTTTACAGTGACTGAGCCGATCTGATAGCCCTCGTCCGGCTTGATGGTCACCGTGCCTTTGCCGGCAGTGACCGTTCCGCCCTCACCGTTTGTGGATACGGATGGGCGGTCGTCCGCAGCCTGGCCGCCGCCGGAGGAGGAACCCCCGCCGCTTCCCCCGGATCCTCCGGGATCGTCCGGCTGCTCCGGTTCTTCCGTGCCGCCGGAAACCATCAGTTCAAGACGGATGGTATCGCTGTACACCCCGTCCAGCAACGCCGCCGCGCGGAGCACGGTGTTTTCGGTCATCGTGATGGGGGCGGCGTACGTCAGCGCCTCATTCCTGCACGGGCAGGTGTCATCCAGCGTATAGCGGATCACTGCGCCTTCTGTGGCTGTGCGGAGGGTGATCTGCGCACCGCTTTCCAGCGTCATACCGGTGGTGACCGGCGTGCCGTCCGACAGCGCAGCGGTAACGGGCGCAGGCTTTTCCGCCTCACCCAGCTCCTCCTCCGACATCACGATCTGAACGGAGATGATCTCGCTCAGGCCGGACTCCGGTTCGGTGATACGGATCAGGCCCAACCCGGGCAGCAGGCCGGTGAGCGTCACCACGGCGGCACCGTACACATCTGTGGTGACCGTTGTCTCAGCCGCAGACAGCAGGCTGGGCGTCAGCGCTTCCACTTCCAATGCCTTCCCGGCGATGCCCGGCTGGAGCGTAAGGGTAAGCGCTGCACTTTCTTTGTAAACTACAGCGGTCTGCCCGCTGGCCGTTATGCCCGTGGGGCGCTGGACGGGGGCGGCCAGTGCGGCGGTATATCCCTCTTCCAGTGCGGTGCCTGCGTAGTTCTGCGCGTCAGTGGACACGGCAATCGTGCCGGTGCAGTCCCCATCCTCCGGGGTGACGGAGAAACGGGTGGCGTACTGTGTGCTGCCGTCCAGCGTGTCCTCCGCGTCCAATGCTGCAACAGTGATCGTCACGGGCTGACCGTCCTGGCTCAGCGAAATCGCTTTCCGTGCGCTGGCAATGTCCATATACTGACTGAATGCCACCTCGATCCGGTCGTTATAGGCGATGGCCCGCTCGACCGCCGGCGGGGCAGTTGATACCATGCCCACGTTGACCTCGAACTGGGGCGGAGGCACGGGGAGCCAGCCGCCGTTTTCGACCGCTGCCGCGACGCCGCTGCTGTCGGCAGGTACATAGCCGTCCTTGGTAAAGGTCACCTTCCAGTTGCCGTCCGGCACGAACCAAGCGTACATACCGGCCCCGTTCGTGACCTGCGGGTTGATCTGGTTGTAATCGGCGGCGTCCCATGCCGCATCGCTGCCCTGCTGATAGACTGTCGCGGTCACGCCTTCCAGGCGGTTGGAGGGCACAGCCTCGTAGACATAGCCGGATGGATCATAGGCCGGTTTAAGCTGCCGCTTCTGTATATCGTCCCACGGGATGTCGGGATCATTGTCCTTGTTATCATCCTTATCCTTACAGCTCTGATAAAGATTGGGGATTCTGTACCAGAGGACCCGGAGCTGCTCGTTGATGTTCTCAAAGGTGGCGTCCATATACTCGCCTATAGGCTCCTTAGAGGCAAGATCGTAGATGAGCTCACCCATACCGACCGCCAGTGAAATGCCTGGCCTGGCCGTCATCAGGACTTTGCCCGGCGCCGAAACGGCCGTTGTAATACAGGCTGAAACGCCGACCCTGCGGATCCACTGCCGCACAGTAAGATCGAGATC
The DNA here is from genome assembly GCA_904419835.1 of uncultured Pseudoflavonifractor sp. Taxonomy (GTDB): domain Bacteria; phylum Bacillota; class Clostridia; order Oscillospirales; family Oscillospiraceae; genus Pseudoflavonifractor. The sequence goes on along the minus strand of CAJFTA010000036.1, from coordinate 16,522 downwards.
CGTGATCTGCATATAGATCGCTTCCAGAGAAGCTTCCAGACTTGACAGCGCATCCTGCGGCAGGCGCAGGCTGCCGTCTTCACACCGTGCGTTCAGAAGGGATACCGCATCATTATAGTTTGCCGTCAGCGTGCTCATATGGCCTTCCAGCGTGGCATACCACTCCCTGACGGTTTTGTTATTCTCCCATATCTCCATCGCGACGCCGAAAATACCTTTTGCTTTCCCCTGCCAAGTGTCAGACACCGGAACTTTTCCCAGTTTATCGACCCACTCGCAGAGGTCAAGTATGGTCTCCCAATATGAATAGACTTTGTATACATTAAGGATCACACGCTCTGTATCGATACCTCCGCTGAACGTGGCGGCGCTTCTGCTCAGTGGGAGCGGCTGATCCGGTTCTCCTATATTTTCCAGCTCCATTTGGATGATCAGGCGGGTCTTCGTATCCAAATCCACGATCGTCTCGGTGAACAAGTGATCCGTGACATCAGCTTTCACCCACACCTGCTCTCCCGAGAGGCTTTCGACCTCAGAATATCCCTCTCCGGAGAGGGTCTCCCGGGTCACGTCATCCTCCAGCGTCTGCTCCTCGGCTCGATATCTTCCGAAGACCTGGGTCTGGCCTGTCTCCGTGTTGGTAAGGGTCAGGTCAGCGGCAACAGTATCCCCGCTCTCTGTAATATTCTCGATACCGACATTCTCAAAAAAGTCATGCTCAAGCGCATCCGCCAGCTGGTCGCACTCGTCTGCAACGGCTTCCGCCTCAGCCTCATACCGCTCCGCGTCAAGAGGCATGCTGCCAAATCTGGTATCATACTCCGCGCCGACGGCAACGGGCACGTTACTGCTGTCGTATTCATAGGCCGCGATCCAGCAGCCGTTCTCCCCGTCGTAGGCCGCCGGGATACGGATGATCTCTCCGTTTTTCCCCTCGGTCACCACAGATACCGCATCCGGCGCCCCATCGAACTCCACCTTGAATGTAAAATTCATATGGGTAGGCCAGTAATAATAAAACGGCTCTTCCGTCGAATCGCTGGTGAAATCCAGTACGGTCTCACCGGTCCCGATCGTACCATCGACATAATAGGTATTATAAACCGTGATCTTTGACAGCGTACAGCTTGCCGCGTCATAGGTCAGCAGTTTGCTTTCCGTTTGGACGGTGACGTCCCCGGACTGTATGACGGCATGGATCTTGTGGTAGGCGTAGTCGGTGTCCGGATCCTGATGGAGCGCAACCTTGGCAGACCAGCTTCCAAGGGCATTTGCGGTGATCGGCCGCTCCGTCTCCAGCTTCTCCCCGTTGTCATAGATGGTCACCGTGCTGTGCGGCAGCGCGGTGCCGGTAATTGTAACCGACCGGCCCGCCGTTTTTCTCGGCAGATCGAATTCCGCCCCGCCCGCTGTCAGGCGCACTGTGCCGATAGGCTGTACGGCGCCGTCATGGAAACGGAGGTAGGCGTTGACATCGTGTTCCCCTGCTTCGGTCGCGGTACAGCAAGCGATCACTGAGCCTCCCGCCTGCCCGTTGAGGGGGACGGACAGCACGCCGGACGCCGCATCCTCCGTATAAGACACAGCCTCTCCATTCAGAAAGATCCGGCCGTTTACAAGCGAGACGCCTTCCGGCAGGCCCAATTGCAGGCAGTCCGCCTGCGATGCCGCGGGATCGGACAATTCGTAGTCTGCCCGCAGGTAGAACTGTGTGCCCAGCGCGGGGGACTGCGTGCTGACGGTCAGGCCGGTGCCCTCCTCCGTGCGGAGAAGCGCGCCCAGCTCCAAGGCAGGCACGTTGATATTGGTCAGCCGGGCGACTTCAACCGCCGCGATCTCCACCCTGCTTCTGGCATATTCCACCCCCAAAGCATCCAGCATGTCCAGATTCGCCGCGCTGGGCAGCATGCTGTTCTTCTCCAGGAACACCATGGTATAGCTGCCAGCCTGCATCGGCCCGCTCTGCATGCCGGGATAGGCGTCCATGCTGCGCAGCAGCGCGCCGTCCTGGCCGAAGATGAGCAGCCGCGCCGCGTCCGTGTTCATCTCGCCGAGCACAAAATGGCCGTTTTCAACCAATTCAAGCTGCACGCTGCCGATCTTGTCCTCATTCAGGGTCGCCGCTGCTTCGGCGCTTTCGTAGCGGCCTTCCCGGTCGTAAGCCGAGATGGAGAGCTTTTCGTTGGCCTCCACCGCGTCCGGCTGGAATATGATCGCAGTCCCCTGCACCTCAAAGCCGGAGATCGGCCGGTTATCCGCGCCGGTCAGGGTAAATTCCAGCCCGTCCATGTCGTACAGCTGACTGGTCTGCATCGGTTCCCCTTCCGCTGCGGCGTGCCGGACCGTCACCTCCAGCACGATGCGGTCGGCCACTGTCTCATACAGCGCCACCGCACCCAGTGCGTACGCCTTGGCATCACTGGCCGGGAAGATGGAAAACTGCTTGGAGTAATAGCCCTGGGCAGAAATTTTGATCTGGGCCTGGGCCGGGGGGATCTGGACGGAGAAGCCGCCGTCCTCCGCGCTGACGGTGACCGCTTCCTCCCCTCCGGCTTGAATAACTGTTACGGCCGCATTGGGCACCGGCGCGCCGGTGCTGTCCTGCACACTGCCGGTCAGCGTCAGCACTGCGGCGGGCTCCAGTGTTACCGTAACAGCGGCGTCTTCCTCGCCTGGTTCGATTATCTGGCGGGCAGGCTGCCGGTACTGCGCGGCCAGCTCATCACCCAGGACGACCTCGAACATATAAGTTTTCTCCGTCTCGGCGTTGTAGAGCGTTGTGCCCGTGACAGGCAGAGGCGCTTCTCTGCCGTCCTCGTACCAGCGGACGGTGAAGCCGTCAGTGATGGGCTGACCGCCGGCCCGTACGGCGACGGACAGTGTGCGGGTACCCACCGGATCTTCCAGGAAATACTCAAAATGAATGTTATTTTGCATTGCATAGGTATATGCGGTGCTGTTTACATAGCCGCAGATGGTGAAATCTGCGGGGGCGTTGCCGAAAGCGCCATTCTGAATCTCCACATTGGGCGCATAGATCTCCGCTCTGCTTAAGCTTTCACAATCTGAAAACGCGTTACTGCCGATCGACTGCATCGTCTCCGGGAAGGTAAGCGTTGCCAATGCGCCGCAGTTCTGAAAGGCGCACGTCCCTATGCTCTCCAAAGCGGAGGGCAGCCGGAAGTCTGTCGCCGGATCAATGGTCAGGCCAAAGCCTTCGGTCTGGCCCAAAACGTAGTATTTCAGGGACGAGCAGTCCCGCAGGGCGTTATCGCCGATGTGCGTGACCGTCTCCGGAAGGCGCAGCCATTCCATCGCGGAACATCCGTCAAACAGCGCGTCCGGGATGGACGTCATGCCGTCCGGCAGATATGCGATTGGCAAAGAGGAACAGCCGCTGAAGGCCCCCTCCCCCAAGGTCTGCAGCTCGTAGGCAAAGCGGACGAAGTCCATGCTCTCGCAATTTGCAAACGCCCGGTTACCGATTGCTTGCAGTCCAGACGCGTAACACAGAAATGCGCTAAGTAATTTTGTACAGTTTTCAAAGGCAGAGTCGCCGATTGTTGTAAGCTGCGAATTATCGGGCAGGCTTAGAACCAAAAGATTTTCGCAGTTATAAAAAGTCCTTTCTCCAAATTCTCTGATTCCTTCCGGCAGGCACAATGCGCCCGGATACTCCCAATCTATCTTCGGGTACCCGCCAATAATTGTCAAAGATGTATTGTTGGCGAATACGCCGTCCCCGATTGCCACAACCTCCACGCCGTCGAGCGATTCCGGTATTAAGATTTCATGCTCGGCCAGATATCCGCTCGGGTCGTCGAAGGCCGTAATCGTCCCCGTCTCCGGATCAAACGTAATGGAGACCTCCGTATCGTCATACCAATACTGTTTCTCTGTCGATCGGTCAGCAGATTCTTCCAAACGCGATTCCACGGCGGCTTCTGTGTCACGGGCCGCCCACTTCCCGGCGGCGGTTTCCTCCACCGCGCCGGCAAGCACCGTCCCGCCTGGCTGGTTCATGAACAGCGCTGCCACCAGAACAGCAGCGAGGAAACGTGTCCAGTGTTTCATATCTTCTGCCTCCCTTTATTGGTATTTCTTATAAAGCAGTATAACATACCAGAAGACTTTTTTAATGGCCTAAGGCAAAATTTATTCCTAAAAATTATAGGAATATGGATAAATCAAGTGGATATTCTATGTTTTCCGAACAAAAATGCATTGCTGTGCACACCAGGACGAAGAGCATATTTCATCAAAGCATTTGTCTTGACTTCACGGCAGGACTTTCCGTAGACAGCTCTGTAGTTCGCTTTGCCAGATGGCGTCCTTGATTCAATATATCTCCCTTCTTATCTGCCGTCTTTCCTCATGCAGCGTGATCCAAGGGGAGACGCGGCGCAAGCTGGAAGGATAAGCTGCGCCGGACAATTGCTCCCGTACTGCCTGCCATATCCGGCCATGACATGAGGAATTTCTGACAGCGATGCGGCAGGAAGGGTGCGAAAATTAGATTTCTTCATCTGTCCAATATGTATTGTACTCCTACAGAGGTTTGCATCATCTCCCAAACTTCTCCTTGAAATGACGATGAATTTCCTGTATAATATGGACCAACGCAGTTGGGGGCTGGCCCCCGGCTTCTTCTCTCGTACGCCGGTGTGATGGAATTGGTAGACGTAGCGGATTCAAAATCCGCCGGTGGTGACACCGTGTGGGTTCGAGCCCCACCACCGGTACCAAAAATCCCGAATGCAAATGCGTTCGGGATTTTTACTTTTTTCTTCTTCACTATTCCTTCTTCCTTATCTCCACCTTGTTCTCGGGATTTTTGGAGGGAAGAAGTAAGAGGGAATCAGGAATAGGTAAAGAACGGAGTGCAAATGCGCTCCAGATAGCCGGTTTAGAGGCGCTGCGCTGGGCTTCGATTTTGTATTGGGTGCGAGCCTGAACGCCGTATCACCCATACTGTTGCAATGTCCTTTTGTTTTGGGTTCCGCCGCCCAAAGGGCGGATCCACCCTTCGGTATTTGAATGCTCGGGGTCGGCAGAGCCGCCCCTGCGCCAAGGTTTTCACCTCTGGCGAAAACCTTGGCGTAAAAGCGCCGCCGGCCAGACAGACAGTCGGTTTGGAAAACGCCGCACCAGGCTGCGGTTTTCTTTATCGCGCTGTCTGCGGCCTGGTCAAATGCCGCCCTGAGCAAAACGGGAGACACGCCATGGGGCGTGTCTCCCGTTTTGCCCTGTGTTGGATTACTCCTTCATAATGACGACGGCTACAGGGGTGGAGCTCTCGTCCCCCATAACGCCGGTGTAGGTCACCTGCACCCTGTCGCCCTCGGAAAAGCTGCTGGGGTCCAGCTCCTTGTCAAAATCAAAGGTCTGGTACTCTCCGGTATCTGTCAGCAAAACCATAAAATTCCCCAGCCGGTTGATGACCCCGCTGACGGTCTTCTCCTTTGCCGTCTCCGCGCCGGCCTCCGTGGTCTTGGGCTGGCTGGTATTGGGGGACTCCCCCTTTTTACAGGCGGCCAGGGAGAGCAGCAGCGCGGCGCTCAGCAGGATTGCAGCAATTCGTTTCATGGAAAACATTCCCTTCTGTCTGTATGTCTGTCCCCCCGGTCCGGGGAGCTGTGCCCTATTATAGGCCCGGATTATGTAAAATCAATATAGGCCGCCTTAACCTTTATAAAGGTTATTTTTACATCTTTTCTGCCAGGCCCGGCTGGCTGCCTTGTTCGCATTATGTAGACTATGCCCGATGCTGAGGAAACGGCCGGGGAAATGTTCTCAGGAAGGAGCATTCGCCAGAAGGCGCCTCTCCACAGGCGGGAGAGATATAAAACAGCGGCCTGCCAAACTTGGTTTGGCAGGCCGCTCAGGCTGTCGAAGAAGTGGCTTCCGCCACTTTTTCGAAGGAGCTTCATGAAATTTTTACCTCGATTTCTGAGGAAATTGTCGGAAAAATTTCATGAGAAGTGTCATTTCATTCCGTCATCTGCGGATGACGGAACTCTGCGAGGCTTCCCCTTCTGGGAGGTTTTTCGACACGCTGAGGCACGCTGAACCTTGGTTTGACAGGCCGCTGTTTTGCCGCCCTCCTCAGGGCAGTCCGCCAGGGTCCTCATAGAACCGGAAGCGGTTTTTGCCCTGCCGCTTGCTCTGGTACAGCGCCAGATCGGCCCGCCTCAGGCAGTCGTCATATGCAAAGTCCAGACCGCACACATAGGTCAGGCCGATGCTGCCGGTAACGGCAGGGCCGGGCGTGTGTGCCAGCGCGTCCAGCAGGCTTGCCACCCGCTGCTCCAGCCGCTCCCGGCGGATGCCTCCCTTGATGAACACCAGGAACTCGTCTCCCCCCAGGCGGCCCACCAGATCCTCCTGCCGGAAGGTGGAGGTGAGCACCCCGGCCACGGCCTGGAGGGCCCTGTCCCCCTCCAGGTGGCCCATTTTGTCGTTGATCTGCTTGAAATTGTCGATGTCCATTATCATCAGCACACCGCAGAGGCTCTGCCCGCACTCACCCACACACCGCTTCACCTCCCGTTCAAAGGCGGTGCGGTTGTACAGGCCGGTCAGCGGGTCCCGGTCAGCCGCCTGGGCCTGGGCGAACTCCCGCTCCTTTTCGGCGTTGACGTCCTTGAGGTAGATAAGGGCGTATGCGTTCCGGGTGGTGTCCTCCCGGAAGAGATAGATGGTCAGCTCCACCCAGCGGAGGGTCTCTCCCACGGGACGGCGGTAGCAGAAGCGGCTGCTGGCCTCGCCCCGGGCCAGCATCTCGTTCCATACGGCCGGGTCCCGGTAGCGCCTGAGCCGCGCCAGGTCCTCCCCGGACAGCGCGGACGCCAGCTGCTGCTCCAGCACCTGGATAAAATGTCGGGAGCTCCGGCGGCAGTCCTGCCGGTAGACCCGCCACAGGCCGCCCACGGACTTGAGCTGGCCGCTCTCCAGGTCCACCTCCGCGTAGGCGATGGTCTCGGAGAGCATGGTGTGGTAGAACTTGCGCATGCGCATATACTCCAGCTCCATCATCCCAACACAGGACTCGGGCGCCAGCTTGGGCCGCTCCATGTCGTTGACAATGCGGTGGCAGCCCTTCAGGCAGATCATGCCGTTCTCGTCCCGGAACCCCATGCCGGTGCAGCGCACCAGCACGTCCCCCCGCTGGGGATGCCGCCAGCTGTACTCCAGCTGGACGGGCCGCTCCGAGCGGGTCATGGCCCGCATTGACTCGTCCACATAGCGCCGGTAGCCGTCGTTGACCCTGCTGTACCAGAACTGGTAGCACTCCTCCGCGCCGGAGGCGCCGGAGACGCCCAGAAGTCGGAGCATGGTGTCGTCAGCCACCATCTCGCGGCAGGTTCCCTCCCGGTCAAAGCGAATGATCCACATCCCCAGCCCCAGCGCCTCAAAGACGTCGCGGCAGTCGGCCCGGAGCAGCTCCCGGTAGCGGCTCTCCCTGCGCTCCTGGTGGATGCGGCCCAGCAGGAAGCTGGACAGCACCCGGATCTGGGCGTCGTCATGGATGGAGCAGCGGGGGTTGTCCACGCCGATGAAGGCAATGGTCCTGCCCCTGTCCCGCACAGGCACGGCAATCAGCCGGGAAACGCCCTGGGCGTCCAGAACCCGCCACTCCTCCGGGCTCTCCCTGCGCAGGGTGTCCAGGTTGAGTATGACCACGGACCGGTCGCGGTCAAAGAGGTCCATCCACCGCTCCAGCACATGGGGCGGAACGTTCTGCAGGTTTCCGGCCTGGGGCGTCACGTTGGGCGCGCACCACTCGAAGGCGTTGTCCCAGCAGCCCTCCCGCTGCGGGCTGGGCGTAAAGAGATAGGCCCGGTCCGCCTGATAGAACTCGCCCACCGAGGCCAGCACCCGGTTGACCGCCTCGCCGTAGTCGGCGTACTCCGAGAGGGTTCTGGTGTAGCCGGCAATCTTCCTGGCGAACATCAGGCGCTCCTGGGTGCCGCGGCTGACCACCTCGTGCTTGGTGATGTCCAGCGCCACCTCCATCCGCAGCCGCTTCCCCTGATGGGTAATCATCTTGTCCTTGAGCAGGAAGTGCCGCCCGCAGTACTCGTTCTGCCTGTCCCAGATATAAAAGCTCTCCCGCTTCAGGACGTGATTGGTGCAGAAGGGGCAGGGCTCGTCCAGGCCCTGGAGGGCCTTGTAGCACTTCCGGCCCCGGTAGTCCCGCAGGCCCATCATGCGCTGCCCGGCCGGATTGACGTAGTACAGCTCATAGGTGTCCATGTCGCTGATGTAAAAGATGTCGTTCTCCGCCTCCAGAATCACCTTGGCCAGCTCGTCCTCCGACCAGTCCACGGCCGAGGCGATGTCCGACGTGTGGATCTGGCTGCGGTAGGCGTTCTCCCGCTCCACCCGCGCCCGGTAGCGCGGGCTGTCCGGCCGGAGGTAGCGCTCCTCCAGCTCACGGGGCGCGCAGGGTTTGGAGAAGAGGAACCCCTGAAGCAGCGCGGGATGGAGTTCCTCCAGGGCCGCCAGCTCGTCCTCGGTCTCCACGCCCTCGCAGCACACCCGGATCTGGCAGCTGTCGGCCAGCTCCAGCATATTGCTCAGCAGGCGGTAGTTGTACACACTGTGCTGGATATTGTTGACAAAGCAGCGGTCAATCTTGATCTCGTCAATCTCCAGCTCCTTCAGCCGCCCCAGGCTGGAATAGCCCGTTCCGAAGTCGTCCACCGAAATCTCAATGCCGCTGTTCTTCCACTGGAGAAACAGCTCGTTGATGTGGGGATAGTCCAGCAGCTGCATGCTCTCGGTGATCTCCAGGGTCAGCGCGTCGCCGGGCAGGCCGCTCCGGTCCACCGCGTCCAGCACCTTCTGGACGATGTCCTCCTCGCACAGCTGGGTATAGGACATATTGATGCTCACATGGAAGTCGGGCGCCTGCCTGCGCCACGCCCTGCACTGCGCCAGCGCGGTGTCCAGCACCCAGATGCCCACTGGGCAGATCAGCTTGCTCTGCTCCAGAATGGGCACAAACTCAGCCGGCGGCACGCTTCCCCGCCGGGGAGAGGTGTACCGCAGCAGGGCCTCGGCGCCGTAGAGCCGGTAGGTGCCGGAGCGAACCTGGGGCTGGTAGCACAGCGAAAAGCCCTGAAAGCCCTCCCGGACGCTCTTTGTCAGGTCCTCCTTCAGCTCCAGGGTGGCAATCTCCTTCTCATAGTCCCCGGCGGAGAAGAACATCAGCCGGTTCTTTCCCCGGGCCTTGGCGCGGTCCAGGGTGTTCTCGGCATACTGATAGAGGGTCTCGGCATCGGGCAGCATATACTCCCGGAAGGGCACGCAGCCGCCCGACAGGGTACACAGCCCCTCCAGCATCCGCTGGGCCCGGGCGAACACCGCCGCGGCCTGCCCGGCGCCGGCGTCCGGGAGATTGACCGCAAAGCAGTCGCCGTTGGTGCGGTAAATCCGCCGTCCGGCCGCCGCGTCCTCCAGCACCTCGGCCACCCGCCGGAGCACCGCGTTGCCGTGCTCCCGGCCCCGCTTTAAGTTGATGGACTTCAGATCGTCCACGCCCACCAGCAGCAGAAAGCCGTCCCGCTCCCCGTCCAGCAGCGCTCCGCTCTCCCGCTTGAGCTGGTTCATGCCCAGCATGCCGGTAAGGCCGTCGGCCCTGCTGCCGGCGGCCGCCTCAGAGATGCAGCCGACAACCCACGCCGGCCGGCCCTGCCGGTCCAGCTGGATCTTGCCCCGGCTGCTGATCCAGACCACATCGCCCCGCCGGTTTATCACCCGGTACTCCAGCCTGTGCACCTGCTGCTCTCCGCCGCGCAGCTTTTCGTAGGCCTCCCGCAGCATGGGCAAATCCTGGGGGTACACCATCCGGATCCACTCCTGAGGCGTGACATACTCCCGCCCATGCTCCATCAGGGGGTAATTTTTCCTGATGCTCTTGGAGAAATAGACCCGCTCGGCCTTCAGGTCAAAAAAGAAATAGTGGTCGCTGGTGCTCTCGTTCAAAAAGTCCAGTATTTTGCGGCATGTGTCCGCCGCGTACTGGCCGTCCAGTTCAATCCTCATCGCTACCTCGCAAGCCATTGGTTTTCAGCCATCTGAGCCCGCCTTCGTCCCCAAAGCCGGAGCGCGGAATCTTTTCGGCCTGAAAAGCAGGCCTTTGCGCTATGTCTATCATGAATGGCGTTTATTCTATCATGCTTCTCCGCTCCCTTCAAGGCTCTTTTTCCCGCGCCGGGAACCGCCGCCCCGTCTCTTCTGCGTGTCCGGCGGCCGTCCGGCCATATGGAAAAGGCCCGGGCCGGACCGCCTGCCCTGCTGTCCGCGCCCGGGTCTCCCGCTGCCCGAAGGTTATATGGTCAGGGTCCCGCTCTCGTCCTCAATGAGAAGCAGAATTTTCTCCTCGCTGCCGGTCTGGGCGTTCACGTAGACGATATAGTGCCGTCCGTCCTCCAGCCGGCACTTAAACTCATGGCAGAGGACCTCGTATTTTCCGCCGGTGGGGATGATAGCCAGCTGATGGGAGAGGCACTCCAGGGCCGGGTCCAGCACAGCCTGGGCCTCCTCCGCTAAAACAGCCGGCGCCTCCAGCGTCCGCTGGGCGTGGTTCATCAGATAGCCGTCCGCTTCAAAGCCCACAATGCTTCCGTTGTCCAGGGCCACGGCCACCTTAATGAGGTCGGGGTAACAGAGCACCTCCCCCTGCCGGGCGGCAAAGTTGACGGTGAGAATATTGCTCTGGTTGATATAGTAGCTGGGCTCCATGTCCCCGTACCCCTGCTCCGCCAGGAAGGTCCGGGCGGTCTGCACCCCCTCCTCCGCCGTGAGGGACGCCTCCCCCACCGGCCGGGAATTCATCAGCTCGGTCACCTTCCCGCCCTGGCGGGACACCTCAAGATAGGCCTCGCCCCCATCCACCACGGCGGAGAAGCCCCAGTAGGGGATGGCCCCCTCGCCGGTGGAGACAGAGGTGAAAATCTCCGGCTTCAGGCCCATAAACGCCGCCGCCGCTGCCTTGGCCTCCTCCTGGGTGACCTCCTCCAGCCCCTCCAGCGCCCTGGGCTGCCGCTGGGTGGAGAGGTGCTCGGAGAAGGGGCCGTCGTAGATGAGGGTGGGCACCTCGGGGAAGTCGGCCTCCACGTCCTGGAAGCTGCTCCCCGCCGCGTCCCCGCCGGCTCCCTGGGCCTGGGCCAGCCTGGCCTCGGCCTGCTCCAGGTCCTCCAGGGTGACGGTCCCCCCGTGGATGTCGGCCTGCAGGTCCTGGAGCATCTGGGAGAGCTGACCCGAGGCGGCGGCCAGGGCCCGCAGGCTCTCCTTCTCCTCCTCTGTGGTCCCCCCGCCCGCCGCCGTACTCTTGGACAGGGCCGCGGCGTAGTCCCCCACCTTGGCCACAAAGGACGCGGTCTGGGCCAGCTCCACGTTGCCGTAGGGCAGCTCGCCGATGGCCATCTGGGCGGACATGGCCCGGCCGAACAGCTCGGTGCACAGCTGGGCCAGCAGGGACTGAGACGTGGCGTAGGCGCTCTTCTGCAGCGCCGCGTCCATCTCCGCCACCGCGGTGGTCAGCTCGGCAAAGGCGTGCTGGTAGGTGTTGTTGACAATGTTCCGGTATGCCTCCGCCCTGGCGTGGCTCTTCAGCGCCGCGCCGCCGGTCACCGCAAAGGCCGCCGCGGTAAAGCTGACCGCCAGCACCCTGGCCCTCCGGCTGTGAAAAAACTTCCCGGTCATAAAAACCGCCCCCTTTGGACCTAGTTTGATCCAAAAGGGGCGGTTGCTTTCAGGTAATTTTTCCCGCTTTACCGCTCAGAGACCCTGTCGAAAAAGCGGGCCGGCACCTCCCTCATTCTGTTTTGAGGCTCAGTCCCCGGCGTTTGCCTTTCCGGTGGCTGAGTCGATATGAATCCGCCACACTGCGGTGCCGGGCAGCCAGGCCTTGAGCACCTCGTCAAACCGGTCCATATCCGCCGGGCAGTGCCGCAGGCAGAGCAGGCGGAGGGCCTCCCGCTTCTCCTCCTCGTCCGTCACCTCGCTGGCCGTACCCCGGGCCAGGGCGGAGGAATACCGGGCGGTAAACTTCCGGGGTACCGTCTCCGCCTCCTCCACAAAGGCCATGGCCACCCTGGGGTTTGCCCGCAGGGCGTCCGTCTTCTCCCCCTCCGGCGCACAGTGGAAGTAGATGGTTTCCCCGCTGCGCACCGGCGTCAGGGGCACGCAGTAGGGCAGCCCGTCCGCTCCCGTCATGGACAGCACCATATATTCACAGCGGTCCATCACCCGGTGGATAAATTCCGCGCCCCGCTCCCGTTCCTTTCGTCTCATGGGCCTCATCCTCCTCTTTTTCCCTCCATGATATGCGCCCGTCGACCCAATTGCAAGAGTTCCCGCTGATTTTTCCGCCCTGTCCTGTGAAACGTACACGAAAGCCGCCGGTCTTACGCCCCATTTTCTACGCTAATGTAAAATCGCACTTTAATTTGCTCCGAACGATTTACAACCGGAATTATTTGCGGTATCCTTTCTCTGTAATAAAAATCCCGCCCTTTTCAGCGGGCAAAATATGTTCTGCATGCAACAGCGACGAAACACAAGGGGGATCTAAAAAAGTATGAGAGGCGTTGAAACGCGTATTCAGGAGATCCGGCACAGAATCTTCCGTGAGGTGGCCCGTATGGCTTACCACACCGAGTGGCCGGTGGACAAACGGATTGAAGAGCTTCCTTATAAGATTATTCCCGGCGAGGTGGGCAACTTCCGCAACGACGTGTTCCTGGAGCGGGCCATCGTGGGCGAGCGGCTGCGTCTGGCCATGGGTCTGCCCTGCCGCAGCGCGGCTGAGCACGCCCCCCTGTCCGACAACATCGAGGCCGCCGACCGGGATGAGACCTACTACACCCCGCCTCTGATCAACGTGATCAAGTTCGCCTGCAACGGCTGCGCCGAGAAGAAGGTCATGGTCACCGAGGGCTGCCAGGGCTGCCTGGCCCACCCCTGCGAGGAGGTCTGCCCCAAGGACGCCATCAAGCTGGACCGCTACAACGGCCGCTCCCACATTGACCAGGACAAGTGCATCAAGTGCGGCCGCTGCGCCGACGTGTGCTCCTACAAGGCCATCATCATCCAGGAGCGGCCCTGCGCCGTGGCCTGCGGCGTGGACGCCATCCGAACCGACGTCAACGGCAAGGCCGAGATCGACTACGACAAGTGCGTCTCCTGCGGCATGTGCCTGGTGAACTGCCCCTTCGGCGCCATCGCCGACAAGTCCCAGATCTTCCAGGTTATCCGGGCCATCCAGTCCGGCGAGCGCGTGTACGCCGCCGTGGCCCCCGCCTTTGTGGGCCAGTTCGGCCCCAAAGTCACCCCCGGCAAGCTCCGCGCCGCCATGAAGCAGCTGGGCTTTGCCGACATCTTTGAGGTGGCCATCGGCGCCGACCTGTGCGCCACCCAGGAGGCCGAGGACTTTGTCCGGGAGGTCCCCGACGAGCTGCCCTTCATGGGCACCTCCTGCTGCCCCGCCTGGTCCGTCATGGCCAAGAAGAGCTTCCCCGACCACGCCAACTGCATCTCCATGGCCCTCACCCCCATGACCCTGACCGCCCGCCTCATCAAGCACAACCACCCCAACGGCAAGGTGGTGTTCATCGGGCCATGCGCCGCCAAGAAGCTGGAGGCCATGCGCAAGAGTGTGCGCAGCGAGGTGGATTTCGTCCTGACCTTTGAGGAGATGGCGGGCATCTTCGACGCCAAGCACGTGGACCTGGCCACCATTGAGGAGGACCCCGACGGCGTCAACGACGCCTCCACCGACGGCCGCAACTTCGCTGTGTCCAGCGGCGTGTCCAAGGCCGTGGTGAACGTAATCAAGGCCCGTTACCCCGACCGGGAGGTCAAGGTGGCCAGCGCCGAGGGCCTGCGGGAGTGCTATAAAATGATGAAGGACGCGGTGGCCGGCAAGTACCCCGGCTATCTGCTGGAGGGCATGGCCTGCCCCGGCGGCTGCGTGGCCGGCGCCGGCACCATGCAGCCCATCAAGAAGTCCCAGGTGGCCGTCAATCTCTACGCCAAGCAGGCCAACCACAAGACCTCCAACGAGACCGAGCACATCAAGGAGCTGGACAAGCTGGTGGACTGACTTCCCGTGCTCCATCTTCCCCGTACAGCCGCGGAGCGCCCCTTAAGAGGGGGCGCTCCGTTTTTTCTTTTGCGGGCCTGCGGCCCCTTTTGCACGTTTCCGGCCCCGCTTCCGACCGTTCTCTCCTCTCCTGCCCTTTTTCATGGACCCCATGATATGCACCTGAACCCGGAATGGCAATCCTCTCCTGCACCAAACCGCCCCGCTGTCCATAGTATGGCGTGAGGGGTATCCAGCCCTTCACTACTCTATCGGGAGGTATTTCCATGCCTGAAAAGGTTGTGCCCGGCCCCGTGCAGGACTCTGCCTGCATCCGCGAGGCCGTCTGTATCCATACCAAGAAGATTTTTGATTCCTGCCGAGAGAAAGATATAGCGTTTTTAATATAATTTTTTATGTTATTTATTGCTTTTATTGTCGAAAAGTAGTATATTTTTTGATGACAAATCTAACAGAAAATAGCAAGGATGTGAGGTAAGTGGAGCAATCTGCGATGAGCGTTTTGAGCAAATACTTTTCCACTGGAACAGCAGCCCAGGAACGCGATTTTATCTCCGATATTTTTGTTAACATAGCAGATTATCAGAAAATCATCACCCCTCCCAGCCGTTCAATTCGTTTACTTGTAGGTAGTAAAGGTAGTGGGAAAAGTGCGCTCTTAGAATATCATTACAAAAAGTGTATTGACAACAAAGTTCCTGCACTCTACATGACCCCCATCGACATAGACGTTGAGTCTTTTGAAGAAAATGAGGGAAGCTCTTTTACTACCCAAAAAATCTACAAGGCCCTCATTCAGCAAATTGCAATTCAAATTGGTTCTGAGCTTCACGGGTTGATCACTGATGAGCAGGAAGCTCTGGTAGACGCTGCCGTAAAGGCCGGTGCCCGCCAACTAGGAGCCCTTGATACACTTATTCGTGTGCTGTCACCAATCGGCTCTGCAATAACAAAAGTTGATTTTCAGAAAATGCTTCCTGATTTACATTATACAACCGACACCTGTGTGGAGGGGATCAATCAGTCTCTTCAAACACTACCCTCAGAAGACACCGTTTTTTATGTTCTTTTTGATGATATCGATCAATTTGGAAATCCAGGGAATAAGAACTATATTGATATCATTTGGTGTGCAGTTCTTGCTTTCAAAAAAATAGCAGAAAAACTTCCTCACATTCGGCCGATCATTACGATGCGCAGCGAGATCTGGCGGCGAATTAAAGTGCATCGTCAAAATCTACGGGATCAGGTAGATCATATCCGTCCCATGGTATATGAACTTATCCCATCACCGGAAGATATGAACCGTATCCTGACTTATCGAATGCAGTATTGCAGAAAACAGCTTGACGGTGTTGACTCATTAGTATTTGAACCTTTCTTTCAAGGAGATGACTGTAAAATACCCTCTTCAGGTGAACGCCGGTATTGGAAGGACTATCTGGTTACTTCCAGCCGTGAACGCCCCAGAGATACCGTTCAGCTGGTCCATAAACTCGCCGAAAATGCAATTAAACATGGCCGTCAGGTTATTATGGATCAGGATGTAGACGAGACCGCTCTTTCATATTCTACAGAGCGCGTAGATGATCTGGTCAACGAGAACTCTGATCTCTGCCCGGAATTAGAGACTGTAATTCGCTCATTTAGTTCCGTTGATTTCCATCCGTCGGCTGATGAGGTGCGCAATCACTTGCTTAGAGTTCCTGGTCGCGGACGCATTTCAATTCAGTCCAAGACATTGATCGCACAGAATATAGACGATATGTACAAACTGTGGAATCTACTTTATGAGATTGAGTTTCTAACTCCTCGTGCAAAAGACTGTACCCAGCCAAAAGGATTCACTCATATTCGTCCTTATGTAGACCCGACTTTAGTTTCCGCTAGTCGTTGGACAGATATGCAAAAGTTCATCTGGGAGATCCACCCTTGTTATCGTTCTTACTTGATCAACATTTCTAATGCTAGTAAAAAGATGATCGGATTTCCTTCTACCTATTAACGTTTGATCTATTTTAGAATTAATCCCTCAAAGCCTTTAGTCATTCCTTGCATCTCAGATAGAATACAAATAACGCAGGGCGGCCCGTTGGGCCGCCCTTGCTTTTTCTATTCTTCTTTTCTGTCCTCCGTCCCCGCTCCCGCCTGCTCCCCGGCGCCGTCCACGGCGTCCAGGCCAATCTTGAGCAGCTTGGTGAGCCAGGCAGGGACCGGTGCGCCCATGCGGACGGCATTCTCCACGATGCTGCCCAGCTCGGTGATACAGTACCACACCAGCACCAGCGGGCAGACGATGCCCCGGAAGGACACGGGCAGCTGTACCACCGGCAGGTTGTCCAGCACCAGTCCCAGCAGCAGGTCGGCGCAGGCGGCCACCAGGACCACCACCACCTCGCCGGCCTTGTG
>CAJFTA010000035.1 GCA_904419835.1 uncultured Pseudoflavonifractor sp. | reverse complement strand
GTTGGTGTTGATTGCGGTGAGGGTCCACCCGTTCCCATCCCGAACACGGCAGTTAAGCTCACCTGCGCCGAAAATACTTGGCTGGAGACGGCCCGGGAAAATAGGTAATGCCAACACAAAGAAGGGTCTGGTCTGACCAGACCGGACCCTTTTATATTCCTCCTTAGCTCAGTCGGTAGAGCCCGCGGCTGTTAACCGCGTTGTCGTTGGTTCGAGTCCAACAGGGGGAGCCAAAATAAGAGTGGCTTGCCGCCACGTATGCCGTGACGGCAAGCCGTTTTCTTTTCAGTGGACGGCATATGGGCCTTTAGCTCAGTTGGTTAGAGCAGCCGGCTCATAACCGGCCGGTCCACGGTTCGAGCCCGTGAAGGCCCACCACATAGGGGTATAGCTCAGCTGGTAGAGCAGCGGTCTCCAAAACCGCGTGCCGAGGGTTCGATTCCTTCTGCCCCTGCCAGAAATCATTACAGCGACCGCTGTCTTTGATAAAAAGATGGCGCGGTAGTTCAGTTGGTTAGAACGCCGGCCTGTCACGCCGGAGGTCGAGGGTTCAAGTCCCTTCCGCGTCGCCATTGTTGGGTGCAATCGCGCCTGACATGCTGCTATAGCTCAGTCGGTAGAGCGCATCCTTGGTAAGGATGAGGTCCCCAGTTCAAATCTGGGTAGCAGCTCCACATGAAGCCCTAGAGCCGCAATGGTTCTAGGGTTTTGTTTTTATTCTTTCAGATAAAACTGGGTACGAAAACCCGCATAAAACCCAAACAGCCCGCCGAAAAGTCAGCCGGACAGGAATAACCTGTTCGGCTTTTCTATTTTTACGATGGGGGAGCGCCGCCCACGATGGTGTCACATACCTGGGCGGCCGCATAGACTGAGATGGGACAAGACCCCAGAAGGAGGTAATACGATTGGGTATTACAAACTCAAACAAAGTCATCAGTGCAGACCGGATCGACTGTGACGGCTCCCTGAAGGTGACGCTGGCACTCACAGCCGCCCCTGATATTATATCGAACCCCACTGATATTGCCCTGATCCTGGACCGCTCGGGGAGCATGGCCGGGGCGCCGTTATCCAGCATGAAGGCCGGCGCCAAGACCTTTATCGACATCATCTCCCAATCCACCGGCGGACAGCCGACAGGGGAAATTGGGGCGGGAAGCCGGATCGGGATCGTCAGTTTTGCGGATACCGCTGTTCAGGACACCCAGATATCACTTCGGTGGATACCTTAAAAGACGCCGTGGATGGGCTGACGGCCGGGGGAAGCACCAACCACGCCGACGCCTTCGAGCAGGCCACGGCGCTCTTTGAGCCCAGCTCCGGCAATGCCAAGGTCATGGTCATGTTCACCGACGGGAATACCACGGCGGGCGACCCGCCCGCTCCGGTGGCCGCCGCGGCCCGGGCACAGGGCATTGTGATTTATTGCATCGGCCTGGTTGGGTCGGACGGGGTGGACGTAAGCGCCCTCAACGACTGGGCCACAGATCCCGATAACACCCATGTGGCCGTTACGCCGGACGCGGCCGATCTGGAGGCGCTTTTTGCCCAGCTGGCCGCCAACATCTCGAGAACAGGCGCCACCAACATCGAGATCAACGAAGTTGTGACCTCTGACTTTGTCATTACCAGTATTTTGGACCCGTCGGCCGGCAGCGCCACCATGCTCACCGACAGATCCCTGCGGTGGACGATTCCCGCCCTGGGGGTGAGCGCGTCGGAAAGCGCGGTGCTCGAGTTCTTCATCCGCCATACTGGCGCAGATTCCGGCACCAAGCTGGTCAACGAGTCCATCACCTATACCGACGCCGAGGGCAATGTGGCGACCTTCCCGGAGCCTACTGTGACCGTGGAGTGCGATACAGTGGTCTGCGCGGAGAAGTGCCCTGTTCCGGTGGAGCTGACGGTAGAGGGCTGCACGGACTTCGTGGTTGTGGATGCGGGCGATGTCTGCCTTGCGTCCCTGGGACGCATCATCCAACTGAATGTGACCATCAAGAATGTCTGCCCCCGCAAGCGGGTCGCTCTGGCCGTGATCCTCACGGAGGTGGGGGAGAACGGAGTGGAGTACCAGCGCGGCATGAAGACACTGACCATTCCGGCCCACAATTTCCCGGCGTGCCGCGACGTGTTGGTCAAGTGCATCAGATTTGTGGTGCCCGAGGATATGGACACGTCCTGCAGGTCGGGGATGTGCAGCGCCCGCAATTTTAAAGCCCGCTTCATTGCCCATAACATTGACAATGATTTCTGCTGCTGCGACTCTGTCATCACCGTATAAACCATCCGTCAACCCACCCTGCCACCGCCTTTTGGCGGTGGTACATAAGGGAGGCCCCTGATTGGGACGATCTGCCGTCTGCAAAGCAGGGAAGGCCTGCATCTTCCGGCGGGAATAAATTTTCCCGTGAGACCAATACTATCAGAGAAGAAAACCGGTTGGGAGGAAGCGGTATAAACGTCCAGTGAGAACGGGCGGCGCGTATGTGGCGAGACGCAGGCAGGGCTTGCCGGCGTCTGCCGCCAGTCGCCGCCCCCAACTGAGCCGCGGGGTGAGTGGCCTCGCCCCTGCCGCGGTCTGCGCTTTACAGAGAATGGGAAAAGCCGGATAAGGCGATTTAAAACAGCGAGGTGGAAAGTTGAAAAACCATCTGAAAAATCAGACAAGCCCGTATCTCCTCCAGCACGCGGAAAATCCGGTGGACTGGTACCCCTGGGGGGAGGAGGCCTTCCGCAGGGCGGAAGAAGAGGACAAGCCTGTCTTTTTGAGCATCGGGTACAGCACCTGCCACTGGTGCCACGTCATGGCCCATGAGAGCTTTGAAGATCCGGAGATTGCCCGCATTCTGAATAGAGCCTTTGTGTCCGTCAAGGTGGACAGGGAGGAGCGGCCGGACATTGACAGCATCTACATGGCGGCCTGTCAGGCGTTTACCGGCAGCGGCGGCTGGCCCACAAGCATCTTCATGACCGCCGGGAAGAAGCCCTTTTTTGCAGGGACCTATTTTCCCAAAACCGCCCGCTATGGCTCCATCGGCTTCAAGGACCTGCTGCTGCTCATTGAGCAGAAGTGGGAGCGGGAGCGGGAAGGGCTGCTGCGCTCTGCGGATGAGATTACGGCCTTGCTCCGCCAGCGCTCCCATGGGCAGCCCCCCGCCCGGAGCGGCGAGGCTTTGCTGGAAGACGCCATGGAGTGGTACAGGGAGAATTTTGACCCGGCCTTTGGCGGCTTTGGGCCGGCGCCTAAATTCCCCACGCCCCATAACCTGCTGTTTCTCATGCAGCAGTATGAAAAGCGCGGGAACCGGAGCGCCCTGGAAATGGCGGAGACAACCCTTCAGCGCATGTACGCGGGAGGCCTGTTTGACCATATCGGCTATGGCTTCTGCCGGTATTCCACCGACCGGTTCTATCTGGTCCCCCACTTTGAGAAGATGCTCTATGACAACGCGCTGCTGATCCTGGCATACTGCAGGGCACACGAATTGACGGCGCGGCCCCTCGTTTTTGATGGCCCTGTCCAATTTTTTGGAGCCGCCCCTCCAGGTGACGATTGTGTCAAACGGGGAAGATCTGCATTGGCTTCCGCTCCTGCTGCCCTCCGGCGCTGTGGTCAGCGTTATGGACAGAGCCTCGGAGCACTACAAGCTGTTAAACGGCCAGACTGCTTTTTATGTTTGCCGGGATCATTGCTGCCTTCCGCCCATGGATAAGGGGCGTTTTTTGGAGATACTAAAAGAGAACAAATCTTAGGAGGAATCTGTATGGACAGCAAAAACGGATTTACAATCACCGACCGGGACCATGTGCTCAGGGCATGGCAGAACACCACCGCGCTGGTACGCGATTTTCAGGCCTACACCCACGAAGTGGAGAAGAGCGACAAGGAGCTGGCCCAGCTGTTTGCCGGGTTTGCGGAAGATGAGGCGGAGCATGCCGCAAAACTGCTGGATCTGCTGCGAAAATACGAAAAATAACCGTCAGAGGCGCGCTCGATAAACGGCACCCCATTTGTTGGACAGTATGGTATACTGAATAACAAGTGGGGTGCCGTTTGCGGCTGCACCGGAGCCGCACAGGGCTCCTCAGCCCGTATACAGGCGGACTGAGCTGGAAAAACGTAGGCGTTCGCCTGAATTCTTCCAAAAAGTGTTCGCAAAAAGAGCGCGGATGTGTTATATTTTTATCAACACCAGGGACCCATGTCTCTGTTGCGCGATATCCATTGAAAAAGCGAGCTGCGAGGATTCCATGCTGATACATAAGGGAAAGGAAGATTCATTATGGCACGGGAAAAAGCAGATTCCATGAAGAAGAAAGCGGCTGAGGAGAAGGCTGCCGCCCTGGTTGAGGAGAGGAAGGCGCCCGCCGCGGCGGAGACCCCGCAGGAGAAAGCAGCCGCGCCTGCCCGGGAAACGACGGAGCCTGCCGCCAGGAAGGCGTCCGCCGGCGGGAAGACCGCTGCGGCGGGAAAGAAGGCGGCGTCTCCCGGAAGGAAGAAAGCGCCTGCCGGGAAGCCCTCCGCGCCTGCGGAGGAGACCTCCGCGCCTGCGGCGGAGAAGGCTGAACCTGCGGCGGCGGGGCCCGCGCCTGTGGCGGAAACCTCCGTGCCTGCGGCGGAGCCCGCGTCTGTGGAGGAAACCTCCGCGCCTGCGGCGGAGAAGGCTGAACCTGCGGCGGAGCCCGCGCCTGTGGAAGAGAACCCCACGCCTGCTGAGGAGGTGTCTGCACCCGTGAATGAGATCGCCAATCTGCCCCGCAGAAGCATTGCGTTTATCGGCTCGGAATGCCATCCCTTTGTCAAGACGGGGGGCCTGGGGGACGTGATGTACGCCCTGCCCCGGGAGCTGGCCCGGCTCAACTGCGACGTCCGCGTCATCCTGCCCCGCTACGCCTGCATCCCCCAGGAGTACCAGGACAAGATGATCTACCGGGGCGAGTTCTACATGGACCTGGGCAACACCGGGCGCAGGTACTACGTGGGCATCATGGAGTACATCTGGGACGGCGTGGTGTACGACTTTATCGACAACCAGGAGTTCTTCACGGAGGGCAGGCCCTACACCAACCTGGTGGACGACATCCCCAAATACTGCTTCTTCAGCAAGGCCGCCCTGGCCGCCCTCAACTAC
This sequence comes from uncultured Pseudoflavonifractor sp., assembly GCA_904419835.1. Classification (GTDB taxonomy): domain Bacteria; phylum Bacillota; class Clostridia; order Oscillospirales; family Oscillospiraceae; genus Pseudoflavonifractor. Next base: position 19,924 of record CAJFTA010000035.1, on the reverse strand, counting down.
ATGAACTGGATTCCCGACATTGTCCACTGCCACGACTGGCAGGCGGGCCTGGTGCCGGTGTACCTGCGCACCCTGTTCAGGGACACCCCGGTGGGCCGGGCCAAGTCGGTCCTCACCATCCACAACCTGCGCTTCCAGGGCATCTACAACATCCCCACCATCAAGTACTGGTCCGGCCTGCCCGACGAGGCCTTCGGCATGGGCGCTTTGCAGCAGAACTGGGTGGACGCCAACATGCTCAAGGGCGGCCTGGCCTATGCCGACCGCATCACCACCGTCAGCGGCACCTACGCCTGGGAGATCCAGACCAGAGAGTACGGCGAGCAGCTGGAGGACCACCTGCGCTACCACAGCGGCAAGCTCAGAGGCATCGTCAACGGCATTGACTACGGCATGTGGAACCCGGAGACCGACCCGGCTCTGGCGGTCCACTACAACATCGGCAGCGTGCTCAAGGGCAAGCTGGAGAACAAGCTGGCCCTCCAGCGGGAGCTGGGCCTGCAGGAGGACGGGGGCAAGTTCGTCATCGGCCTCATCTCACGCCTGACCAACCAGAAGGGCCTGGACCTGGTCAACGCCATTATGACCCAGGTGCTGGACGGGAACACCCAGGTGGTGGTGCTGGGCACCGGCGACAAGCAGTATGAGGACGCCTTCCGCTACTACGAGTACGCCTACAAGGGCGCCTTCAGCGCCTGTATCCAGTACGACGAGGCCAGGGCCCACCGCATCTACGCCGGCGCGGACGCGCTGCTGGTGCCCTCCCGCTTTGAGCCCTGCGGCCTGACCCAGCTCAACGCCATGCACTACGGCACGCTGCCCATTGTCCGGGAGACCGGCGGCCTGAAGGACACCGTGGAGCCCCACAACGACTTCACCGGCGGCGGAAACGGCTTCACCTTTGACCGCTACGACGCGGGATTGCTGCTGGACGCCATCAACCGGGCCAAGACCCTCTACTTTAACAACCGCTACCACTGGGACGAGGTGGTCCAGCGGGACATGGCAAAGGACGTGTCCTGGACCCGGTCGGCCAGGCAGTACAAGGACCTGTACCTGGAGCTGACCCAGTGGTAAGCCGCGCACCGGGAGAAAGCGGAACATACAGGCGCACCGGGCGGGAGGCAAAGCCTCCCGCCCGGTGCGTTTCGGCACCTGGGGGAAAATTTATCCCAAAAGAAGCCAGCTAGAATTGGGGCGGGGGAGCTCCGGCACGCCGGTTTTCCGCATTTTCTTTTCCCGCGCAATATGGTAGAATCAGCTTGAAGTGAATATGCGCACGGACTCCAAAATCACAGGGCGGACTGCGGCGGTCCGCCCGTTTGAAAAGAAGGTGGACCCATGGAACTGACCGAGCAATTCATCCTGCTTCAGGCGCCCAACCCCGCGGCGGCGGAGAACGGGCGCAAGCTGTCCCGGGGCGGCAAGTTCTCCGGGCTGTGCCGCAGCGCGGACGGCACCCTGGTCTGGGGCGCCTGCGCCGGCAGCGGCAAGACGCCCTACCGGGTGTCCGTGGACTGGACCGACCCCCAGGCGCCGGTGTGCCGGTGCTCCTGCCCCAGCCGGCAGTTTCCCTGCAAGCACGCCCTGGGGCTCATGTTTGAGCAGCTGAGCGGAAAGCCCTTTGCCCAGGCGGACATCCCGGAGGACCTGGCGGAGAAGCGGGCCAGACAGGCCGCCCGGGCCGCCAAAAAGGAGGCAGCCGCTGGGGCTCCGGCGGAGAAAAAGCCGGCCAGGCCCAACGCAGCCGCCCAGGCCAAGCGGCTCAGCCGCCAGCTGGAGGGCCTGGACATGGCGGAGCGGATGGTGGAGGACCTATTGAACGCCGGGATTGGCAGCCTGGGGGGCAGCTCCGCCAAGGCCTATGAGCAGCTGACCAAGGAGCTGGGCAACCACTACCTCACCGGGCCCCAGACCGCCTTTTCCCGCATCGCCCTGGCGGTGCGCGCCATCCAGCAGTCCCCCCAGCGGGCCGGGCAGGCCTATGACGAGGCCTTGCAGGTGCTCGTCGCCCTGCGCTCCACCATCAAAAAGGGCAGGGCCTTTTTACAGCAGAAGCTGGAGGCAGGGCAGTTCTCCGCCGAGGACAACATCCTCTTTGAGGCCATGGGGGGCGTGTGGCGGCTGGAGGACCTCCGCGCCATCGGGGCCTGCCGGGAGAGGGTCCGGCTGGTGCAGCTCTCCTTTGACGTGTCCTACGACCAGGCCAGGCTGGAGTACGTGGAGCGGGGCTTCTGGCTGGACCTGGACACGGGGCATGTGGACCAGACGCTGAACCTGCGGCCGGTGAAGGCCCTGAAATATGTGAAGGGGGAGGACAGCTGCTTCTCCCTGCTGGAGGTCCCGGCGCTGTACACCTATCCCGGCGAGGGCTGCCGCCGCATCCGCTGGGAGAGCGCCGAGCCCCGCCCCCTCACCGGGGAGGAGCAGGCGTCCCTGCCGGGCCTGGCCCAGCCCGGCCTGGCCGCGGCGGTCAAGCTGGCCAAGAACCAGTTTAAAAACACCCTTCTGCCCAAGTTTATGCCCGTGCTGCTGCCTGTGGGCCGGATAGGGGCGGTGGACGGCGTTTTTGTGCTGGAGGACCCCGCCGGCGGCCGCATTGTCCTGCGGGACCGGCCGGAGGACGGCGCCGACCACGCCTCCGCGGCCCGGGTGGCGGCGGTGCCCGGCGGCCTCCGCGAGGGGGACGCCCTCTTCGGGCTTATGTTTTACCACAGGGAGGACCGGTCCCTCTGCCTGCACCCGTACAGCGCGGTGACCCGGTCCCGGATCATCCGGCTTCAGTATTAAAGGGGGGATCGGGGTGGATTTACAGCCTTTGTATGAGGTACAGGAGCGGCTGGAGCACACCGCCGTGGCGGGCACCGGCATTTTAAACGAGGATTTCCGCCTGAGGCGGGCCCGGGAGGGGCTGGCCCCCCTGGCCGCAGCCAGCCCCGTGTTTGCCAAAATCAGCGCCGGGCTGGACGCCCTGCTGTCCGCACCGGCGGAGAAGCGGGGCGGCGCGCTGCTGGACGTGCTGGCCCTGGTGGACGCGGTGGCGTACACCCAGGCGTCGGCGGGCATGGACGGGGCGCTGGAGCCCCTGCCCCCCGGCACAGGCGCCTGCCGGCAGGTGTCCTACGGCCAGCTCAGGCCCCTGCTGGAGGCCCTGACCGGCACGGGCGGCGGGCGGATGGCGGCGGTGCAGGAGGCCTTCCAGGCCCACCCGGAGTACTTTGACGACTACCGGGTGCTCCCCGCCCTGGTCTCCGGACTGGGGGACAGCTACGGGGAGCTGGCCGATTTGAACGCCGCCATCCTGGCCCGGCAGGGGCCGGACATCCTCCCCCTGCTGGAGGCGGGCTTTGACCCCGCCGGCGGCCGGGCCATGGCCCGGCGGGTGGAGGTCATGGAGCGGGCGGCCGGGGCCCGGGCCAGCGGCTTCTTCACGGCGCAGCTGCCCCGGGCGAAAAAGGAGGTCCGCCTGGCCCTCATCGCCGCCCTGGGCTGCGACCCGTCCAACGGGGCCGCGCTGCTGGAGCTGTGCCGGACGGAGCGGAAGGGGGCCGCCCGGGATCTGGCCCACCAGGCCCTGGCCCGGCTGGACATACCGGAGGGGGAGGCCTATCTGGCAGAGCAGGCCGAACAGGACCCGGACAAGCTGCTGGAGCTGCTGCAGGGCGTCTCCTCCCGGACGGCCAGCCGCATCACCGCCAGACTGTTTGAGGAGACACTGGACCGGATGGAGGCCGACCCGGAGGCCGTGCTGCCCCAGGAGACCTGGCGGCGGCTCAAGGCGCTGTGCCAGACCCTGGAGGGCAAGGACGGCCCGGAGGTTCAGGCACTCTACCGCCGCCTGGCCGGCCTGACGGAGCGGCAGCTGGACCGGCAGGCGACTGGGGAGAGCGGGAAGCCGGAGCGGCTGCGCTTCTCCTGCTTCGACATGGAGCCCCTGGGCTCCTTCCGGCTGCGGGCGGCGCTGGCCCTGTGCCGTACCATTGTGACGGGCGGGGACAGGGCGCTGTGCCAGCTGGCCATGGAGCTTCAGGACCGGGCGGGAGAGGACTTTCTGGCCCCCGCCCTGGCGGCCCGGCTCCTCACCAAGGCCCCGGCGGACAGCTACGCCTGGGCGGAGCGGCAGCTCCTCAAAACCGGCCTGCTGGGCGCCAGGGTGCGCCAGGAGGCCATCCGCCCCTTCCGCCATGTGCTGTGTTCCCTGTGCTGGGACGGGCAGGAGGGAGCCTACCGCTGGGCTGTGGGCGCCGTTCCAGCCGCCGCCCCGCCGGTGGCAATCCCGCCCCTGGACACCCGGTGGTTTTCCCTGCTGGCCCGGGCGGGCGGCGGGCTGGACGGGGCGCTGCTGAATCTGCTGGAGGGGCGGCGGCTCCCGGACCTGGCCGGGGAGGTCTCGGCCTACCTGTACCGTACCGCCCTGAAAAGCCCCTACTACGGCCAGGTCCAGCAGATCGTACGGATATTGGCGGAGTCGGGCTGGACGGATTGGGGCGGCTTTGCGGTCCAGTGGGCCAGGAAAAACAGCGGCGGCCCCGCCCAGTGGGAGATGATGAGCCTGCTGGAACAGCTGCCCGTCCCGCCGGAGGAGAAGGCGGAGCAGCTCAGGGAGCTGGACCGGCTGGTACAGGAGAAGAAGCTGAAGGTCCAGCGGGGCTACTGGCCCGCGTCCGTGGCGGCGCGGTACCTGGAGAAGTGGGAGCAGGAGGCCCTGCGGAGAGGAGAGGAACAACATGGCTGAACAGAACGTACAGCGCCTCCCGGCGGAGGAGCTCTGCCGCCGGGAGCTGGAGGCCCTCATGGCCGCCGAGACGGACCCCATTCCCACCGGCTGGCGCATGTCCCCCCGGTCGGTGCTGACCTATATCATGGGCGGCGAGAAGGTGAAGGGGGTGGAGATCACCCCCAAGTACATGGGCAGCCGCCGCCTGGTGGAGATCGCCATCGCCACCCTGGTGACCGACCGGGCCCTGCTGCTCATCGGCGAGCCGGGCACGGCCAAGTCCTGGCTCAGCGAGCACCTGGCCGCCGCCGTCAACGGGGACTCCACCAAGGTCATCCAGGGCACCGCGGGCACCACCGAGGAGCAGATCCGCTACTCCTGGAACTACGCCATGCTCATCGCCAAAGGCCCCAGCCCGGAGGCCATGGTGAAGAGCCCGGTGTACCGGGCCATGGAGACCGGCACCATCGCCCGCCTGGAGGAGATCTCCCGCTGCGCCAGCGAGGTGCAGGACGCCCTCATCTCCATCCTGTCGGAGAAGCGGCTCAGCGTGCCCGAGCTGGGCCTGGAGGTGCCGGCGGTGAAGGGGTTCTCGGTCATCGCCACCGCCAACACCCGGGACAGGGGGGTCAACGACATGTCCGCCGCCCTGAAGCGGCGGTTCAACATCGTGGTGCTCCCCACCCCCGCCGACCTGGCCACCGAGCTGGAGATTGTCCGCACCCGGGTGGAGCAGCTCTCCGCCGGGCTGGACCTGAACGCCCGGCAGCCCGGGGAGGACACGGTGGAAAAGGTGGTCACCATCTTCCGGGAGCTGCGGGCGGGTGCCACCCTGGACGGCAAGCAGAAGCTCAAGACCACCAGCGGCGTGCTCTCCACCGCCGAGGCCATCTCCCTGCTGGCCAACTCCATGGCCCTGGCGGGCAGCTTCGGCACCGGCGCCGTCACGGCCGAGGATTTGGCCGCCGCCCTCCAGGGGGCGGTGGTGAAGGACGAGGAGAAGGACCGGCTGGCCTGGAAGGAGTACCTGGAGAACGTGATGAAAAAGCGCGGAAGCGGCTGGCTGCCCCTGTACCGGGCCTGCCGGGAACTGGAGCCGTGATGGACGGCCCGGTCTTGTTCGGCGTGCGCCACCTGTCCCCGGCGGCGGCCTTCCACCTGGAGCGGGCCCTGGAGGCGTGCCGGCCCCAGCTGGTGCTGGTGGAGGGCCCCTCCGACTTAAACGACCAGATGCACTGGCTCTGCCGCCCGGAGACCAGATTTCCGGCGGCCATCCTGGCCTACACCAGAGAGCCGCCGGTGCGCACCATCCTGTACCCCCTGGCCGTCTACTCCCCGGAGCTGCGGGCCATCCTCTGGGCCCGCGAGCACGGCGCGGCGTGCCGCTTCATGGACCTGCCCTCCGGGGCCATGCTGGCCCTGGAGGAGGCGGGGGAGGACCGGGAGGAGCCGGAGGAGAACACCGAGTGGGTGTACCGGCAGCTGGAGGAGCGCACCGGGGAGGAGCACGACACCTTCTGGGAGCGGAGCTTTGAGCAGCTGGAGGACTGGCGGGCCTTTCAGGCGGCGGCCAACACCTTTGGGGAACAGCTGCGCCGCACCGCCCGGGACGGAAAGTTCCGCACCGCCAAGACCCTGGTCCGGGAGGCCTATATGAAGCGGGTCATCCGGGAGGCGGTGGAGAGCGGTATCCCGCCGGAGCGGATCTTCTGCGTCTGCGGCGCCTTCCATGTGCCCGGCCTGCGGGAGAACGCGCCCATGACGGACGAGGAGCTCGCCGCCCTGCCCCGGGCCGACTGCACCGCCACCCTGATGCCCTACTCCTACTACCGCCTGTCCAGCCGGTCGGGCTACGGGGCGGGGAACAAGGCCCCGGCCTACTTTGAGCTGCTGTGGGACGCCCTCCGCCAGGGCGGCCCGGGGGACCTGCCCGCCCTCTACCTGACCCGCCTGGCCGCCGCCCACCGGAAGGCGGGCAACCTGGTGTCCTCCGCCGAGGTCATTGAGGCCCTGCGGCTGTCCAGGGCCCTGTGCGCCCTGCGGGGGAGCCGGTATCCCGTCCTGGCGGACCTGCGGGACGGGGCGGTGGCCGCCATGGGCCACGGCAATTTCTCCGAGCTGGCGGTGGCCGCGGCGGACACGGAGATTGGAACCCGGGTGGGCTTTATCCCCGAGGGGGTGAGCCGCACCTCGGTCCAGGAGGACTTTTACCGGCAGCTGCGGGAGCTGCGGCTGGAGAAGTACCGGGGCGTGGAACAGCGGCAGCTGGACCTGGACCTGCGGGAGCGGCTGAACGTAAAGGACCCCAAAGCCGCCCTGCTGGACCTGCGGCGCTCCTGCTTCCTCCACCGGCTGCGGGTGCTGGGCATCCACTTCGCATCCCCGCTGCCATCCCGGCAGGAGGGGGCCAACTGGGGGGAGTACTGGACATTGCGCTGGACCCCCGAGGTGGAGATTGAAGTGGTGGAGGCCTCCCTGCTGGGGGACACGGTGGAGGGGGCCGCCGCCTTTGCCCTGCGGGAGCGGGGGGAGGCCTGCAATTCGATCGCCCAGGCCGCCGCCGTGTTCCGGGACGCCTTCCTGTGCGGCATGCCGGCCGCCGCCGGGCAGGCCCTGGCGGTGCTCCAGGGCCTGTCCGTGGACGCGGCCGCCCTCACCGACGTGGCGGACACCGCGGTACAGCTCTCCCTGGTGGTGCGGTACGGGGACCTGCGCCGGTTTGACCCGGCTCCGGTGGTGCCCCTGCTCCAGCGGCTGTTCCTCCGGGCCTGCCTGACCCTGGAGGACGCCTGCCGCTGCGACGCCAAGACGGCCCCCGCCGTCACCGCCGCCATGGACCAGCTCAACCGGCTTCAGCTGGAGCACGACTGCCTGGAGGGGGAGCGGTGGCTGGAGCTGCTCCGGCGGGTGTCCGACCGGGACGACCTGAACACCCTCTGCTCCGGCTTTGCCATGGCCGCCCTGCTGGAGCGGGGGGAGGCGGACGAGGCGCTGCTGGCCCGGGAGATCGCCCGGCGGCTCTCCCCCGGCGTGCCCGCCGAGCTGGGCGCGGGGTGGTTTGAGGGCCTGGCGTCCAAAAACCGGTACGCCCTCATCGCCCGGCTGTCCCTGTGGAGGCATCTGGACGACTATCTGAGCGCCCTGGACGAGGGGCAGTTCCGCCGGGCCCTGGTCTTTCTCCGCCGGGCCTTTTCCGGCTTCACCCCGGCGGAGAAGAGCGACATTGCCGAGAACCTGGGGGAGATCTGGGGCGTGAACCAGAACCAGGCCGCCGAGGCCCTGACGGGGGAGCTGACCCAGAGCGAGCAGGAGGCACTGAAGGGCCTGGAGGACTTTGATTTTGACGACATCTGAGGGGGGATTCCCATGGCACAGCAGGCACAGCTGGTCCGGTGGCGGCTGATTCTGGGCGCGGAGAGCCAGCCGGATTTTGAGGGGATGGGGGCCGCGCCCCTGTCCCGGGAGGAGCTGCTGATGGACAGCGCTCTGGCCGCCATCTACGGCGGGCCGGGGGAGAGCTTCGGCGGGGCGGGACAGGGCGCAGGCCGGGGCCCCTCCGCCCCCCACATCGCCAAGTGGCTGGGGGACCTGCGCAGCCTCTTTGACCCGGAGATTGTGGCCGTGGTGCAGAACGACGCCATCGAGCGCAAGGGCCTGAAGCAGCTCCTGCTGGAGCCGGAGCTGCTGGAGGGGCTGGAGCCGGACATGAACCTGGCCTCCACGCTGCTCATGCTCAAGGACCAGATTCCCAAAAAGTCCAAGGAGGCGGCCCGCAGCTTCATTCGGAAGATTGTGGAGCAGATCAACCGCCTTTTGGAGGAGGACGTGCGCCGGGCGGTCACCGCCGCCCTGAACCGGCGGGCCCACTCGCCCCTGCCCAGCGCCGCCGCCATCGATTTCCCCTGCACCATCCGCCGCAACCTCCGCAACTACCGCCCGGAGCTGGGCGCCATTGTCCCCGAGCGGGTGTGGTTCTTTGACCGCTCCAGCCGGACCAACCGGTGGCATATTATCCTGGACATCGACCAGAGCGGTTCCATGGGCCCCTCCATCTTCTATTCCTCCGTCATGGCCTGCATCCTGGCCTCCATGGCGGCGGTGCGCACCCATGTGGTGGCCTTTGACACTCAAATCATGGACCTGACGCCCCTGTGCGCCGACCCGGTGGATCTGCTCTTCGGCTTTCAGATGGGGGGAGGCACCGACATCGCCAGGTCCATCGCCTACTGCCAGGGGCTGGTGGAGGAGCCCGCAAAGACCATCTTCTTCCTCATCTCCGACCTGGAGGAGGGGGGCAACCGGGCCGCCCTGCTCCGCCGGATAGAGGAGCTGAAGGGCGCCGGGGTCACGGTGGCGGTGCTGCTGGCCATCGCCGACGGCGGCAAGCCCCGCTACGATGTACAGACCGCCCAGCGCATCGCCGGCATGGATATCCCCTGCTTTGCCTGCGCCCCGGACCGGCTGCCCGAGCTGCTGGAGCGGGTTTTGAAGGGACGGGACCTGGGGACCTTCGCCGAAAAAGCGCCCGGCCAATCCCTTTTTGCCGGCTCCGGACAGTGAAGCCGGACACGGCGGGAGCGCCCCGGAGCGCCGGCCCGCGCCCCGGCAGCCCCTCCGCGGAAAACGGAGTGAAAAGCCCCGCGGGGCGTCAACTGCAGAACCCGCTCTCTTCAGGGCTGTCAGCGGCCCTGAAGAGAGCGGGTTCTTTTATATCCGGGATAGCCGGCTCAGTTTGAAAAGTACCGGTAGAGGAAGGTAACCACCTGGGCGCGGGTGCAGGTGAGCAGGGGGGAGAAGGTTGCGGCGCTGGTGCCGGTGGTAATCCCCTCCTCCAGGGCCCACTTTACCGGGAACCAGAAGAAGTCGTCCAGCTCCACGTCCGAGAAGCCGACGGGACCGCTGAGCTTTTTGGGCGGGTAGTCGGTGCGCCACAGGAAGGTGACCACCTCCGCCCGGGTGCAGACGACGTTGGGGGAGAAGGTGGTGGCGGAGGAGCCGGTGGTGATGCCGTTTTCAGCCGCCCAGAGGACCGCGTCGCAGTAGAAGGCCCCGGTGTCCACATCCCGGAAGGGGTTTTCGGTGGAGCGGCTGGTCAGCTCGTCCAGACCCAGGGCGCGCCACAGCAGCGTGACCACCTCCGCCCGGGTGCAGGGGCGGTCGGGAGAGAAGGTGGTGGCGCTGGTGCCCGAGGTGACGCCGTTCTCCACCGCCCACTGAACCGCGTCATAGTACCAGGAGCCGGGAAGGACGTCCTGGAACTCTGAAGACGCGGACGCATCCGAAGCGGTGTCGCTGGTGGGGCGGATAATTTTGTTTCCGTCCTCCAGCCGGTACTCCTCCTGGCTGCTGCCGGCGCTGATCTCCAGGGCCATTACCTCGCTCTTGAGCGCCACGCCGGAGAACAGCACCTCCCGCCGTACGGCGCTGCTGGAGGAGAACTCCAGGATGGAGATGTCCGCCGTTCCGGAGCCGTAGACCTCCACCGTCCAGTCGCCACTGGTGAGAAGCACGGTGGTCTGGCCGTCCGCGCACTCCAGCTGGAGGCCGTCGGCCTTTTTCACGGTGGAGATAACGCCGCCCCGGATGGTGGCAACCACGTCGCCGCTGCTGCTCCTGATCTGGGCGTTGGCGGAGGAGGCGAAGGTGACCATCTTGCCGCTGGCGTCAAAGTCGCGGATGGAGTTGAGGGTGCCCGCCTCCAGCCAGGCCAGGTAGTGGGCGGGCTCATGGGCCCGGCCAATGGCATCCAGCATGTACAAAGAGATGAGGTTGTCGGGCAGCAGCGGCAGCAGGACGGAGATGGACAGCCCGTTGGCTAGCGTCTCTCCTGCGGAGTACAACGGCTCCTCTGTACCGTAGTAAGCCCGCAGGCTCTGCTGAATCAGGTCGGAATACCGGTCGTTGTAGGCGCTGCGGCTGCCTACCACCATACCCAGGGAGAAGATGAACCGCTGGATTGCGGCGGGCTGAATCGCATAGGTGACGGGTTTATGGTCATCCAGGTCAATGCCGGAGAGCTTTTCAAACTCGTCCTTGCGGGACGCAGGCAGGGTGGAGGGGAAGGTGAGGGTAGTGCCGTGGCGGCCGAAGCCCCACTTGCTCAGGGGCACGCAGGGTACCAGGTCGGCGGCGCTGATGATGGAGAACAGCCCCCGGCAGGCCTTGGGGGCGGTGGTACAGTTGGGCGCGGCGAATACATAGGCGTAGAGGTTATCGCTGTCAATCCGGGAGGACATGGCCTGGGCCAGCAGGTTGCAGGTGGCCCCTGATCGGCTGTACCCGGTCATCCACAGCTTTACCTCCCCGGAGAACTGGTACAGGTCCTTCAGCCCGGCGATATAGTCCTCCAGCTCGGCCTGGACCGCCTTGGCCGCAGCGGAAAAGCCGGCGTGGTCTCCGCTGGAGCCCACGTTGAAGTTGTCCGCCCACTCTCCGCCGTAGCCGCCGCCCCGCAGCACAACGGCCACCACCACGTCCTGACCGATCTGCTTGCTGGCAAAGCCGTAGGCCACCTTGGAGGAGGTGTCGGTCAGGGCGGCGTTGTAGTTGTGGAACTCCGCGTTGCCAAAGCCCATGTCGGAGAAGAGCCGCTGGAGGTTGAGGGCCCGGCGCAGGTCGTGCTCGGGCAGTTCCTCGGTGTACAGGTTCTGGCGGGAGTAGCCCGCCATGGCCAGCTTCAGAGTCATAACGGCCAGGTCGCTGTGGTAGGCGCTGTTGTCGTAGGAGAAGAAGTCGTCGTTGTAGTAGAAGGAGCAGGAGGCGGTGTCCCCGTTGGCATCGGGATACTCGAAGGTGCCCCGGGCGATTTTATCCACATCGGAGGGGATGTACCGGAATTTGACGCCCTCCATGCTGCACTGGAGCTCCGCGGGGGTGCGGACGTAGCCCGTCACCGTCAAAAGCGAGGTCCAGCCTTCCAGCGCGTGCTCGCCCAAGGAGGCCAGGTCCGGGCCGCAACGGATATCCGTCAGATCGGAGCACCAGGCGAAGGCCTGCTGGCCGATGCTGATGACATGGGTCAGGTCGATGGAGGTGAGGGAGGAGCAGCCGTCGAAGGCGTGGTCCCCCACCACGGTCAGGCAGTCGGGCAGGGTGACGCTGGTCAGCTTTCGGCAGCTCTGGAAGGCGCCGTCGCCGATCATGACCACCGGGCAGCCCTCCAACTGGGCGGGAATGGACACGTTCACCGCTGTCTCCCGGCAGTCGGTGATGACGGCCTTTCCGTTTACAATTTCGTAGGACAGGTCATCGCTGACGCCGGGCGGGTCCTCCGCCTTGACGGTCAGGCCCTCGGCGTCATAGCTGCCAGTCTTGCCCTGGTAGCAGGCCTGGACAGTGTAGGTATAGGTGGCCCCAATGATGACCGCCCGGTCGGTGTAGGAGCCGCCGGAGCTGCCGGACACGGTGGCGATTTTCTGGTAGCTGCTGCCGCTGCCCGACTTTCGCAGGATGTTGAAGCTGTCCACCGTGTGGGTCTGGCCGGGGACGGTGAGGGGCAGGGTCCAAGTCACGGTCACCGCCTTGTTGGCAAACTCCGCCTTATCCAGAACGGGGGTGGGGATAGTGCCGGAGGAGGGCTGGGCGCTGTCACCGCCGCCGGGGAGGTTCATACTCTGCAGGACGGGATAGGGGTAGCTGCCGCTGCCCATGGTCCAGGTGCCGCCAAAGTCAAAGCCGGTGAAGCTGGAGGAAGAGCCCATCTGGCTCTCACTCAGACTGCGGACGTTGACCAGATAGTCATCCTCATAGCCCTCGGGGAGCAGGGGCAGGGTGTCGTCCGGACGTACCAGTCCAAAGCAGTTCTCCAGGTCCCAGGGCCAGCCGCCCAGCGAGGCGGAATAGGAGTTCCCATTGGAGTCTCTTCCCATATTGACGGCGGTGACCCGTCCTGTGTTATAGCAATTCCGGGCCAGACGGGGCCCCGGCCGGACAGGCCGCCAACCATACAGCAGCCGTCGGCGGAGATGTCGCCGCAGTTGAAGCAGTCGTACAGGGTCCCGCCATAGGAGAACAGGCCGCCCACCTCACTGGCCCGGCTGCTGTCGGAGCCCTCCGTGGTATCCGTGACAGAAATATCTGCGGCGTTCATACAGCGGGTGGCTGTGGGGCCGGGGGAGCTGGAATTGTTAATGATACCGGCCACTTTGCCTTCCAGGCCACGGTATGTGATGGTACCCCAGTTCTGGCAGTCGGTAATTTCGCCCGAGCTGTGGCCGCAGATACCGCCGATGAGGGCGCTCTGGCCCACAGCCTGGATATCGCCCATATGGATGCATCCGGTAATGGTGATGCGGTCGGCAATGCCCACAATTCCGCCCAGATCAGGCCCGGAAAACGGGGAGCCGGGATGGGTGGAGATAATGTCGCCCGCCATCCAGCAGTTTTCCACCAGGGCGTCGTCGCCGGAGGCCCGCCCTACAATGCCGCCCATGGCGCAGGAAGAGAAGCTGAAGGAACCGGAGGGGGCGGCGTCATGAATATCCCCGGAGAAGTAGCAGTTGGAGATAAGCGAGGAGGTGACAGCAGTGGTGATCTCCCCCACAATGCCGCCGATGGGGGAGGGATTGCTCACAGTTGTATCCGGATAGATAGCGGCATTTTTTATGCCCACATTCCGGATGGTCCCGCCTCTGAGCGAGGCAAACAGGCCGCCGGAGCCGGTGAGGCCGGTGATTACATGGCCGTTGCCATCAAAAATCCCGGTGAAGGGGGAGACCGAGCACAGGGGCTCCCACGCATCGCCGGACAGGTCGATGTCGGCCATCAGAATGTAGTTGGAGCTCGGGGCGTCCGAGATGGCCATCAGGCCGGCAGCGGTGTACACGCCGACGTACCCGGCGGGGACCTGAGCGACCTGGGACACCGGCGCCAGAAAACCGTCCAGCACCGGCGCGGTGGGCTTGAGGGAGCCTGCCGCCTGCGCCTTTGGCACCAGGTCCCCCAGGGGAGCGCACAGCCCGGCGGCCAGCGCCAGGGTTAAAAGCCAGCTGATGATCCGTGTTGTACTCCGCGTCCTCGGGCCTTGCTTTTTCATGATACTTCCTCCTGATATTTCCAACGGCGGCGCCTGTGCTCTTCCGCATCCTGCTGGATGTTCTGCCCCTTCCCAGAACAGGCCGGATAGGCCGCAAAGGCGCCGATAAAAATGAAAAGTCATAATTTGCTGCAATCTCAGTTCAATGCCGGCACACCCCTCACGTCACTGTATGGGCCAGCGCCTCCAGCACCGCTGCCGTCTCCTCTGCCCCCAGCACCTGCCCGGAGCCCGGCAGGTGGGTCAGCCAGTCGTGAAAGGCCCGGCACAGGTTGGGCTCCCGGATCTGCACCGAGCAGAAGCCGTCCTGCAGCGGGAAGTGCTCGGTGGTGAAAAACCCCACCCCGGAGCGCTGGGAGGTGGTCATGCTCAGATAGTCGGGAAAGCTTCCCGATTCCAGCAGCCGTCCGGTGATGTCTCCCGAGCGGATCCGCTCCGCCAGGGCGGCCATCAGAAGCCGCCGCTGCTCCGGCGGGAAGGGAGCGACAAAGGCGGTGGGAAAGTCGTCCAGCGAGCCGGTGTTCCAAAACCGCTCCAGGCCGCTGCGGGTAAACAGGGTGTAAAACCGTTCCGCTGTCCGCAGCCTGCCGAACCGCCGCCGGGCCACCTCCGCCAGCCGGTCGTGGAAGGGCAGCCCGGACCGCAGATACCGGCCGATAATCGCCTCGTCGTAAAACCGGCCGAAGCAGGGCTGATCCATAATCATATAGAAGCCGTTCTCGTCGGTGCACAGGTCGTAGGACTCCAGGATTTCCACCGGGTCGGCGGTGTACTGGATCAGGTTGTAGCACCGGGAGAGGAGGGAGTGGAAGTGCCGGCGGTAGCAGTTCACCTGGTCCTCCCCCCGGAGCAGCATGGCCTGCCCGCCGTCCTCCGACAGGCACACCACGCAGCTGTGGGTAATCAGAAAATAGGGGAAGGGGTCGGTATACCGGGCTGCAATGGTGTTGTCGTAGTAGTAATAGGGGTGGTACTTCCGCCCGGACAGCAGGCAGATGGGGAGAATCCGGCAGAAGCACTCCAGATTGTGCAGGCTGATGTCCTCCGCCGCCCCCGACGCGTCAAAGGCGATGATCTGGCTGACCTCCGCCCCCATCCGGCCATCCAGGTACCGGCGGAGCAGCTCGCCGCTGAGAAAGGTGTCCGTGGGCGGCACAGTCAGCTCCACCCGGGCGTCCGTCCGGGTCAGCTCCTGGGAGAGCACCATCCGCAGCAGGGGCTGGACATTGGTGGCCCCGGAGAAGATGGACCGCCGCCCGGCGTACCCGTCCAGATCCATCAGCAGCTGGCTCTCCTCAAAGGCGGGGGCGGTGAAGTCCAGCTCCGCCAGGTCGGAAAACAGCCGTCCCACCAGCTCCCGGGCCCGGCGGAGCCCCTCCTTTTCGAACTGGGCGTCATAGTAGGCCCGCAGCCGCTGCCCCTCGCCGGGGGTCAGGCGCAGATGATAAATCAGGGCGTCCAGCGCGTCGTAGGGCAGCACGCGCTGGCCCGTCAGGGCCTTGGACAGGGCCGTCCGCTCCACACCCGACAGCCGGGACAGGGCCGATACAGTCATTTTCTTCTCCCGCAGCAGGTCGCGGAGATATTCGCTGAATAACAGCAAGCGTCTCACCTCATCTGTGACTGTGTAAAAGCAACCACAGTATAGCACAGATATTTCCAATTGGGTGTGCACAAAAAAGGTCCTTTTTCCGCACACCTTTCCGCACAGCGCCCGGGCGTATTTCAGGGCGGCACGGCTGGCATGGCGGAAAAGGCTGTGCTATAATAATAAAACAGTCTGCCCGGGCGGAATCCGCCGCCTGAATTTGCACAGGCGCCGCCTGTCCCCGGTGCGGAACGGGCGGCACGGATACGGGAAAGGGGAGTTTATTGTTGAAAGCAGTTTATTTCAGTCCCAACGACACCACCAGACGGGTCACGGAGGCGGCGGCCGCCGCCATGGAGCCCGGCGGCGAGCGGGTGGACCTGCTGAAGGCGCCGCTGACAGAGGATGTGTCCGTGGGCGCGGAGGAAATGCTGGTGGTGGGCATGCCGGTGTACGCGGGCCGCATTCCCGCCCTGTGCCTGTCCTCCCTGGCCCATCTGAAGGGGAACGGCGGCCCGGCGGCGGCCATCGCGGTCTACGGCAACCGGGACTACGACGACGCCCTGCTGGAGCTGACCGACCTGCTGGAGGCCCAGGGATTCCGGGTGGTGGGAGCCGGCGCCTTCATCGCCAGGCACTCCATTTTCCCCACCGTGGCCGCCGATCGGCCTGACGAAAAGGATATGGCCGCCATCGCCGCCTTTGGCCGGGAGTGCCAGGCCCGGCGCGGCCTGTTCTCCGACGGCCACCCCGGAGAGATTCTGGTGAAGGGCAGCCGGCCCTACAAAAAGCCGGGCTCCGCCTCGTTCCGTCCGGCCGGGGACAAGAGCTGCACCGCCTGCGGCGCCTGCGCCGCCATCTGCCCTACCCATTCCATCGACCTGGCGGAGCCCACCGTGACCAGCGGGGACACCTGCATCGCCTGCGCGGCCTGCATCCGGGTGTGCCCTGCCGGGTCCAGGGCGTTCCGCGGGGCGGCCTATCACGCCGCACGCAAGGCCTTTGAGCTCAAGTGCGCGCCTTACCGGCTGCCCGAGACCTTCTACCGGGCGTAAGGAGGCGGCATGGAGCATAAAACATTGCACATCGCCCCCATTGGGGTGCTGCGTAAGGACGAGAAGGGGGTCCGGGTGGAGCTGGAGCGCGCCTATGCCCCCGGCCTGCTGGGCCTGGAGCTGTACAGCCATGTCCACATCCTCTGGTGGTTTGACCGCCGGGACAACCCGGAGGACCGGAGCCGCCTCCAGGTCCGGCCGCCCCACCGGGGTACGCCGGGGCCCATGGGGGTCTTTGCCAGCCGTTCCCCCAGCCGGCCGAATCCCATCGCCCTGTCCACCGGGCGCATCCTGACCGTTGACCGGGAGCGGGGGGTGCTCACCCTGGACTGGAGCGACGCGGAGGACGGCACCCCGGTGCTGGACATCAAACCCTACTCCTCCGGCCTGGACCGGGTGATGGAGACAAAGGAGCCCGACTGGCACGCCGACTGGCCCCACACCTATGAGGAGGCCAGAGCCCGGGGGGAGTAAACGCCCCGAAAGCAGAAAAAAGTTCCGCCCCGTAAGGCGGAACTTTTTTGTATGCAGGAGTCAAAGGGGCCAGCTGCTGCCGCCGGGGATGGGCTGTCCGCCGGAGGGCTGGGACACGTCGGCGGAGATGGCGCAGTAGTACCGGGCCAGGGTGCCGGTGCGGTACCCCGTGAGCCAGATGGTGAGGGGCAGGGGCAGCACGAAGGCCAGAACCTCGCCGGCCACAATGCCGGCGGTGAGGGCGGTCAGACTGCCCGAGCTGAGGAAGAAGAGGCAGCCCGCGGCCACGCATACGCCGGACACCAGACCGGAGAGCACGGCGGACAGGATGCTCCACCCCAGGAAGGACAGAACCAGCTTGAAAATTTCTCCGTAACGGCCGCCGAGCAGGGCG
The DNA here is from genome assembly GCA_904419835.1 of uncultured Pseudoflavonifractor sp. Classification (GTDB taxonomy): domain Bacteria; phylum Bacillota; class Clostridia; order Oscillospirales; family Oscillospiraceae; genus Pseudoflavonifractor. The sequence goes on along the minus strand of CAJFTA010000035.1, from coordinate 2,662 downwards.
CGGCTGCGGCGCACCGCCTCCAGGGGACCGCTGTCAGGCCGGTCCGCCAGGCAGAAGGGGGCCAGGGCGTACCGCAGGGTGAGGAACAGGATGAGCAGGGCGGCGGCGATGAAAATCACGAGGATCACCGGGTAGAACACCAGAAGCTGTCCCACCAGCTGTTCCGGCGTGGCGTAGATGGAGGCGCCCACCAGGAACAGGGACATCAGGAAGGATACGGCCAGGGTGACCGGCACCAGCACCAGGAAGGCCCAGCACAGGGAGAAGGCCAGGACAATCAGGTTCATCACAATGACCCGGCCCGCCATGCCGAAGCCGCCCAGCAGGTCCCTGAAGGAAGCAGCCTCCCCCCGGCTGCGGCGCAGGGTATAGCCGCAGTAGCCGAATTCCAGCACAACGGCATAGAGCTGGAGGAGAATCTGGAGGAAAAAGACGGGCACCGCCACAGGAGCGGCGGAGACGGCGAGAACATTCAGCAGCTGCTGAGGGTCGGTGGAGGTGAGCAGGGCGGCCAGCAGATTACGGCCATAGAGGACCGAGCCGCTCAGCGCCAGGTCCAGCAGGAGGAAGAGCCCGCTGGTGAGGAGCAGATAGACCAGCGTCACCTTCCACACCCTGGGGCGGGCGGTGCGCAGGTCCTCTTTGGCGGCCCGCTTCAGGTCTTTTCGGTTGACAAATACGGGCGGGCCAAACATGGGAGCGTTGTACATAGGCGGATTCCCCCTCTCTCAGATGTGTGCATCATACCATACCCGGCGGGGAAATGCAAACCGGAGGGCGGAAAACAACCCCGTTGCGGCGGCGGGGACAATCTGGTATAGTGGGGCTGACAGGACAGCGGGCCGGCGGCCGGCCCGGGGCGCGCAGATATGCTTCGGGAAGTCCGTCCCGGCGCCCGGCGAATTTGAAAAACGAGGAGGAGCGGCTATGATTCATATCTACTGCGGAGACGGAAAGGGAAAGACCACCTGCGCCTTTGGCCTGGCCCTGCGGGCGGCGGGCCGGGGGAGAAAGGTGGTCATCGCCCAGTTCCTCAAGAGCGGCGACAGCGGCGAGCGGGACGCCATCGCCCATGTGCCCGGCGTGACGCTGCTGCCCGCCCCCGAGCAGGTAAAGTTCACCTTCCTGATGAATGAGGAGGAGAAGGCGGCCTGCGCCGTGCAGCTGAAGCGCACCCTGGAGCAGGTGGCCGCCCAGGTGAAGGCGGGGGAGTGCGGCCTGGCGGTGCTGGACGAGTGCTGCGCCGCCGTGTCCACCGGGCTGCTGCCCCTGGCGGACGTGCTCGCCTTCCTGGACGGCGCGCCCGAGGACCTGGAGGTGGTCATCACCGGCCGGGACCCGGACCCCGCCCTGGTGGAGCGGGCAGACTACATCACCGAGATGAAAAAAATCCGCCACCCCTTCGACAAGGGCGTGGCCGCCCGAAAGGGTATCGAGTGGTAACAGACAGAATGTGCGCACCGGGCGGATGCCCGGTGCGCCAGACTGTCGAAAAAGTTCAAGGACTTTTTCGACAGCCTTCCAGAATGCCGTTACTTTCGCGCCGCACAGCGGCGCAAAAGTCCCCGCTCCGCTCTCCGGAAGTCTTGCACAGCAAGGCTTCCGGGGCATTCGATTCCACGCGAGGCGGGCGGCTGCCCCCTCGCGCTCCCCCGCCCTGGTCCAGGCGGGGGCTTTTAAACTGAGGTTTTTCGACACGCTGGGCGCACCGGGCGGATGCCCGGTGCGCTTTTTGTCCTCTGGAGCCGGAAAAGCAGAGAACCTGGAATAAAAAACCGTACAAATGAATTGCGTAAAAAATAAAATAATACAACATTTCTTACAATAACAAAAACAGGAAAATGAAAAAACCGACCAAATAATGTATTCTCGAGAGTAAAAAATACAGGTAAATTTTTGGTCAGACAAAATATTGCATAATTTATACAATGGAACCTTGAAAAATTTTGACAAAATGATATAATAGCTTTCATTGAGGGGAAATCAGGCAGCGGCAGCCTGCGCGTCTTCCAGCGAGAACCTGTCACCCCATTCGGACGGACAGACGCCACGCTTGCATCCCCAACCCGCTAAGGAGGAAGTATACATGGCACATAAGTACGTCTATCTCTTTTCCGAGGGCAATGGCTCCATGCGTGAGCTGCTGGGCGGCAAGGGCGCCAACCTGGCCGAAATGACCAATCTGGGCATGCCTGTGCCCCAGGGCTTCACCGTTACCACCGAGGCCTGCACTCAGTATTATAATGACGGCCGCCAGATCAACGAGGAGATCCAGGCTCAGATCTATGAGTACCTGGGCAAGATGGAGGAGATCTGCGGCAAGAAGTTTGCCGATCCCGAGAATCCCCTGCTGGTCTCCGTCCGCTCCGGCGCCCGGGCCTCCATGCCCGGCATGATGGACACCATCCTGAACCTGGGCCTGAACGACGTGGTGGTGGAGGGCCTGGCCAAGTTCACCAATAACCCCCGCTTCGCCTACGACTCCTACCGCCGGTTCATCCAGATGTTCTCCGACGTGGTGATGGAGCTGTCCAAGAAGCGCTTTGAGGAGATCATCGACGACGTCAAGGCCAAGAAGGGCGTCAAGCAGGACGTGGAGCTGGACACCGACGACATGAAGCACCTGGTGGTCCTCTTCAAGGAGTTCTACAAGAAGGAGAAG
>CAJFTA010000034.1 GCA_904419835.1 uncultured Pseudoflavonifractor sp. | reverse complement strand
CATGAGAAGTGTCATTTTCGAGGCGCATGTCCCCGAAAATGACGGATTTTCATTTGATTCCGTCATCTGCGGATGACGGAACTCTGCGAGGCTTCCCCTGCTGGGAAGGTTTTTCGACACGCTGAGCGGACAGAATTGCGCTCTGCAATTCTGTCCGCTGTTTCTGTCCAAGAGAAAGACGCCGCCGGTAGCTACCGGCGGCGTCTGACAGTATGCGGTTAATCCAGCAGGTTCTTCTCGCTGGAGGGGTCGAACAGGTGCACCAGCTCCTCGGGGAAGGTGAACTCAACTTCAGCGCCGAAGGGGATGCCGGCCCGGTGCTGGGCGGGCAGGTCGGTGGAGGGAATGCGGAGCACGACCTCCTTCTCCCCGGCCACCACATGCAGGTGGACCTCGCTGCCCATCATCTCGGACACGTCCACATGGGCGGTGACGGTCCCCTCGCCGGCGGAGGCCTTCAGAATGAGGTGCTCGGGGCGGCAGCCCAGAATCACGTCCATGGAGCCCACGCCCTTGGCGGCCAGGCCCTCCTGAATGCTCTTGGCCAGGTTGACCCGGGTGCCGGCGTAGTCCACATAGTAGCCATTGCCCTCCTTGACCAGCTTGGCGTCAAAGAAGTTCATCTGAGGCGTGCCGATGAAGCCGGCCACGAACACGTTGGCGGGGTGATCAAAGACCTGCTGAGGCGTACCGATCTGCTGGATAAAACCATCGCGCATGATGACGATGCGGTCGCCCAGCGTCATGGCCTCGGTCTGGTCGTGGGTAACATAGATGAAGGTGGTGTCGATGCGCTGGCGGAGCTTGATGATCTCGGCGCGCATCTGGTTGCGCAGCTTGGCGTCCAGGTTGGAGAGGGGCTCGTCCATCAGGAACACCTGGGGCTCACGGACAATGGCGCGGCCGATGGCCACACGCTGGCGCTGGCCGCCGGACAGGGCCTTGGGCTTGCGGTCCAGATACTGGGTGATGTCCAGAATCTCGGCGGCCTGGCGGACCCGGCGGTCGATCTCATCCTTGGGCATCTTGCGCAGCTTGAGGGCGAAGGCCATATTGTCGTACACGGTCATGTGGGGATAGAGGGCGTAGTTCTGGAAGACCATGGCGATATCGCGGTCCTTGGGCTCCACATCGTTGACGCGGCGGTCGCCGATGTACAGGTCGCCCTCGGAGATCTCCTCCAGACCGGCGATCATGCGCAGGGTGGTGGACTTGCCGCAGCCAGAGGGGCCGACCAGGACGATGAATTCCTTATCCGCGATCTCCAGGTTGAAGTCGTGGACAGCCACCACTTTCTTGTCGTAGATCTTCTTTACATTCTTCAGGCTCAAAGTTGCCATGTACACAGGCCGTGACTGCAATGCCTCCGCAAGTACAGTCTTGCACACGGAGAGCAAAACCCCGTATGCTTTACGGCAGGTCTCCACACTGCCGCACCGCCGGCCCGGCGGATTTTGGTCTCCTCCTTTTTTACGGGGAGACGGGCCTATATTAAATTAGTGATGTAATTTAAAATTGGAGTAGCCCCGCCTCGCCTGATTGAATATGCGGGCCGCAGTCCAGCCCGGTTACAGATAGTCTAGCACAAAGGGGGCACCCAGACAATCTTGATAAATCGGCCAAATTTTTTCCTGCGTTTTTGGGCAAAACACCATTTCTATCCGGTCCATCCCCGCCTCAAAGCCTTCTTCCCTTGACAGTGCGCCGGTTCTCTGATATCCTGACAGTGCGCTATATGACTGACGGAAGTGGGCTGACCACATGGAGTATAGCGGACATGAGCCGACCGTCTGGGCACGCTGCGCTTTCGCGCGGTGTGCCCTTTTTGTATTGCAAGACAGGATTCAAGTTTGAAGGAGGCGCGGTTGCAGATGAAAACCGACATTGAGATTGCCCAGGCGTGTGCCATGCTGCCCATTACAGAGATTGCGGAGGAGCTGGGCGTCAGCCAGGAGGTTCTGGAGCCCTACGGCCGCTACAAGGCCAAGCTGGACCCGGCGGCCCTCAGCGCCCTGCCCCGGAAGGGGCGGCTGATCCTGGTCACCGCCATCAACCCCACCCCCGCCGGCGAGGGCAAGACCACCACCAGCGTGGGTCTGGCCGACGCCCTCCACCGTCTGGGCAAAAAGGCCGTGCTGGCCCTGCGGGAGCCCTCTCTGGGCCCGGTGTTCGGCATCAAGGGCGGCGCCGCCGGCGGCGGGTACGCCCAGGTGGTGCCCATGGAGGACATCAACCTCCACTTCACCGGCGATTTCCACGCCATCGGCGCGGCCAACAACCTGCTTGCCGCCATGCTGGACAACCACATCCAGCAGGGCAACGCCCTGGATATCGACGTGCGCAAGATCACCTGGAAACGCTGCGTGGACATGAACGACCGCCAGCTGCGCAATATCGTCTGCGGCCTGGGGGGCCGGGTCAACGGCGTGCCCCGGGAGGACGGGTTTGACATCACCGTGGCCAGCGAGGTCATGGCGGTGCTCTGCCTGGCCACCGGGCTGAAGGACCTGAAGGAGCGGCTGGGCCGCATGGTGGTGGCCTATACCTGGGACGACAGGCCCGTCACCGCCCGGGATCTGAAGGCGGACGGCGCCATGACCGCCCTGCTGAAGGACGCCATCAAGCCCAACCTGGTCCAGACGCTGGAGCACACCCCCGCCCTCATCCACGGCGGCCCCTTCGCCAACATCGCCCACGGCTGCAACTCCATCACCGCCACCGACGCCGCCCTCCGTCTGGGCGACTACGCCGTCACCGAGGCCGGCTTCGGCGCCGATCTGGGCGCCGAGAAGTTCCTGGACATCAAGTGCCGCTGCGGCGGCCTGACCCCCTCCGCCGTGGTGGTGGTGGCTACGGTCCGTGCCCTCAAGCACCACGGCGGCGCGGCCAAGAGCGAGCTGGGCGCTGAAAACCTGGCTGCCCTGGAGAGGGGTCTGCCCAACCTGCTCCAGCATGTGGAGAATATCACCCAGGTATACGGCCTGCCCTGCGTGGTGGCCATCAACCGCTTCCCCACCGACACCGAGGCCGAGCTGGCCCTGGTGGAGGAGAAGTGCCGGGCCCTGGGCGTCAACGTTGCCCTCAGCGAGGTGTGGGCCAAGGGCGGCGAAGGGGGCGAGGCCCTGGCCAGGGAGGTTATGCGTCTGTGCGAGACCCCTTCTGATTTCCGCTTCTGCTACGATACGGACAGCTCTATTGAGGAGAAGCTGGACGCCATCGCCCGAAAAATCTACCGGGCCGACGGCGTGGAGCTGACCTCCAATGCCTGCAAGCAGCTCAAGCAGCTCACCGGCCTGGGCTATGACAAGCTGCCCATCTGCATGGCCAAGACCCAGTCCTCCTTCTCTGACGACGCCGCGCTGCTGGGCGCACCCCGGGGCTTCCGCATCACCGTGCGGAACCTGAAGGTAAATGCCGGCGCCGGCTTCCTGGTGGCCCTCACCGGGGATATCATGACCATGCCCGGTCTGCCCAAGAACCCCGCCGCTGAAAACATCGACGTGGACGAGAACGGCAGGATCACCGGGCTGTTCTAACAGGGCATGGTCATGGCGCCGCAAGTGCGGTGTACAAGTGTTTTGCCTCCGGCAAAACCTTGCCGCAGGGCGGATTCACTCCGCCCGAGGATGATAAATCCGGGGTCCCCGCCGGGCAGAGCCCGGCGGGGCGCATGCCCGGCCTGCCCAAGAACCCCGCCGCTGAAAACATCGACGTGGACGAGAATGGCAGGATCACCGGGCTATTCTGAATAAATAAGGAAAGGAGCCGTCCGCTATATGCGGATGGCTCCTTATGCGCTTACTATCAGCCCTGCTTTGCCCGGTCGGCCTGGATGAGCCGCTTAATGGCCTCCACGCCCACCCGGACGGCGGAGGATACGTCGTGGCTCTCGTCCTGAGGCAGGCCGGCGGCGTCCCGCTCCTGGTTCCAGATGACGTGGAAGGCGGATCCACAGCGCACCCCCAGGGCGGAGGCGCAGCAGAACAGGGCCGCCGACTCCATCTCGGAGGCCAGGACGCCCAGGCGCTTCCAGGCCTCCCACTTGGCCTGGAGCTCATAGGACACCGGCATGCGTGCCGGGTCGTGCTGGCCGTAGAAGGAGTCCTTGCACTGAACCACGCCCGCGTGCCACACATGGCCCAGGTCCCTGGCGGCGTCCACCAGGGCGGTGAGCACCTCATAGTCGGCCACGGCGGGGAACTCAATGGGGGCATACTCCCGGCTGGCGCCCTCGTGGCGGATGGCGCCGGTGGCGATGACCACGTCGCCCGACTTCACGTCCAGCTTGATGCCGCCGCAGGTGCCCACCCGTACAAAGGTATCGGCGCCGATTTTGGTCAGCTCCTCCATGGCGATGACAGCGGAGGGGCCGCCGATGCCGGTGGAGCAGACCGACACCTTCTCCCCCAGCAGGGTGCCGGTATAGGTGGTGTACTCCCGGTTGGACTGGATTTTCACCGGGTTGTCAAAATGGGAGGCAATGATTTCGCAGCGGCCGGGGTCGCCGGGCAGCAGCACATACCTGCCCACGTCTCCCGCCTTGCACTTGATGTGGAACTGCAGCTCATGTTCGTGCATATCGCTCACCTCGTAACATTATTTCTGTCCTTTTTTATTCATTATAGCTGTTTCTTCTCTGCTTCCGCAACCCCAGTTGTCCATTTTCCTCCCCTGTCCGCTCCGTTCTTTTCAGGGGCGGCAGGGAATTTCCCCTTTTTTCAAGCAAAATATCCGCTCACCCTTTACGGCTGGCCTGAATTGCGCTAATATGTTGGTAGTTTTCCGCCGCTTCAGCGGTGTGCGTCTGTGTGCCATGTCATATAAAAATATGTCAAAGTAAATAGGAGAGAGTGTGCGTGAAGATTATCATTGTAGGCGGCGGTAAAGTTGGCTTTACGCTGGCGGAACACCTGTCCCGCGAGGATCACGATGTCATCATTATCGACACCCGGGACGAGTCCCTCCAACGGGCGTCCGACACGCTGGACGTCATGTGCGTCAAGGGCAACGGCGCGTCCATTGCCACCCTGCGGGAGGCGGATGCCGAACATGCCGACGTTTTGATTGCCGCCACCAGCCTGGATGAAATTAACATGATCTGCTGCCTCACCGCCAAGCGGCTGGGTACCAAGTACACCATCGCCCGGGTACGCAACGTGGAGTATGCCGTGGAGCTGGCCACCCTGAAAAAGGTAATCGGCATCGACATGATCATCAATCCGGAGAACGCCACCGCCGTGGAAATTGCCCGGCTGCTCCGGTTCCCCTCCGCGGCCAATCTGGAGACCTTCTACCGCGGGCGGGTGGAGCTCATTGGTTTCCGGATCCAGGCGGACGACTTTATCTGCGGCCATCCTCTCTCTGAGCTGAGCCGTCAGGTCAAGGCCCTGCCCATTCTGTTCTGCGCGGCGGAGCGGGGGGACAAGAGCATTATCCCCGACGGCTCCTATGTCCCCACCGCCGGAGACAAGCTCTACCTCATCGGCCAGCCTGCCGGCATGACTCAGTTCTTCAAGCTGCTGGGCCGGTACGCGCCCAAAATAAAGGACGTGTTTATGGTGGGCGGCGGACGCATCTCCCACTACCTCACCGCTCTGCTGGAGGGCATGGGCCTGCGGGTGAAGCTGGTGGAGCGGAGCATGGACCGCTGCCGGGAGCTAAGCGAGCTTCTCCCCCACACCATGATCATCTGCGGCGACGGTACCGATCAGGAGCTGCTGGAGTCGGAGAATGTGGCCGCCTCCGACGCCTTTGTGGCCCTCACCGACCGGGACGAGGACAACCTGATCATCTCTCTGTACGCCATGCAGCTGGGTATCTCCAAGGTGGTGGCCAAGTCCAACCGCCAGAACTACGCGGGCATTGCCCGCGCCGTGGGCCTGGACAGCGTCATCTCCCCCAAGCTCATCACCGCCAACCAGATTCTCCAGGTGGTGCGGGGCATGGAGAACTCCAAGGGCAGCGTCATGACCGCCCTGTACCGCATTGCCGAGGGCAAGGTAGAGGCCATGGAGTTCGTGGTCAACGAGACCACCCGCCACCTGAAGACCCCGCTGAAGGACCTGCGGCTGAAAAAGGGGATCCTCATCGCGGTCATTGTCCATCAGGGCAAGGTCATTATCCCCGAGGGCTCCACCTGTATGGAGCAGGGAGACACGGTGATCATCGTGTCCGGCGACGAGGGAATTCTGGACGTCAACGATATCTTTGACGAGTCCCTGCTGGATGCGGGCGTTATAGGAGGCGCGGGGCTGTGAATTTTAAGCTGGTCTTTCGCATTACCGGCCGCACCCTTCTGGTGGAAGCCTGCTGCATGCTGCTGCCCATTCTGGTGTGCTTCATCTACGGCGAGTCCACCAGGCCCTTTGTCCTGACCATTGCCATTCTCCTGGCGGTGGGCGGAATTTTGTCCGCGCTGCCTGCCTCCAACCACTTCTTTCCCCGGGAGGGCTTCTTCGCCGTTGGCCTCATCTGGCTGCTGATCTCAGCCTTCGGCGCGCTGCCCTTCTGGTTTTCCGGGTATTTCCCCACCTATGTGGACTGCCTGTTCGAAGCCGCCTCCGGCTTCACCACCACCGGTGCGTCCATCCTTCCGGCGGTGGAAAACCTGCCCAAGGGAATCTTGTTCTGGCGCTCCTTCATCCACTTTTTGGGCGGCATGGGCGTGCTCATCCTCACCATTGCCCTGATGCCCTCTCTGGGCAGCCGCACCCTCCACCTGATGAAAGCGGAGAGCCCCGGACCGGTGGTGAGCAAGCTGGTACCTAAGACCAGCCAGTCCTCCAAAATTCTCTATGGCATTTACTGTGCCATGACCGCCATTCAAATTCTATGTCTCCGCCTCACCGGCATGGAGTGGTTTGACTGCATCGTCAACGCCTTCGCCGTGGCGGGCACAGGAGGCTTTTCGGTGCGCAACACCTCCATCGGCGCCTATGGCAACCCCGCCGCTGAAATTGTCCTCACTGTGTTTATGCTGCTCTTTTCCATCAACTTCGCCTTCTATTTCCTGGTCCTGTGCGGAAAAATCCGGCAGGCCCTCCGCAGCGATGAGTTCCGCTTCTTTATGGGCGTGGTGATCGTCAGCATTGTGCTGATCACGTGTAATCTGTGGTTTACCGGGGGCTACTTTACATCTCTGGGCGACACCATCCGCGCCGCGGCCTTCCAGGTGTCCACTATTATCTCCACCACCGGCTTCTCCAGCGTGGACTTTGACCTGTGGCCGGAGTTCTCCCGTTTCCTGATTGTCATCCTCATGTTTATCGGCGCCTGTGCCGGTTCCACCGGCGGCGCCCTCAAATGCTCCCGGGTGCTGGTTGTCTTTAAGTGTATCCGCCGGGAGATCAATCAGGTGATCCATCCCCGCTCGGTCAATGTGGTCAAGCTGGACGGCAAGGTGCTGCCGGAGGACACCCTGCGCTCCATCCTGATCTTCTTTGCCGCGTACATCCTCGTCGTCCTGACCGCCGGGCTGGTGGTGGCGCTGGACAATTTCTCCTTCGGCACCACCTTTACCGCCGTGGTCTCCTGCATCGGCAATGTGGGCCCCGGTCTTGAACTGGTGGGCCCCATGGGGAACTACTCCGCCTTTTCCGCGCTGTCCAAGCTGGTGCTCACCCTGTGCATGATTGTCGGCAGGCTGGAGCTGCTTCCCATTCTGGTTCTTTTCAGCAAGAGCGCCTGGAGCCGCTCCTGAGCCCCACAGCCCCGCGCTTTCTTCGGAGGATAACCGCCATGAAAACCACCAAGGAATTGATCCGGAACACTGCCCGTGAACTGTTCAACGAGCGTGGATACCGGGCTGTCTCCATGCGCAACATTGCCGATGCCCTGGGCATCAGCGTGGGCAACCTGACCTATCACTACCCCCATAAGGATCTGCTGATGGAGGACATTATGGACGCCGAGCTGGGCACCCTGCCCGCCGCGCCCGAGCCCGGCCTGTCCGGGCTCAACCGCCTGCTGGAGCGGATGCTGGCATCCTTTTTTGAGACGCCCTTCTACTTCAACGACCCGGCGCTGTACAGCTCCGTCCCCCGCCTTCAGGCGCGCCATGCCGCCAGTGTGGAGGCGCTGCTGGCCGTCCTGCGGGACGCCATCGGCAGCTGCACTGAAATGGGACTGTTTGCGCCTGTGCTGAGCGGCAGCCGTCTGGAGCAGGTGGCGCGCCTGCTCATGCTCAGCCACACCGGCTGGGCGCAGCACAACGCCACCTGGCCGGCCTCCCGCTTTATCTCCGCTGCGGAGATGATGGCGTTTCAGTGGGCGGTCCTCATCCCCTATCTGACGCCGGCCGGTCAGGCGGCCTATGACGCGCTGGCGCAGCAGACGGAGGTCTGAAGCTGCTTCATTCAGCTCATAAAAGCATAAGAATGGGGCTGCGGCTTGATGCCGCAGCCCCATTCTTATGCTTTTCAGGCTGTCGAAAAAGTCCCTGGACTTTTTCGACAGCCTGAAAAAATGCCGTTACTTTTGCGCCGCACAGCGGCGCAAAAGTCCTCGCTCCGCCCCCCGGAAGCCTTGCACGGCAAGGCTTCCGGGGCATTCGATTCCACGCGAGGCGGGCGGCTGCCCCCTCGCGCTCCCCCGCCCCGACACAGCCCGATTCTGTTCAACCAAGGTCTTTTGACAGGCTGATGTTTTTTTAGTTCTCCTCCACGTAGTCGCCGCTCTGGATGCGCTCATAGAGGGTCTTGAGCATGTCCAGATAGGTGGGCGTCTCGGCAAGGGTGGCGCCGGAGACGGCGTCAGGCGTCTGCCAGTAGCCCTCGTCGTTCTGGGTTATGCCGCCGTCGGCGTAGTAGTCGTAGTCAAAGCCGTTCTCCAGCACAAAGTCCTTGATGGCCTGCATGTTGCCGGGGAAGGTGATGCTGCTGGGCCAGAAGGCGGTGCCGTGGCCGTTGGTCTCCTTGGCGGTGATCTGGTAGGTCATGGCCACGTTTTCGTCGTCGGCGCCGGTGACGCTCTGGGCGCTCTTGAGGATGTAGGCGGGCTCCTCGGAGGCGTCCACATACCACTTGCCGCCCTCCTCGGTGGCCACATAGTCGTTCATCTTCACGGTCTGGCCGTCAATGTCGGCAGAGTAGACCACGGCCACCTCGCAGGCGGGGTCGCTGCCCAGCTCGCCGGTCCACACCACGCCGCCGATCTGGATGTACTTTGCAAAGTTGCACTCGGTCTCACCGGCGGTAAAGGTGATAAGGCCGTCCTCGCCCAGGGCGGAGATGACCGCCTCGTCGGTCATGTTGCCCCAGCCGCCGGCGGCGCCGTTGTCGTCCCAGGGCAGCATGGGCTCATAGAACTGCACGGCATAGGCCTGGTCGTTGTCCAGATCCCAGTAGAGGGTTGCCTTGATGACGCAGTCCTGGGCGGAGGTCACGTCCTTGGTGTAGATGCCGTAGGTGGTGGCGCTGACAATCTTGCGGTCGCTGGGAATCTCCACAGGCTCGGCGCCGGTGGGATAGGAGGCAGTCTCCCCGCCATCTCCGCCGTCGGCCTCAAAGGGATTGGCCTCCGGATCCAGCGCGTTGCGCACGGCGGCGCGGCAGCCGTCGCTGGTGTAGGTGGCGCCGGACACGCCGTCAATCTCGGCTCCGTTGGCGGCCACCACCTGCTCCGCCAGCTCCTCCAGAGCGGCGCCGCCAATCTCGGCGGTCTCGCCGGGGCCGTCGAAGCTGGCGGCGGTGATGACGCCGTTCTCCACGGTCAGGGTGGCGGTGATCACGCCGCCGTAGCCCTGGCCCTGGCCCGTGAGGGTCTCGCTCTGGGCGGCAGATCCGCTGGCAGAGGGCTGGATGCTCTCCTCAGTCGCGGGTGCTCCGCAGGCTGCTGTGCTCAGCAGCAGCGCAGCGGCGGCGCAGGCGGAAATCCATTTCTTTTTCATGGCAGAATACCCCTTTCGTTTTAGTACTATCGTACTAATTTTAGAAAATCATATCACGCGTATTTCATTTCCGCAAGCGCTATTTTCCCTTCTGCGCTTCTGCAAATTGCTCATTTTGAAAGATTTTCTGTACAAACAGGCCGACTTTTTTTCGCGCCCGATTTTTGTCAAATTTTTATCTATCTCGTCAGTTCCAACAGTTTTTGCCCCTTTGGCGCTCAGTTTTTTTCTTTCGTATGATTACAAATCCAGTTTTCCTACTTTCCAAAGTTTTTTGACGTGCGCAGGTTCTGTTTTGTAGAATTCATCATAAGTTTTGTTTATATAGATTATTATTTTATTTGTTTTATCGAATGCATTTTTACTATCCTTACTTTTTGTAAATATATTCTTGCAAAATAAGTTGTTTATGGTAATATTAATATGTCACAAGCAAACGGAAGGTCGAACCAAATATCAATTTTAAACCATTAAGTCAACCATTATTTTTTCTTCGACTTTCCTATTATGTAAAGGAGTGGGAATTTTGGACGTACAGAATCTCTTCTGGCTGGGCCTGCTGGGCGCCGCCATCGCGCTGCTCTTCGCTGTCTTTCAGGCTCGAAAGGTGCTCCGCTTTTCCGAGGGCACCGATCTGATGAAGAAGATCGCCGCCTCTATTCGCCAGGGCGCCAACGCCTACCTGAAGCGGCAGTACACCACTGTGGCCAAGATCTTCGCCGTGGTATTTGTCATCTTGCTGGTCCTGGCTGCAACCCATCTGCTGGACAACTGGTTCATCCCCTTTGCCTTCCTCACCGGCGGCATCTACTCTGCCCTGGCCGGCTTCATCGGCATGAAGATCGCCACCAGCTCCAACGCCCGCACCGCAAACGCCGCCCACGAGAGCCTGAACCGGGGCCTGAACGTGGCCTTCTCCTCCGGCGCGGTTATGGGCTTCACCGTGGTGGGCCTGGGCCTGTTTGATATCTCCGTCTGGTTCCACATTCTCAAGTACATCGCCCACTTTGAGGCCGCTCAGATTGCCTCCACCATGGTCATGTTCGGCATGGGCGCCTCCTTCATGGCCCTGTTCGCCCGTGTGGGCGGCGGCATCTTCACCAAGGCCGCCGACGTGGGCGCCGACCTGGTGGGCAAGGTTGAGGCCGGCATCCCCGAGGATGACCCCCGCAACCCCGCCACCATCGCCGATAACGTGGGCGACAATGTGGGCGATGTGGCCGGCATGGGCGCCGACCTGTACGAGTCCTATGTGGGCTCCATCCTGGCCACCTTTGCCCTGGGCGCGGCCGCCTATGCCGGCGGCGACCTGACCTGGAACGCCATGCTGCTGCCTCTGCTGGTGGCCGTGGTGGGCGTGGTGTGCTCGGTCATCGGCTCCTTCCTCATCCGCACCAGGGAGAACGCCGACCAGCGCTCCCTGCTCTCCACCCTCCGCAAGGGCACCTACACCGCTGCCATTCTGGCCGCCGTGGCGGCCGCCCCTCTCACCTACTGGCTCATGGGTTCCTGGGGCCCCTACATCGCCATTCTGGCCGGTCTGGTGGGCGGATGCGCCATCGGCTACTTCACCGAGTACTACACCTCTGACACCTACAAGCCCACCCAGAATCTGGCCGACTCCACCGAGACCGGCGCCGCCACCACCATCATCGGCGGAATCTCTCTGGGCATGAATTCCACCGCCGCTCCCATTGTCATCATCTCCATCGCCGTCATTGTGGCCTTCCTGGCCTCCGGCGGCACCCTTTCCACCAACAGCCCTGACTACTCCGCGCTCTTCGCCAAGGGCCTGTACGGCATCGGCATAGCCGCCGTGGGCATGCTGTCCACCCTGGGCATCACCCTGGCCACCGACGCCTACGGCCCCGTGGCTGACAACGCCGGCGGCATCGCCGAGATGAGCGGCCTGGGCGACGAGGTTCGCACCCGCACCGACGCTCTGGACTCCCTGGGCAACACCACCGCCGCCACCGGCAAGGGCTTCGCCATCGGCTCCGCCGCCCTGACCGCCCTGGCCCTGCTGGTCAGCTATGTGGACGTGGTCAACGTGAAGCTGAATACCCTGGGCGACGGCCATGTGCTGGACCTGTCCCTCACCAACCCCGCCGTACTGGTGGGTATCTTCATCGGCGCCATGCTCACCTTCGTCTTTGCCGCCCTCACCATGAGCGGTGTGCAGCGTGCCGCCCAGTCCATTGTGGTGGAGGTCCGCCGCCAGTTCAGGGAGATCGCCGGCATTATGGAAGGCAAGGCCGACCCGGACTACGCCTCCTGCGTGGATCTGTGCACCCGGGGCGCCCTGAAGGAGATGGTGGCCCCCTCCCTGCTGGCCATTGTGGTGCCCGTGGTCACCGGCCTGATCCTGGGCGCTGAGGCTGTTGTGGGGCTGCTGGGCGGCGTCACCGTCACCGGCTTCGTGGTGGCCGTGTTCATGTCCAACGCCGGCGGCGCCTGGGACAACGCCAAGAAGTACATCGAGGGCGGAGCCCACGGCGGCAAGGGCTCCGACTGCCACAAGGCCGCCGTCATCGGCGACACGGTGGGCGACCCCTTCAAGGACACCTCCGGCCCCTCCCTCAACATCCTTATCAAGCTCTGCTCCACCGTGTCCATCGTGTTCTCCGGTCTCATCGTCAAGTTCTCCATCTTTGGATGAATGCCCGCCGCCGTGGGTGCGCGCCTCCCGAAAGGGAGGCGCGCACGGCGGCTCTCTCTGCGTCCTATGTTTTCTTCTCGCGTTTTAGACAACTTTTATCTATATTTTTTGTATATTAAGTTGAAAATGTATTGAACCAGATTGACATTCTTCGTGCTTTATGCTACCATCTGCTTAAGCTAAGTTCCATATAGGTGTGTTACTGGCAACAGGCACTAACCTTATACTATTGCATGTTAATGTTGATATGTAATAGTTGTCGGTTAGTGCTTTTTTCACGCAGAGCGGCCGGCAGGAACCGAATCACAACCCCAAAATGTGATTAGGAGGTAACACACCATGAGGGAAAAATTCTTCGGCGTGCTGCAGCGGGTGGGCAGGTCCTTTATGCTCCCCATCGCCATCCTGCCGGTGGCAGGACTGCTGCTGGGTCTTGGCAGCTCGTTTACCAACGAGACCACCCTGGCCACCTACAACCTGCTGGGCGTCATGGGCCCCGGCACGGTCCCCTACTTCATCTTCTCGGTTCTGAGCAAGTGCGGCGGCGTTATCTTTGATAACCTGCCCCTTATCTTCGCCCTGGGCGTGGCCATCGGCATGGCCCGGCAGGAGAAGGAGGTTGCCGCCCTGGCCGCCGCGGTCTCCTTCCTGGTGATGCACTCGGCCATCTCGGCCATGATCGCCCTGACCGGCGGCACGGAAAACCTGCTGGAGGGCTCCACCACCTCGGTGCTGGGCATCACCTCTCTGCAGATGGGCGCCTTCGGCGGCATCATCGTGGGCCTGGGCGTGGCCGCGCTCCACAACCGGTTCTATAAGGTCCAGATGCCCCAGGTGCTCTCCTTCTTCGGCGGCACCCGGTTTGTCCCCATCATCAGCACCCTGGTCTTCGCCCTGGTGGGCATCCTCATGTTCTTTGTCTGGCAGCCCATTCAGGAGGGCATCAACGCCCTGGGCATGCTGGTTTACAGCTCCGGGTACTTCGGCACCTTCCTGTTCGGCATGATCAAGCGGCTGCTCATCCCCTTCGGCCTGCACCATGTGTTCTACCTGCCCTTCTGGCAGACCGCCGTGGGCGGCACCATGGAGGTGGCGGGCACCGTGGTGGCCGGCGCTCAGAATATCTTCTTCGCCCAGCTGGCCGACCCCACCGTCACCCACTTCTCCACCGCGGGCACCTGGTGCTTCACCGGTGAGTTTGTGCTCTATATCTTCGCCTTCCCCGGCGCGGCCCTGGCCATGTACCGCTGCGCCAAGCCGGAGCGGAAAAAGCAGGTGGGCGGCCTGCTGCTCTCTGCCGCCCTCACCTCCATCCTCACCGGCATCACCGAGCCGTTGGAGTTCTCCTTCCTGTTTGTGGCCCCCGTACTGTTTGTCATCAGCTCCGTCTTTGCGGGCCTGGCCTACATGCTGTGCCACATTCTCAACATCACCGTGGGCCTCACCTTCTCCGGCGGCTTCATCGATCTGGCCCTCTTCGGCATCCTCCAGGGCAATGAAAAGACCAGCTGGCTGCTGATCATCCCCCTGGGCATCGCCTTCTTCCTGGTCTATTACTTCCTGTTCTCCTTCCTCATCAAGAAGTTCAGCTTCAAGACCCCCGGCCGCGAGGAGGGCGAGCAGGAGACCAAGCTGTACACCAAGGCCGACTACAACGCCCGCAAGGCCGGCGAGAGCGCCGGCGGCGATGACCAGGTGTCCGCCGCCATTGCCCAGGGCCTGGGCGGCGCGGCCAACATCAAGGATGTGGACTGCTGCGCCACCCGCCTGCGCTGCACCGTCATCGACGGCGGCAAGGTGGATCAGAATATGCTCAAGTCCACCGGCGCCCACGGCGTGATTCAGAAGGGCCAGGGCGTTCAGGTTGTGTACGGTCCCCAGGTGAATATCATCAAGGCCAATCTGGAAGACTACCTGCGCAGCGGTGCGGCCGGGCAGGCCGCACCCGCCGCAGAAACCGCGCCCGCTGAGGCGCCCGCCCCGGAGGCCCCCGCCGCGCACGGCGCGCTGGTCAAGACCATTGTCATCGGCAGCCCCTTCCACGGAGAGGCCGCGCCCGTCACCGCCTCCCCCGACCCGGCCTTTGCCGAGAAGATGATGGGCGACGGCGCCACCGTCATTCCCTGCGAGGGCGTGGTCACCGCCCCCTGCGACGCCACCATCAGCTTTGTCTTTGACACCAACCACGCCATCGGCCTGGAGCTGGAGGACGGCGTGGAGATGCTTATCCATGTGGGCATCAACACCGTGGCCCTCAAGGGGGAGGGCTTCCGCGCCCTGGTCAAGGAGGGCGACCAGGTGAAGAAGGGCGACCGCCTGCTGGAGTTCGATCTGGACTTCATCCGGGAGCACGCCTCCTCCGTGTCCTCCCCGGTGCTCTTCACCTCCATGGAGGACAACCAGGAACTGCGGCTGCTGAAGGCCGGGCACGTGAAGCCCGGCGAGGATCTGCTGGCCCTGGACATCTACGAATCCTGACAGGCATGCTATCTGGTAGGAGGGTGTGCGCGTGTACCGAATTACAAAGATTCTCAACCACAACACGGTCCTGGCCCTGAATCAGGAGGACAACCTGGAGAACCTGGTGATGGGCAAGGGGGTGGGCTTCGGCCGCAGGCCGGGAGAGCGGGTGGAATTTCCCCCCGACACCACGGTGTACCAGCTCTCCCAGAAGTGCGACCGGGGCAACCCCAGGGATCTGGTCAAGCGCATCGATCCGCTCTACCTGAACATTGCCGATACTATTATTCTGGACGCCAGAAACACCTTCGGCCAGGTGGACCCCAGCATTCTCATCCCCTTGGCCGACCATATCGACTTCGCCGCCCAGCGCATCCGGAAAAACGCCCCCATCGGCAACCCGCTGACCCCTGATATCAAGGCCCTCTTCCCCCAGGAGTTCCAGGTGGCCCGCCGGGGCGGGGACGTAATCTGGGAGCGGACCGGCCTCCGGTTCAGCGACGACGAGCTGGGCTACATCGCTCTCCACGTCCACTCCTCCCTGGAGTCCATGCAGGTCTCCCAGGCCATGCGGACGGCGGGCATTATCCGGGAATGCGTGGATCTGGTGCAGCAGGCCACCGGCGTAGTGATGGACGTCAACTCCCTGTCCTACAACCGGCTGATGAGCCACATCAAATATATGGCCGCCCGCCTGCTGAAGGGGGAGCGGCTGAGCATGGACGTCAACCATATTATGCAGGCGTCCTGTCCCCGGGCCTTCGACATCTCGGAGGAGATCTGCCGCCAGCTGGAGCGCACCCTGGGCCGCCAGGTGGATGAGGCGGAGATCGGCTATCTGGCCATGCATGTCCAGCGCGTGTTTGACACGGAGGGGCAGACCTGCTCTGCCGCTCCGCTGCAATAAATTGTAAACTCTATATTCAAAAAGGAGACTTGCCGTTATGAAGCGCTTTACCTATGTGATTCAGGATCCCCTGGGCATCCACGCCCGTCCCGCCGGCCTGCTGGTCAAGGCCGCCAAGGAGTTTGCCGGCACCGAGATCACCATTACCAAGGAGGACAAGACCGTGAAGGGCACCCAGCTGATGAAGCTGATGGGTCTGGGCGTCAAGACCGGCGACTCCGTCACCGTGACCGCCGAGGGCGCCGCGGAGGATGCCGCCATCGCCGCCATGGAGCAGTTCTTCAAGGACAATCTGTAAGCACAGCGTTCCGCCCGCCGTCCCACCGGGGCGGCGGGCGATTTGTTTTTCGCGGAAAGGGGAGCTAACACATGAAGATTTTACAGGGTCAGGGCGTGTCCAAGGGCATTGAAAAGGGCGCCATCTGCTTCTATCACCGGGTCAGCGCCGTGGTGGAGCGGCAGATGGCCCAGGACCCGGCGGCGGAGCGGGCGCGGCTGGAGGCCGCCAGAGCCCAGGCCATAGAGCAGCTGGAGGCCATGGCGGAGAAGGCCAGGGCCCAGGCCGGCGACGACGCCGCCACCCTGTTCGAGACCCACGCCATGTTCCTGGAGGACGAGGACTTTACCGGCGCCATGGACGAGCAGCTGGAGGAGGGGTACACCGCCGAGTACGCCGCCCAGCAGGCCGGGGAGCAGTTTGCCGCCATGCTCTCCGCCATGGACGACCCCTATATGCAGGCCCGGGCGGCCGACGTGCGGGACGTGACCGGGCGGCTGCTGAACATCCTCACCGGCGCGGCGGAGGGCGGCATTCACTCGGAGGTACCGGTCATTCTGGCCGCCGACGACCTGGCCCCCTCCGAGACCATCCAGCTGGACAAGAGCAAGATTCTGGCCATCGCCACCCAGGGCGGCTCGGGCAACAGCCACACCGCTATTCTGGCCCGCACCATGGGCATCCCCGCCGTGTGCGGCCTGGGGGAGGCCCTGAGCGAGGACCTGGACGGCAGAGAGGCCTATATCGTGGGCGAGACCGGGCAGGTGATTCTGGACCCGGACGGGGAGACCCTGGCCGAACTGGAGGCCCGGCAGCAGAAGCAGGCCGAGCTGCGGGAGCTGATGCGCAGCATGGTGGGCCAGCAGGATGTGACCCTGGACGGCAGGGAGATGATGGTCTACTGCAACATCGGCTCCCCCGAGGACGTCCACGCCGTGCTGGCCAACGACGGCCAGGGCGTGGGCCTGTTCCGCTCCGAGTTCCTCTACCTGGCCGCCGACGACTATCCCTCCGAGGAGGCGCAGTTCCGGGCCTACAAGGAGGTTGCCGCCGCCATGAAGGGCAAGCGGGTGGTCATCCGCACCCTGGACATCGGCGCCGACAAGCAGGTGGACTACTTCCAGCTCAACAGGGAGGAGAACCCGGCCATGGGTCTGCGGGCCATCCGCATCTGCCTCAACCGGCCCGAGGTGTTCCGCACCCAGCTGCGGGCCCTCTACCGGGCCAGCGCCTACGGCAAGGTTGCCATTATGTTCCCCATGATCACCAGCGTGTGGGAGGTAAAGGAGTGCCGCCGGGCCTGCCAGAAGGTGATGGACGAGCTGACCGCCGAGGGCATCCCCTTCAATCCGGACACCGAGCTTGGCATCATGATCGAAACCCCGGCGGCGGTGTTCATGGCCGAGGAGCTGGCCGGGCTGGTGGACTTCTTCTCCGTGGGGACCAACGACCTGACCCAGTACACCCTGGCCTGCGACCGGCAGTGCAACGACCTGGGCAAGTTCTTTGACCCCCACCACCCCGCCGTGCTGCGGGCCCTGAAAATGGCCGCCGACGCTGCCCACAAGTCGGGCATCTGGATCGGCATCTGCGGCGAGCTGGGCGCCGACCTGGAGCTGCTGCCCACCTTCCTGGCCATGGGCATTGACGAGCTGAGCGTGAGCCCCTCCGCCGTGCTCCCCCTCCGCTCCGCCATCCGGAAGAGCATCGCCGCTACCTGTACCCTGGACCTGCTCAAGGGCTGAGCTTCCTTGAATACATGAAACACCCCGCCGGCACGCTGTGCCGGCGGGGTGTTTTGATTTCATACTGTATTGTCCTGTTGTGGAATTACTGTCTGTACTTGTCGGGGTTCTTCTTCTGGTCCCTGTTACGGACTACAATCCAGACCACCCCGGCCACAATCAGCACGCCCACCACCACGTCCAGGGCCACCATCCAGGTCATCCACAGGGGCATGACGTCCACGATGGTGGAGTTGGCGGACAGGCCGTTCATGGCGGCGCTGTGGCTGACAGTGTAGCAGATGTCATGAGCGGCGTTGCGCAGGTAGGTCATGATCTGGGGGTCATTCTGGTAGCCGTCGATGTTGTAGAGCTCCTCGCTGGTGTTCATCCACATGTCGGTACCGGCCTGGAGGCCCGCCTTGATGTCCATATACTCGGGCAGACCGGCCATGTCAGTGATGACCAGGCCGTTGAAGCCCCACTCCTCCCGCAGCAGGTCGGTGAGCAGCTCATGGCTGGCGCCGCACCACTTGGTACCCACCCGGTTGAAGGCGTTCATCATGGCGTAGGTGTGGCCCTCCTTCACCGCAGCCTCAAAGGGGACCAGATAGAGCTCACGGGCGGCCTGCTCGTTGAAGAAGGTGGCGATGCCGTCCTTGGAGCCCTTGATGCCGTTGCTCTCATCGATGACGCCCTCGGTATCGTTGAAGGCAAAGTGCTTGACGTAGCAGAACAGGCCCTTGCTCTGGGCGCCCAGCACGGTGTTGGCGCCCATCTGGCCGCTGATGAAGCCGTCCTCGGAGTAGTACTCGAAGTTACGGCCGCTGTAAGCGCTGCGGTGGATGTTCATGGCAGGGGCATACCAGCCCTGGATATTGGCGTACATGGCGTCGTTGCCCACGGACACGCCCATATCATAGGCCAGCTGGGTGTTCCAGGTGGAGGCGATGACCACCTCGGTGGGGTAGGCCATGCCCTGGGTGCCGCCCACCAGGGTGGCGGAGATGCCGGCAGGGCCGTCCTTCTCCACGGTGGCGGGCTTGAGGATGTAGTCCAGGCTGGGGGTGCCGTAGCCGCCCATGCGGACCATGTAGATGAGGTCGGCGGGGCTGATGGTGTCCAGCAGATCATCCCAGGCGGGGTCGTCATAGTCCACGTCGATAAAGTCGGCCAGTGTCAGTTGCACCTCGGGGGTGACGCCGGAGGCGGGCATGGTGTAGGAGTCCTGATCCTCGGTGTACTGGGGCTGGAGGGCGTCGATCATCTCCTGGGGCAGGTCGATGTACCGCTCGCCGGTGGCCTCATCGGTGGTGTCGCAGAAGGGCGCGGGGAAGGTATCCGCCCAGTTGTTCCGGCTCAGGTAGACAAAGTCGGAGTAGGCGTCATAGCTGGAGATGTCGGCGTAGCCGAACAGGTTGGTCACGGCGGTGCCGGTGACGCTGTCCACTGCGTATGTGGTGGCGTCCAGGCTGGCGTTGGTCCACTTGGCGGTCATGGACGCGTCGCCGTCGGCGGTCATGCCGTCGGCCACAGTGTAGCCCTTGGCGGCCAGGATATTGTTCATGGCGTCGTGAGCGTCGGTGCCGACGGTGAAGTAGTAGTCGCCGGCATCCAGGATAAAGGTCTTGGCGGTGCGGTAGTCGTAGGCCTTGAGCTGCTCCTTGGGCACATCGATCTGGACGGTCTGGCTCTCTCCAGGCGCCAGGGCGTCGGTCTTGGCAAAACCGCACAGCTCCACGGAGGCCTTCTCCACGCCGTTTTCAATGTCGTACTGGGTGTAGGGAGACTGGAAGTAGACCTGGACGACCTCCTTGCCGGTGTAGGTGTCGCCGGTATTGGTGACGGTCACGGTCACGGTGAAGCTGTCGCCGTTCTCCTCCATGGAGAAGTCACTGTAGGCAAACTGGGTATAGCTCAGGCCGTAGCCGAAGGGGTAGAGGACGGTGGAGGCGTAGTCGTAATCGCCGGCGTTGCCGGTGCCCATGACCACATCCTCATACCGGGTCTCGTAGTAGCGGTAGCCCACATAGATGCCCTCGGCGTAGACAATGTACTGGTCGGACTCATTGGAGAAGCCGTTGTTGATCCAGAAGTTGGAGCCCGCATTCTGGGCGGCGGGGGCGCTGGAGGCGTCGTAGGCGTAGGTGTCCACCAGGCGGCCGGAGGGCACCACGTCGCCCACCAGGGCGTCGGCCACGGCGTACAGGCCGGTCTGGCCCACGCCGCCGATCCACAGGGCGGCCTTGATGTTCTCATAGTCGGCCAGCCAGCCCAGCTCCAGGGCGTTGTTGGCGTTGATGAGCACCACCACGTTGTCAAACTGCTCGTTGACGGCGGCGAGCATGTCGGCCTCCTCGGCGCTCAGCTCCAGGTAATTGCCGGAGTTGCCCGCCACGTCCTCGGTCTCGGCGAAGTTGACGGCGGTCAGGTCGGAGCCCTCGCCGCCGGAGCGGGAGATGACCACGATGGCTGCGTCGCCGTAGTCGGCGAAGGAGCTGCCGGCGGCAGACGCCACGTCAGTCCAGGGCACCTCGTTAATGGCGAACTGGCCGCCGCGCCAGTTGGGGGCGCTGCGGGTATACCCCTCGGCGCTCTTCTGCTGGTAAAAGTCCCACAGGGTGGGATTGACGGTGAGGCCGGAGGCCTCCAGAGCGGTCTTCAGGTCGGGCACGGTGGAGGTGTCCACGCTGCCGGAGCCGGTGCCGCCGTAGACCATGCTCACAGAGGAGACGGAGAACAGGCTCACCCTGCTGTCCCTGGCCAGGGGCAGGCCGCCGTCGTTCTCCAGCAGGACCATGCCCTCGGCCTCCAGGAGCTCGGCCACCTGGCCGCTGTGCTCGGTCAGCTCCTCCTCGGTCTCAAAGTCGCTGGGGTAATAGGTGCTGTCCCCGACGGCCCCGCCGGTCTCCACAATCTTGTAGGTGGTATGGTTGAAGAAGGTGGAGATAAGGCCCCGGTAGTTGAGAGCCAGCAGGTTGCAGATCATCAGTGTCACAAGCACAATGGCCATGACGGGAATCAGAATGGCCATAAAGCGGCGGTTGGACATCCGCTTCTTTTTCATTACAGTTCATCCCCCTTGATTTTTTCCGCGGATGGCGCCCTCCGCGAATCTTGCACACAGTATACAAAGGGGATCGAGCACGGTGCAACTGTTTTGACATAACTGCCCGTTTTTGCAGCATATTCCTTGTCCCGGGCTACTCCAGCGGAAAGAGCAGCCGTAGGTTGAACACCTGATTTTCCACCGAGATACCCATCTCGCCGCCGTACTTCTGGGCAATCATGCGGATGCTCTTCATGCCGAAGCCGTGGTACTGCTTGTCCGCCTTGGTGGTGACGGGCAGGCCGCCGGAAAACTGGGGCGGCTGAGGGCAGTAGTTGTAGAACTGGAGGGACACAAACATGCCCTTGCGCTTGGCGATGATGCCCACCACCCGCTTTTCCTCGTCCTCCACCTGGGAGAGGGCCTCCACCGCGTTGTCAATGGCGTTGCCGAACAGGGAGTAGATGTCCTGCTCGGCCATGAAGGACATCTCGCTGCCGTCCACAATACAGGTGAGCTTGATGTGGTTCTTATTGCACATGAGACTCTTCTCAGTGAGGATAACGTCGATGGTCTTGTTGCCCGTCTCCACGGCGGAGTCGTAGATGGAAATCACGTCCTCCATTTCCCGGATGGACGCCTCATCCAGGGAGCTGCTCCGGCCGATCTGGCGGATCTGGTGGCGCAGGTCGTGGCACTTGACGTTGATGAAGTCCAGGTTCTCCTTGAACATGTCGTACTGCTTCTTCTCCTGCTCGTAGAGGCTGTTGACCGTGTCCAGCTCCCGCTCCAGCTGCCGCTTGGACAGCAGGGAGAACTGGACGTACAGGGCCAGCAGGCAGCAGAGAATATTGTAGATGGAGGCCACGCTCACATAGAAGGGGTTGTTGTTTTCGTAGCTGTAATAGGTGACCACTGCGCTGATGACGATGTCCACCAGAACCACCAGGGCCACCAGCACCAGCATGGAGGTGCTGCGGATGCGCAGGTCCTCGTTTTTGCGGATCATGGAGCCGAAGGTGATGGTCATGAGCCAGTAGACAATGCAGTAGGCGTCCACATACACCAGCGTCAGGAAGAGTCCGGACAGCCGTGCGGCGCTCTCGCCGTACACCTCCACAGGCAGCCCGGCGTTGAGCCCGGTGACCACCACGATGAAGTTATAGACCTCAAAGGCGATGTGCTGCACTGTATAGGCGGCCACGGCACAGAAGAAGATGTGGAGGAAGGGCTCCCGGAAGCACAGCATCAGCGCTCCCACGGACACGGCGAACAGCACGAAGAAGAGCACCGAGCTGTACAGGGCGTTGTAGCCCAGAATGGGCGCGGCCACCGACACCGCCATGCACAGCAGAGCGGCCAGGGCAAAGCGGATGGGGTAGTGGTCTTTTTTCTTCAGGCGGAAGGTGAAGAGAAATTCGGCCGCCAGAATCTCGGCCATAAAGACCGACTTGTACCAGAAAAGCTGGGTAACCTCATACATGACTATTCCATGCTCCCGATGTACTCATTGAGCGCGCTGAGGAAGAGCTTCCGCCTGGCGTGGCTGATGGTCAGCCAGTCCTCCCCCACCAGCACGCTGAAGTCCTTTATCTGCCGGACATAGCGCAGGTTGACCACATAGCAGCTGTTGCACTTGGCAAAGACCTTCTCGGGCAGAAGGGGCTCTATCTTCTTCAGGGACCCGTAGCCGGTGTAGCTCTTGTCCCGGGTGTGGTAGGTGATCCGGTGCTGCATGACCTCGATGTAGGTCAC
This sequence comes from uncultured Pseudoflavonifractor sp., assembly GCA_904419835.1. GTDB lineage: Bacteria > Bacillota > Clostridia > Oscillospirales > Oscillospiraceae > Pseudoflavonifractor. Next base: position 15,170 of record CAJFTA010000034.1, on the reverse strand, counting down.
CTCGGAGCACTTCAGGCACACCACCCCGTCCTCCGCCGGCACCAGCAGCTCCCGCTCCTGGCGGCTCTCCAGCCGCTTGACCGCCCGGTCCAGCTTGATGGAGAAGGGGAAGTAGGCCACCGGCTTGACGATAAAGTCCAGGGCGTCCACCTCGTAACCCTTCACGGCGAAATTGGCCATGTTGGTGACGAAAATCAGGATAACGCTCCTGTCCACCTCACGCAGGCGGCGGGCGGCCTCCATGCCGTCCAGTCCTGGCAGCTCAATGTCCATGAACACCAGGTCAAAGCTGGCCTTATAGCCGGTGAGAAAGTCCACCGCGTCGTTGAAAATGACGCTGTTGCAGGAAGTCCCACGCTCCTGGGCGTAGCGGTCCAGATAGGACGTCAGGGTCCCCGCGGCCTGGGGATCGTCCTCCACAATGGCAATGTTCAGCATCCCGTCTCCCCCCGTTTTCTCTCTTCTCCTCATCTGTGAATGGGTGCGGATTTCTATGGGTACCTATTCTATCACGTCCTGTTCTTTCCATGCAAATCTTTTTTCCGCTTCAATCCGGCGGGCAAAGGCCTTGATAACCCCGCCCCCTTTTTGCTATACTTACCTCACAGAGAGGAGGGCGCTTATGGCCTTTGAGGTAGTGAAATCCTTCCCCGGCAACACCAGCATCGGTTTTACCGAGGGAAAATTTGACCGCTGGTGTGTCCAGGAACGGGTTTTTCTCTGGACCCGGCGGCCCACCGACGCGGGCTGCTTTGCCCGTCTGCTGGAGCTGGCCCAGCGGTACGGTGCGGACAAGGTCATGGCTGACTTTGTCGCCGTTTACGACGCCATGGGCGTCAGGCCGTCCCGGGGGGACCTGCTGCCCAGCGACGATGTTCTGGAACTTACCACCCGCCTCTCCGCCGCCTATGACGCCGCCCCAGGGGACAGCGTGCGGGCGGACAGGCTCTTCACCACCCTCTACCTGACTATGATCGCCGAGGAGAACAAGGACAAATCCGTTCTGGGCAAGCGTATCAAACGGCTGGGGGTGCATCTTGTACTGATGGAAGGGCGCACGCCGGAGGAGGCCGCGGCCTTCCCCACGGGGAAAAAGGCGGCGGAGCTCAGCGCCCTGTGCCGGTCTTACGGCTTTTAAGGAGGAATACTATGGCAATCCGTTGGAATCCGCCCGCCCGGATTCCCGTCCTGCTGGACGGCGACCCGGGCCACGACGACGCCATGGCCTGGATGCTGGCCAAGGCATCCCCCGCCCTGGACATCCGGGGCGTCACCTCCGTCTGCGGCAACCAGACCATTGAAAAGACCACCTACAACGCCCTGCGGGTCATGACGCTGCTGGGCATTGACGCGCCCATGGCCAAGGGCCGCCCCGCGCCCCTGGCGGCCGAGCCCATGGCGGCCCCCAGCGTCCACGGGGAGTCGGGCCTGGACGGCCCCGACCTGCCTGAGCCGGACCGTGCGCCCCTGCCCTGCTCCGCCGCCGGGCTGATGGCCAGGGTGCTCTCCGAGAGCGAGGAGCCGGTGTATCTGGTGCCCACCGGCCCCCTGACCAATGTGGCCGCCCTGCTCCTGTCCCACCCGGAGCTGAAGGAGAAGATCGGCGGCATCTCCCTTATGGGCGGCGGCATCACCCACGGCAACTGGACTCCCGCCGCCGAGTTCAACATCCTGGTGGACCCGGAGGCCGCCGATATTGTGTTCCGCTCCGGCGTGCCCATCACCATGGCCGGACTGGACGTGACCGAGAAGTCCCTTATCTTCCCCGAGGACTTTGCCCGCATCCGGGCGGTTGGCAACCCGGTGGCCCGCATTGTGGCCGAGTGGCTGGAGTTCTTCTACCGCTTCCACCGGGAGAAGGGCTACGCCGGCGCTCCCGTTCACGACGCAGTGGCGGTGGCCGCCCTGGCAGCCCCGGAGCTGTTCACCGTGGAGGAGATGCACGTGGACATCGAGGTGGCCGGGGACTACACCCGGGGCGCCACGGTGGGCGACCGGTACCACATCACCTCCGCCGCCCCCAACGCCCGGGTCATCATGGGCGTGGACCGGGACGGCTTTGCCGGCCTGCTGGTGGAGGCCGTAAAAACCTATGGGGAGGGAGAGGCATGAACAGAAGACCCGTCATCATTGACTGCGACCCGGGCATTGACGACGCCATGGCCCTGCTGGCCGCCTTCCGGGCCCCTGAGCTGGACATCAGGGCCATTACCCCTGTCGCGGGCAACGTGCCCCTGCGATACACCGCCCCCAATACCCTGAAAATTCTGGCCCTGGGCGGCCGGGAGGACATTCCGGTATATCCCGGCGCGGACCGTCCCCTCACCGGAGCGGTCCGGGAGGCCAGTGAGGTCCACGGCGCCGACGGCCTCATGGGCTGGCCCATGCCCGAGCCCAAGGCTGTGCTACAGAAGGAGAAGGCCTGGGACGCCATCTGGCGTGAGGCCGTGGCTCTGGAGGGTCAGCTGGAGATTGTGGCCACCGGCCCCCTGACCAACCTGGCCATCGCCCTGGCCAAGTATCCCGACCTGCCCAAGTACATCAAGAAAATGACCGTCATGGGCGGCGGCGCCTGCTTCGGCAACGCCACCCCCGCCGCTGAGTTCAATATCTACGCCGACCCGGAAGCCGCCGAGATGGTGTTCCGCTCCGGTATCCCCATCGCCCTGTGCGGCCTGGATGTGTGCCACCGGGCCCACCTGACGGAGGCGGAGGTGGAAGCGCTGGAGACCCTCGGCACTGTGCAGGCCGCCTTCTGCGCCGCCCTCAGCCGGCAGGAGCTGTCCTGGGCCGTGCCCTACGGCACCCCCGGCGCCCCCATGCACGACCCATGCGCCATGCTGTGCGCCATTGACCCCACCCTCTTTACCTCCGTCCGCTGCTGGGTTGGCGTGGAGCGCGCCGGCGTCCACACCCGGGGCAAGACGGTCACCGACGCCTTCAGCGACGCCAAGCGTACCCCCAACACCGACCTGGTGCTGGACGTGGACCGGCCCCGGTTTGTCCGGCGGCTGCTGGGCCTGCTGGGCGAGTACGGCGGAGCATAATCCTTTATACAATACTGCAAAAGCAGGTGGAAAGCGTTGCTCTCCACCTGCTTTTTATGCGTTCCGGCCCTGCCAATCCGCCGGATAGACGAAATAGAGGAAGCGGGCGTGGCCCGTCACAGAGAAGCGGACGGCGCTTCCCCTGGGGATATAGATGATCTCACCCGGCCCGGCGGACACAGTACCCCGGCCGGTCTGGATGTCCAGCCGCCCCTCAATCACATAGTCCATCTCGTCGTAGTTCAGCGTCCAGGGGAAGGTGGTGTCGGTCATCTCCATGATGCCCGCCCCCAGCCGGGGGCTCTCAGAGAGGGTAAACAGGTCCCGGGTGTAGACCCTGTCCCCCGCCCGGCCGGTGTCCATCCGGTGCTCCTCCGTCACCTTCAGCTGGGGCACCGGCACCTTTTTCACCGTCTCCGCCGGTGTCTCCCCCAGCTTCTCCAGCAGCACCTGGCGCACCAGGGCCTCCAGCGCCTGCTTATCCACGGTTTTCCTCCTTTCTGGTCAGCACCATGGCCACCGCCACGGCGGACACGCCGCCCACCAGCTTGCCCACAATCATGGGGAAGATCATGTCCGAGTCAAAGCCGGCGGTAAAGCCCAGGTGGTCGCCGAACACAAAGGCGGCCGACACGGCAAAGGCCACGTTGATGACCTTGCCCCGGTGGTCCATGTCCTTCATCATGCCGAACATGGGGATGTTGTTGGCCAGTGTGGCCACCATCCCGGCGGCGGCGATGTCGTTCATGCCCAGCAGGCGGCCCAGCTTCATCAGGGGCTTGCGGAACACCTTGGTGATGACGTACACCAGGGGGAAGGCACCGGCCAGCACCACGGCGATGTCTCCCACCACGGTGAAGCCCTCCTCAATTGGGGTAAGGCCGGGCAGAATGGTGATGGGGGTCAGCTTCTGGACAATGGCGATGGCCAGACCCACGGTGATAAGGATGACCACCGCCCGGCCGAACACCTGAAAGCCCTTCACCATGCCGTCCGGAATCTTCCACAGGCCGATGGCGATGAGGACCGCGATGAGCACGATGGGGATCAGGTTGCGCAGCACCATACCCACGCCGAACCCGGCGGCCAGGCCGCCCACCAGAGCGCCCAGGGGGATGGTGACCACCCCCGCCAGCACGCCGGAGGCCAGGGCGGGCCGGTCCTCCTTTTGGATAATGCCCAGACCCACGGGGATGGTGAACACGATGGTGGGCCCCAGCATGGCGCCCACGATCAGCCCGCCGAACTGCCCCGCCTCTTCCGTCAGGGCCAGCTCCCTGGCCAGGGGCGCGCCGCCCATGTCGTTGGCCAGAATGGTGCCCACAAACATGGCCGGATCGGCCCCCAGGAACTGGTACACCGGCACCACCACCGGCCGCAGCACATCGGCCAGCACCGGCGCCAGGCAGATAATGCCGATCATGGACAGCGCCAGAGCGCCCATATTCAGGATGCCCTCTTCAAACTTCTCCCCCAGGCCGAAGCGGTTGCCCAAAATCCGGTCCACCGCGCCCAGGACCATGAAGAGGACCATTAGATAGATGATAATCTCGTTGATGGACAAATTCATTGCCCCTTTCCTGTTGTCTCAGGGCTGGCTCTGGTCCACGATGCCCACCACGGCGGCGTCCACCGGGACGTCCTTCCCGGCGGCCACACGGGCCGCGCCGCCGGTGGCCACCAGTACCCGCTCCCCCTCCCCCGCGCCCACGCAGTCGGCGCAGATGAGGAGCTGTTCCCCCACCCGGACGGTGAGAAAGGACTTGCCGAAGAGGCCGGGGGACTTTTTGGTGGACCAGATATTACCCTCTACCGTACCCAGCAGCACGGCCGCCCCCTCCTCTCCGGATACCCAGCTCCCGCAGCTCCCGCTCCATGGCGGTGAAGCGGACGTAGATCCCCCGCTCGGCGGTACGGGCGTACTTCTTGTACTCCAGAGCGCCGTCGGCCAGGTAGACCCGCCGTCCCTCCAGCAGGGCCAGCAGGACGGTCCGCTCCTCCTCCGTCAGGGCCACGCCCAGGGAGAGGAGGGCCATCTGCTCGATGGGGAGATGGGTGATGATCAGGTCTCCGCCCCGCTCCTCCAGCGTCACAGGCCCTCTCCCCCTGTCACAGGGATGGCCCGGTCCCCCTTGCGGAAGCCGCAGGCGTTGGCCTCATCCCCGGAAAGGCGGGCCTTTCCGGGGGCCCCTGTTGGAATCTGTTCGGGCAGAGTGAATCTGCCCTCCATCGAGGTTTTGCAGAGCAAAACGCTCGGGACGCGCCACTCGGCGCGATCACGACGAGGCCCGTCATCCCCCGTTTCCTCCCAGTCAGGCAGGGGTATGGCCCGGTCCCCCTTACGGAAGCCGCAGGCGTTGGCCTCGTCGTAGTCCAGATGGACGGCGGTTGAAAATTTGGGGGAAATGCGCACCTCCACCGCCTCAAAGGTAACCGGACGGCTGGTGAGGGTGCGGAGCCGGATGTCCTGCTTGTCGGACAGGCCCCACCGCCCGGCGTCCTCTGGCGTCATGTGGATGTGCCGCTTTGCGGCGATGACCCCCTGCTTCAGGGTAATCTCCCCCGCCGGTCCCCGGAGGACAATGCCCGGCGTACCGGACACATCCCCCGAGATGCGCACCGGCGGCGTGATGCCCAGGGCCACCCCGTCGGTGAGGGAGATCTCCACCTGGCTCTCGGGCCGCTCCGGGCCCAGCACCACCACGTTGCCCAGCTGGCCCTTTGGCCCCACAAGGGTCACCCGCTGGTTACAGACAAACTGCCCCGGCTGGGACAGGTCCCGCACCCTCTCCAGTTGGTGGCCCGGTCCGAACAGGGCCTCCACATGGGTCCGGCACAGGTGGACGTGCCGCCCGCTGGCCTCCAGAGGCACGGTCAGCCGCTCCACCACCGCCTCCGCCAGCCGTTCCAGCGCTGTGTGTTCCATTTATTTCACCTCCCGGGGGTATTTCCCCGCCTTGAGCTTGATCATCATGATCCACATCAGGGAGGACAGGCGGTTGAGCCCCAGAATGATGTCCGGCCGCTTCACGCCGCCGTCTGCGTCCCGAAAGGCGGCGTAGGCCGCCAGCTCGGTGCGCCGCACCTCGGTGCGCACCTTGTTCACCGCCAGAATGGCGGCGGAGTCGGTGTAATGGGGCATGAAGTGGGGCTGGCCCAGATGCTTCTCCGGGTAGTGGGAGTATTCCCGCAGCTCGTCCGGGCCGTACCCGCACAGCGCAATCTCTCCCACCGGCTCGTCCAGCACGTCGAAGCGGATGAACCGCCGCACAAAGGCCAGCACCTCCTCCAGCTCCTGTGCCAGGGCGGGGCATCCCGCCCCGGCGCAGGCCTGCTGGGCCAGGAGGATCTCCGCCTCCAGGCTGTCGATGCAGCCCCGGAAGGCGATGCGGGGGTGGTCCTTGTCCACCAGGATATTGCCCTTCAGGTGGGTCATGTGCTCCGGCTTCTCCGCCAGCACCGCGCCGGACACCGTGCGGTACCTGGGGCGCTCCACCGGCTCTCCGGAACTGCCCTGGGGATAGACCACCTCCACCCCCTTCTCTCTCAGCCAGTCCCGGGCGGCGGGGGTGAGGACCTCCCCCGCCCGGACCGCCACCGGACCCCTGGCGCCGCCATTGGACATGCGCCGCACGTCCTCCTCGGTCAGCAGCGCCACGGCTTACTGCCCGTCGTACTCGCCCTTGCCGTGGGGCAGGACGGAGTCCACCTCGGCGTGGGGGCGGGGGATGACGTGGACGCTCACCAGCTCGCCCACCTTCTCCGCCGCTGCGGCGCCGGCGTCGGTGGCCGCCTTGACGGCCCCCACGTCGCCCCGGACCATCACGGTCACCAGGCCGCCGCCCACCTGCTCCTTGCCCACCAGCTGGACGTTGGCCGCCTTCACCATGGCGTCCGCCGCCTCAATGGCGGCCACCAGGCCGCGGGTCTCCACCATACCAAGTGCGTTTGTGTTAGCCATTTTCCTGTCTCCTTTTCCGTTGTGCGCCCCGGAAGCGGGGCCCTCCATATGATTTCCGCTTCGGGGCTTTTTTTGCCCCTCGGACGTTTTTTCCACATCAGCCCGGCCCATGGTGGAAACCGAGGCCTCCTTTTCCTGTTCCGGGCCGGCGCGGGAGCGCTTTTTGCGGGTTCTTCTCTCCGCCCTGTTCTCCGCGCCCTGGGCCGGCATGTGGGGCGCGCCGCCCACAGTGCCCGCCGGCTCGCCGTTGAGGGCGGTAATCTCATGGGCCATGGTCTCGTCGCCCTCCGCCCCGGCCGGCTTTGCCGCCATCAGGCTGTTGGTCAGGTTCTGCACCTCCTGCAAAAGGTGCTCATGGGGATTGAGCAGAACACCGTCCGCGTTGACCTCACTCATACGTTCAGCCTCCTCATAATCAGGCGCACCAGCTCGTCCATGGCGGAGGCGTCAACCGTCCCCCGGCCTCCCCCGTCCGCCCGGCAGGCCGGGCCGCCCCGAATCTCCTCCAGCTCCCTGACGCCCCAGGCCACCCGCTTGATGTTGATGAGGTCCAGGGGGCCGATGTTGTTGGAGCTGGAGGAGCCGCCCACCGCGCCGCAGCCCAGGGTGAGGGCGGGGAACAGGCAGGTGCTGGCGCCGATACCGCCCAGGGAGGAGGGGGTGTTCACCAGCACCCGGCTGGCGGGCACGGCGGCGGCAAATTTCTTGACCACGCTCTCGTCCTCGGCGTGGATGGAGAAGGTGTGGCCCGCGCCCTCCCACTCCAGAATTTCCACGCACCGGCGGAGGGCCGCCTCCTCGTCATCCTCCACATAGAGAGCCAGGATCAGCCCCAGCTTCTCGCTGGAGTAGGGGTAACCGGGGCCCACGCCGGTCTCCCGGGCCACCAGCACCCTGGCTCCCGCCGGGATGCCGGACAGCCCGGCCAGGGCGGCCACCTGCTCCACACGCTTGCCCACAATGGCCGGGTTCATGGTACCGTTGGGCCGGAGGATGCACCTGGAGAGGGCCTTGTGCTGCCCGTCGCTGAGGATGCAGGCCCCCTGCGCCGTCAGCTCCGCCGTCACCCTGGGCTCCATCTCCCGGGTGACCACAATGCTCTGCTCACTGGCGCAGATGGTGCCGTTGTCAAAGGTCTTGGAGTCCAGAATCCGCTTCACCGCCATGGGCACGTCGGCTGTGCGGTGGATATAGGCCGGGCCGTTGCCCGCGCCCACGCCGATGGCCGGGGTGCCCGAGGAATAGGCCGCCTTGACCATGGCCCCGCCGCCGGTGGCCAGGATGAGCCGGGTGTCCCGGTGCTTCATCAGGGCGCTGGTGGCCTCCATGGTGGGGGTGGAGATGCAGGAGATGCTCCCCGCCGGGGCCCCCGCCCCCTCCGCCGCCCGGCGGACCACCGCCACCGTCTCCCGGATGCAGTTGAGGGCGCTGGGGTGGGGGGAGAAGATGATGGGGCTGCCCGCCTTGAGGCAGATCATGGCCTTGTAGATGACGGTGGAGGTGGGGTTGGTGGAGGGCACCAGCCCGGCCACAATGCCCACGGGCACGCCGATGTCGATGATGCGCTTCTCCCGGTCCTCCGCCAAAATGCCGATGGTACGCTCGTCCCGGATGGCCTCGTAGAGGGTGAGGGCGGCGAAGCGGTTCTTCAGCTCCTTGTCCTCTTTTTTGCCAAAACCGGTCTCCTCCACCGCCATGGCGGCCAGCCGCCCGGCGTGCTCCGCCCCCGCCGCCGAGATGGCGGCCACGATTTTGTCTATCTGGGCCTGGTCCATCCGGGCCAGGGCCCGCTGGGCCTCTTTGGCCGTCTTAATCAGGTCCCGGACCTCCTGGACCGACTGTAAATCCTTATCCAGCTGCATGGAATCCCTCCGAAATCTTACGTCTCAGCTTTTATCGGCAGTCTCAAATTTCCCGCAGGCGGGCTGCAATTGCCTTTACCGCCTCGGCAAAGGCCGCGCAGGCCCCCCCGCCCGGCTCCGGCCGGGCGGGGCTCCCCGGGAATTTTATCTGCCGGGGCGAGTGAATCGCCCCGGCATCAAGATTTTGCCTCCGGCAAAACCTTGGAAACGCCGCCTGCGCAGGTCATACCTCCCGCGGACGGGCCGCGATTGCCTTTACCGCCTCGGCAAAGGCCGCGCAGGCGGCGTTGCAGGCGCTCTGGGTGCCGGTGAGCAGGCCGCCGCCGAAGTTGGTCTCGCTGGGCGGCTCATAGAGTGTCACCAGCTCCACGTCCGCCGCCTTCAGCGCCTCGTCCAGCCCCACCACCGCCTCCAGGGGCGGAGCGATGAGGTAGGCCAGGGCCTCTCCCTCGGCCACCCCGGCTGTCTGGGACAGGTAGGTGCCTGTGCGGGAGACAGTGTGGGCAAAATAGACCACCGAGCCGTCCTCATTGGCGGAGCGGAAGCCGCCGCCATCCTGGAGGAAGGCCACCGCCGCCCGCAGGCCGCTCTGGACCTCCGCCGGGTTGGGTCCGGCCAGGATGCCGATGACCTCACCCGCCAGCTTGGTGGAGGCGTTGGCCGCCCCGGCGTACAGGCTCCGGCCGTACACCACCTCCACGGCGGCGGCCTTGGTGGCCTCGTCCAGGGCGCAGTAGGTCATGTCGTCGCAGTCGGTGGTGAGGATGCCGATGGAGCGGTGGCCGCCGGGCAGCCCCAGCTCTCTGGCCAGCCCCTCGCTGACATTGGCGATGGTGTGGGTGGCCAGTACCTTGACAGGAATCAGCTCATCAATCATGGTTCCGCCCCCTTACAGCTTCAAATCAATGCCGGAGTCCCGCTTCTCCAGCATGGTGTGAATCAGCTCCGCAATATGCGCGCCGGCCGCTCCCAGCGCGGCAGGCCGCGCCGGGTTCCCATATCCATTTTCATCTGCTCGGGCGAAGTGAATTCGCCCGGCATCAAGATTTCGCCCTCCCGGGCAAAATACTTGTACGCGCTTTCGCGCGTCCCCGCTGTGCGGGGCCCCGTGGAGGCCGCCGCTCGCTTTAACGCAGGTCAATTCCACTCGCCTTCCTCTCCAGCATGGTGTGAATCAGCTCCGCAATATGCGCGCCGGCCTCCACCGCAGTCGTCCCCTGCCGGTGGATATTGGAGACCACCGTGCGCCTGGACTCGGGAATGCCGATATGGGGCTGGTAGGTGAGATAGGCGGACATGGACTCGGCGGTCACCAGTCCGGGCCGCTCCCCCACCAGCATGCACACCACCTCCGCACCGGTCAGGTCGCCGATGTGATCGGAGGCCCCCACCCGGCAGAACTTGACGAACAGGGCCGGGCCCGCCTCCAGCCCGTAGGCCTTCAGGCCGCCCCTGATGGCCTCCAGACAGTCCAGGGCGTTGGCCTCGATGGCAGCGGAGCTGAGGCCGTCCCCCACCACCAGGGCCACCCTGGGCTTCTGTCCTAACGTCTGGCGGATCATGGCCTGGTTGGCCTCGTCAAACCGGCGGCCCTTATCTGGCCGGGTCAGGTACTCGTCCTTGTCTTTGCACAGGGTCTGCACCGGCACAAAGCCGCCCTTCTTCACAAATGCCTCGTCCACCATGGAGAAGCAGGAGTCCTGGGCCGCCGCGTGGTCGGCCCGGAAGCGGAGCATGGTGGCGGTCTTATACCGGGCTCCCGCCCGGCCCAGGCCGATGCGGGCAGGGGTCTTCTGTTTCAGGTCCAGAAAGGCCCGTCCGTTTCTGGGGCTCTCCACCAGATACTGCCGCCGCAGGTCGGTCTGGGTGATGTCCGGGATGGCGGCGGCAGGGTCCGCTCCCCCGGCTGCCGGCCGGGTCACCCCCTGGGGCTCCATAGGGTGGTAGTCGCTCCCCTTCACCTGGGGGGTGGGGGCCTGTCCGGCCACCTCAGCGATCATGCGCTCAATGAGGGCGCGCAGTTCCTTGTCGTTCATATCGTCCTCACAAACTCCATATTCTTCGCCCCGCCGTAAACGGCAGGGCTCATTCATTCCGTTGTTCGTCCTCCCCCAACGAACCCGCTTTTGCTGGGCTTCGTTGGGGCCCCCAGGGCCTCCTTACCCCAGCAGCACGGAGCCGTCCCCGGCCAGCTCGGTCAGTTTTCCGTCCCGCACAAAGCCCATCTTCTCCAGCCAGTCCTGGAAGGGCTTGATGGCGGTCAGGCCGAAGAGCTCCCGCAGGGCGGCGGTCTCGTGGAAGCCGGTGGTCTGGTAGTTGAGCATCACGTCGTCGCCGTGGGGGATGCCCATAAAGTAGTTGCACCCGGCGGCGGTGAGGAGGACGGCCAGGTCCTCGATGTCGTTCTGGTCGGCCTTCATGTGGTTGGTGTAGCAGGCGTCGCAGCCCATGGGTACGCCGGTCAGCTTGCCCATGAAGTGGTCCTCCAGTCCGGCCCGTATCACCTGCTTGGAGTTGTACAGATATTCCGGGCCGATGAAGCCCACCACGGTGTTCACCAGGAAGGGCTGGAACCGCTTGGCAAAGCCGTAGCACCGGGCCTCCATCACCACCTGGTCGGCGCCGTGGTGGGCCTCGGAACTGAGCTCGGAGCCCTGACCGGTCTCAAAGTACATCACGTTGGGGCCGGTGGCGGTGCCCTCCCGGAGTGAGAGCTGTCTGGCCTCCTCGATGAGCTTCCCGTCCAGGCCGAAGGCCTCGTTGCCCTTCTGGCTGCCGGCAATGGACTGGAAGATGAGGTCACAGGGAGCCCCTTGCTTCACCGCGTCCATCTGGGTGGTCACGTGGGCCAGGACGCAGATCTGGGTGGGGATCTCCCACCGGGTGCGGATCTCGTGGAACCGGTCCAGCACCCGCCGGACGCTCTCCACGCTGTCGTCCACCGGGTTGAGGCCCAGCACCGCGTCCCCCGCGCCGAAGGTCAGGCCCTCCAGCAGGGAGGCCATAATGCCGTCCGGGTCGTCGGTGGGGTGGTTGGGCTGGAGGCGGCAGGACAGGGTGCCTTCCTCGCCGATGGTGGTGTTGCAGGTGGCCGTGACCCGCAGCTTCTTCGCCGCGTAGATCAGGTCCAGATTGCTCATAATCTTGGTCACCGCGGCGATCATCTCGGCGGTCAGCCCCCGGGAGATGCGGCGGATGTCCGCGCCGGTGTGCTTCTCATCCAGCAGCCACTCCCGCAGCTCGGACACGGTCCAGTTGCGGATCTCGCTATAAATTTTCTCGTTCACGTCATCCTGGATGATGCGGGTGACCTCGTCCTCCTCGTAGGGCACGGCGGGGTTCTCCCGCAGGTCGGACAGTAGCAGGTTGGCCGTCACCACCTTGGCCGCCACCCGCTCCTCGGCGTTTTCGGCGGCGATGCCCGCCAGGCGGTCTCCCGACTTCTCCTCGTTGGCCTTGGCCAGCACGTCCTTCACCGATCGGAATGTATACACATGGCCGTGCAGGCTGGTTTTCAGTATCATGGTCTGTCTCCCCCTTGTTGTTGGCTGGAATTTGTGGCCTCTCGGGACTGGAAGGCCAGGGTCTTTACCACCACCGGCAGCACCGCGCCGCCGGCCACCGGCGCGCCGATGTCCAGATAGTCCCCGCTGCCGGCGCTGATGCCGTCCAGGCAGAGGATGGCCCCCTCCGCTCCCAGCAGGGGCCAGAGGGTCTGGCCCAGCACCTTGGCCATGTCCCCCTCCACCGCGATGACAGGGAACATGCCCCGCTCCAGCAGGGGCTCCATTCCGGCCCTGATGCCTCGGGCCAGGTCCTGTATTCTGCCGTAGGCCGGGTTGGGCTCTCCCCGCAGGCTGAGGGCAATCTGGGTCATGCCCCCCTGGTCGGCAAACCAGCCCGCCTTCTCCCGGAGGGCGGCGGCCAGAGCGTCACCGCTGCCCTCTTCGTCCGCCGTCAGCCGGAGAACGGGCAGGTTTTTCAGCGGGAAGGACACGTTGCGGTAGAAGATGGTGGATCCGGACACCTGGGTGGAGTGGCTGCCCGCCCCCACCACGGTGGCCCGGATGGTCTCGGCGCCCCGGACGATGCCCGCCCGCTGAAAGGCGGGTGAGGCGGCGATGGCCCTGCCCAGCAGGACGCCCATGTCCCCGTAGGCAAAGGCATCCTCCGGCGGCGTCCAGATACAGTCGGCCACCCCGCCGGAGAAGGACACTCCGTCCACCCCCTCCGGCGGCGTCCAGGACGTGTCCCGGGTCATGAGCGCCGGCAGCAGGCCGTCCGCCGCCGCCAGCCCCGCCGCCTGCTCCAGCGCTCTGGTCAGGGCGGATACCGCCGGCCTCAGACTGGACTCCTCTGCCCGATCCCCTACCCTTGGAATGGGTACGGCGGGCACCGCCGCCCCCAGCCGTTCCAGGGTCGGGGAGACGTAGGTGACGCGCTCCCGCTCGATCTTGACGAGCCGCCCGCCCACGTCCAGGCAGCCGGTAGCCGCCGGGGTCCCGCTGTCGTAGAGGGCCAGGTTGGAGGTGCCTCCGCCGATATCAAAGTGTAATATTTTCTTGTGATGTTCCTTGGAGTATTCGTCTATTCCCGCCCCGCGGGCCGCCAGAATGGATTCCAGGTCGGGCCCGGCAGTGGCCACCACAAAGTCCCCGGCGAAGTCGGACAGGGCGGCGAGCACCTGCCGGGCGTTCTCCTTCCGGGCGGTCTCGCCGGTGATGATGACCGCGCCGGTGGAGATGTCCGCCTGCCGGAAACCCGACTTGCGGTACTCCTCCGACACAATGGCCCGTACCCCTTCGGCGTCAATCGCCGTCTCGGAGAGAAGGGGGGTGAAGTGGATGGCGCTGCGGTAGAGCACCTCCTTCTCCCCGATGGCAATGCGGGGTACGGAGAAGGGCCCCGCCCGGTTCTCCAGCGTCAGGCGTGAGATGACCAGCTGGGTGGTGGATGTTCCGATGTCAATGCCCACGGACAGGAGCTGCTCAGACACCATTTACATCAGCTCCTTCAGGATGTCCTTCAGGTCCTCCCGGGCGGCGGGCCGGGGGTTGCCCGGGGCGCACACGTCGGCCAGAGCGGTCTCAGCGATGCTGTCCAGGTCGGCCAGCAGGGTCTGCCCCTCCACGCCGCAGGCGGTGAGCTTCTCCGGCATACCCAGGCCCGCCCGCAGCCGCCTTACGCCGCCCATCAGAGCCCGGGGGTTTTTGGCCAGGCCGCACAGCCCGGCGAGCCGGGCGTACTCGTCCGCCGCCGCCTTGTCGGCGCTGTTGAAGGCGATAACGTGGGGCAGGAGCATGGCGTTGAGCCGCCCGTGGGGGATGTGGTACCGTCCCCCCAGGGCGTGGGCCAGGGCGTGGCAGATGCCCAGACCGGCGGCGTTGAAGGAGATGCCCGCCAGGCAGGAGGCCAGCAGCATCTCCCCCTTGGCGGCGCTGTCCCCGGCGTGGGCTTCGCTCAGACTGCGCCAGGCCATGGAGAAGGCCTTCTCCCCCATGGCGTCGCTGAAGGGGGTGGCCTTTCGGGCCACGCAGCCCTCGGCGGCGTGGGTGAGCACGTCCATGCCCGTGTCCGCCGTCACCGCCGGGGGCACCCCGGAGAGCAGGGACGGGTCCAGCACCGCCCGGTCTGGCAGCAGGGCGTCGTCCACCAGGGGGTACTTTACCCCCGCGTCGGCGTCGGTGAGGACGGCGAAGGAGGTGACCTCCGACCCGGTGCCCGCCGTGGTGGGGATGCACCACAGCTCCGGGGGCGGGTCTCCCCCGGCGAAATGCCGCATGGCCTTGGCGCAGTCCATGGGGGAGCCGCCGCCGAAGGCCAGCACCGTGTCCGGCCCGAAGGCCCGCAGGACGTGGACCCCCTGGGCCACCAGCCGAAGGGATGGATCCGGCCTCACCTGGTCAAACACGCGGATTTCGCAGCCCTTCAGCCGCGCCTTCACTCCCTCCAGCAGACCGGATTTGTGGGCGAGAAACTCGTCCGTCACAATGAGCACCCGCCGCCCCGCCAGCTCCTCCAGGGCGGCCAGGGCCTCCGGGCCGAACCGGATCTCCGGCCTGATTGTAAAAAGCTCCATGTTTTCTGCCTGCCTTTTCCTCAGATGGCGTTAGTATGGCGGGATTTGCAAAAAATATAGCCCCAGCGGAAAATTTTCCGCTGGGGCTAAAACAGGAGGCCTCTGTTCAGACAGAGGCCTCCTGAGACTGTCGAAAAACCTCGGTTGAACAGAATCCGCCTGTGTCGGGGCGGGGGAGCGCGAGGGGGCAGCCGCCCGCCTCGCGTGGAATCGAATGCCCC
>CAJFTA010000033.1 GCA_904419835.1 uncultured Pseudoflavonifractor sp. | reverse complement strand
GGAGATGTCCTCCACGCTGGCGCCGTCCTTCTGGGCCTGCTTCACGCTGGAGTTCATGAACACGGTGCAGCGGGAGCCCAGGTTCACCGGGTGCTTGGCAAAGAGGCCCAGCTTGGCGAAGTCGGCGATGGAGTAGCCCAGAGCCTTGGCAAAGGTCTCGATGAAGGAGCCGCAGCCGGAGGAGCAGGCCTCGTTGAGCATGATGGAGTCCACCGCGCCGTTGCGGATCTTGAAGCACTTCATGTCCTGACCGCCGATGTCGATGATGAAGTCCACGTCGGGGTTGAAGTGGCGGGCGGCGTTGTAGTGGGCCACGGTCTCCACCAGGCCCAGGTCGCAGCCGAAGGCATTTTTAATCAGGTCCTCGCCGTAGCCGGTGACGGCGGAACCCTTGATGGTGATGCGGTCGCCGCAGAGCTTGTAGATCTCCTTGAGCTGCTCCAGCACCACGGCCACCGGGTTGCCCAGGTTGGAGTGGTAGTAGGTGTAGAGCAGGCCGCCGTCGGGGGCGATGAGGGCCACCTTGGTGGTGGTGGAGCCGGCGTCAATGCCCAGGAAGGCGTCGCCGGCGTATGTATGGATATCCGCCTCGGGGGGATGGTTGGCGTTATGCCGGGTCACAAAGGCGTCGTAGTCGGCCTGGCCGGTGAAGAGGGGAGGCATGGTGTCCACAGTGTTGGTGGCGTCCACGCTCTCCTCCAGACGCTTGAGCAGGTCGTCGAAGGACTGCTCGGGGTAGTCGGAGGAGCACAGGGCCGCGCCGATTCCGGCAAAGCAGTCGCCGTCCTCCGGGAAGATGGCGTGCGCCTCGTCCAGCTTCAGGGTCTCCACAAACCGCTGCCGCAGGCCCATGAGGAAGTGGAGGGGGCCGCCCAGGAATACGATCTTGCCCTTGAGCTCCCGGCCCTGGGTCAGGCCGGCCACGGTCTGGTCCACCACGGCCTGGAAGATGGAGGCGGCCACATCCTCCTTCCGCCCGCCCTGGTTGAGGATGGGCTGGATGTCGCTCTTGGCGAACACGCCGCAGCGGGAGGCGATGGGGTAGATCTTCTCGTGCTTCAGGCTCAACTCGTCCAGCTCGTTGACGGTGACGTTCATCAGGGTGGCCATCTGGTCGATGAAGGCGCCGGTACCGCCGGCACAGGAGCCGTTCATCCGCTCCTCCAGGGCGCCGCCGAAGAAGATGATCTTGGCGTCCTCGCCGCCCAGCTCAATGACGGCGTCGGTGTCCGGGTAGTAGGCGCGGACGGCGGCGGCGGTGGCGTACACCTCCTGGACAAAGTCCACGCCGGCGGCCTTGGCCACGCCCAGACCGGCGGAGCCGGTGATAACCATCCGGACCATCTGCCCCTTCAGCATGTCCTGAATGGAGCGGAGGGTCTCGCAGGCCCGTTCCCGGGCCTTGGAATAGTGCCGCTCGTAGGAACGGAACAGCAGCTTGTTCTGTTCATCCAGCACCACGACCTTGACGGTGGTGGAGCCGATGTCGATACCGATGCGCAGACTCATAGGGTCACTCCTAAAATCCCATCTGGGTTATTTCACTTGTGCATTACATAATATAACAAAAACAAAAAGATTACAACCCTAACCTAGTAAAATGCAGGATATTCCGCACATGGAAATTTGGGACTTGGAAGGGGCGGAAATTTGGTGAAATCGCGCGGAAAAGAGAGGAAGAGGAATTCTCTTCCCTATGCTGGGAAAAACGCCATTAAGCGGGCTGGAGGGAGGCGCGCGCGGGATTTTCATCTGATTTTAAGAATTCCCCCATGGTACAATAAAGAAAAAGACCGTATGATAGAACCAGAAAATAACCGTGCCGGGCTCTGCCGCGGGCCGGGGCGGGGACAGGGGGAAGACGCGTGGAGGCACAGGAGTACCTGGACGAGCTCTCAGGGTATCTGGCCGGGCGGATGCCGCACCGGGAACTGGAGAGCGTTCTGGAATATTATAAGGAGTATTTTGAGGAGAAGGGGCCGGATGGGGCGTGGCAGGCTGAGGAGGAGCTGGGCACGCCGGATGAGGCGGCGGCCCGCATCCTGGGAGCCACGGCCCGGAGGGGCGGCATGGAACGCCGCCGCTGGAGCACGGGACAGATAGCGGCGGTCATTCTCCTCTCGCCCATATGGGCGCCGGTGCTGCTGGTACTGGCCGCGGCGGCGCTGATACTGGCCCTGGGGCTGCTGGGGGCGGCGGCCTGCGTGGCCGCCGGCGGGATAGTCTGCGCCTTCGGCGGCCTGTTCGTGGTGTGGTGCGGCATTACCCAGATTTTTTACAGCGTCCCCACCACACTGTTTTTTACCGGCCTGGGCTTTGTTGCCGCGGCGCTGGGCCTGCTGATATTCCTGGGCGGCGCGGCCCTGTGCGCGCTCTGGTGTAAAGGCGTGGCCGCGCTGGCCCGCTGGATCGCCCGGGGCGGGAGAAGAGAGGAGGCGGCAGCATGAAGGGACTGACCAAGCTGATTGTGGGCATTGCGGCGCCTCTCCTTGTGGCGGGCATAGTGCTCTCCGGCGTGGGCTGGGCCATGGGGGCAGACACCTCCATCCAGGTCCCGGTGGGAAGTGAGCAGATTCATGTGGGCTGGGACGGCGTCGGCCTCACCGGCTGGAGCAGCTCATATGTGACAGACACAGCTGTGGTGGAGGATATGGCGCTGTCTCCCTTCACCAGAGTGGACGTGGAGCTGTCCAACGGAGCCGTGACCGTCTCTTCCGGCGAGACCTACGGCATCCGGCTGAACAGCGGAAGCCGGAAGCTGCAGTACAGCCTGGAGAACGGTACATTAAAGGTATGGGACGAGGACCTTATTGGCGTACAGTTCTCCGAGCGGGGTGGCAGCGTTGAAATCTTCCTGCCCGACGGCGCGGCCCTCACGGACGCGGACATCACCAGCGCCCTGGGCGGCCTGGAGCTGAAGAACGTTCAGGTGGAAACTCTGAATATCCAGGCCGACCTGGGGGATATAACGGCCGAGGGTCTTCAGGCGGGCAGCGCCGTGCTGACGGCAGAATGCGGCGCGGTGAACCTGACTGATGTGGAGGCGGACGAGCTGGAGGCGGAGCTGTCGCTGGGGGACATGACCGCCACCGGGCTGGCGGTAACGGACCGCCTGACCGTCACCAGCAGCCTGGGCTCGGTTTCACTGGAGGGGGAGCTGGGCGAGTCGGTCAGCGTAACGGCGGACATGGGCGATATCAGCGCGGTCTCGTCCAGAGCGGAGCAGTGGTATGGGTACGAGCTGAGCACCGACCTGGGAGAGATCACCGTGAACGGGCAGAACCGGGGTGCCTCTGCCTCCCAGAAGGGGGAGAAGGGGACCATGGAGCTTCACAGCGATACGGGCGGCATCACGGTCCGCTTCTCCTGAAGCGGGCGGGGAACCGGAAACGCATCCCGAACCAGTTCGGGATGCGTTTCAATTATTTTTGGGGGGAAATGCCGTTGACACGGGGGAGGAAGGACGGTACAATAACTCCTGATTGCAATGATGAATCTTGACCCTGAGGGTGAACGGTTTGGCCAAGAAAAAGGGAAAACATAACGCGCTGGAGGCGCGGCGGCGGAAAAACCGGCGGCGGCAGAACGCCGAGCGGGCCGCCCGGTTGGCGCAGGAGGCGCTGCTCCCGGACGGGGGACAGACGGCCCTCCTGACCGCTGTGGCAGAGCCTGACGTTCCGGGCACGCCGCCCGGGACGGAAGCCGGAACGGCTGAGGCCGCCGGAGCGCAGCGCAGAGGCAGACGGCATTTTTCGTTCCTCAGAAAAGAAGCAAAGGCCAGGGCGCCCTGGAGGTACCACACCTGGGTGTGGTACCTGATGGTGTTCCTGCTTCCGCTGGCTGTCCTGATTGCCACACAGCTGATCACAGTGCAGGCGGTGGAGGAGACGGCGAGCTGGATAGGCCGGAACCCCGCCGCTTTTGGCCTGGGATACCTGCTGCTCCTGGCCTGTGAAGGAGTTCTGCTTGCCATTACCGGCGGCATCTTTTCTGCCGGACTGATTTTGACGGTTCCCATGCTGACCATGGCCATCGCCAGCTATTTTAAGGAAGTGGTCAACGGCGTGCCGCTGATGGTCAGCGACCTGGCAATGGCCACCCATATGGGGACCATCGCCGGCTTTATGCGGCCGGGTATGAGCTTCGGCGCCTGCACCATCCCCTCTGTGCTGGCGGTGCTGGGGCTGCTGGCGGTGACCCTGCTCTTTGCACGGAGGCCCCGGCGCATCCGGTGGCAGGCCTCTGTGGCTGTCGGGCTGTGCGGCGTGCTGGTGCTGGCAGGGTCGGCCAATCTGCCCCTGTTCCGGGACTTTCTCAGCGGGCCGGAGGAAGAGATCCAGGCCGAGCGCAACGACCGCCTGGGCTTTCTGCTGGGCATGTACAGCGGCGTGCTGGACAGCGCGGTGCAGGAGCCGGACGCCTACAATGAGAACAACATGAACGGTATTCTTTTAAAAATAAAGAGGAACGCGGCGTCCGCCCAGACGCCGGACGTGCAGCCCAACGTAGTCATGATCATGTCGGAGAGCTTCTGTGACCCGGAGGCGGTGCTGCCCGGAGTGGAGTTTAAGGATGACCCCATTCCCAACTTCCGGGCGCTGGCGGAGGAGTGGCCGTCGGGTAAGTTCCTCTCCAATACATATGCCGGCGGCACCGGCAATGTGGAGATGGAGGTCATAACCGGCATCCCCATTGCCTTTGTGGGAGAGGGGGAGGATCTGACCTCCCTTCAGGACGAGACGGCCTATGACCGTGCGCCCTCCATCGTCAAGGCCTTCTCCGCCCAGGGGTACGCCACCGAGTTTGTCCACTCCTACACATCCAAGCTCTATAACCGGGAGGAGAACTTTCAGCGCATCGGCTTTGACAAGCTGGTGTTTGAGCCGGACTTCCCCGAGGACGCGGAGCGGGAGGGACCATACCTCTCCGACATGGCCCTGACCGAGATGCTGATTTCGGAGTTTGAGAACCGGGACAAGAGCAGGCCCCTTCTGCTCTACGGCCTCTCCATGGAGAACCATCAGCCCTACTACACAGGGAAGTTTGAGGAGGGATCCGGGCTTGACTTCTCCAGCGACAAGCTGGAGAAAGAGGAGCTGGGCTCCATTGACGCGCTGCTCCACGGCATTCACGACGCGGACGCCGCTCTGGGGGCGCTGCTGGATTATTTTGAGCAGTGTGAGGAGCCGGTGATCGTGATATTCTGGGGCGACCATCTGCCGGGGCTGTCCATGGACGAGGAGAGCACCATCTATTCGGAGCTGGGCTACTCCAGTACGGCGGACACCCAGTCCTGGTCCCCGGAGGAGCTCAAGCGGATGCATACCACCCGATTCCTGGTATGGAACAACTACGGCGCGGAGCTGGACGTACCTGAGACCGTGAGCGCCACCAGCCTGGGCGTCCACATTCTGGACTGGGCCGGGGTGCCCCGTCCGCTGTATTTCCAGTGGGTGGACATGGCGCTGGAGGATATGCTGCTCTACCGCCAGCGGCTCTACGTGGCCGCGGACGGCACGCCGTACTATGAGCCGCCGGAGGAGGACAGGGATACGGTGGACACCTACCGCACCATTGTCTATGATATTCTCTATGGACAGGGTTACATCGCCCAGGCCATGACCGAGCCGGTGCAAAAGAAATGAGAATTGACATCCAGCGCGGCGGCTCACAAGAGCTGCCGCGCTGTTGTCAGTAAAAGAAATTGTTGACATAATTCCAAGAAAAATGATGGAAATGTCAGGCCGCTTATGGTAATATAGTTTATATGCGCCCGCCTGTCTCAGATGAGGCGGGACTACATATGCATGGAGGAAACAGTATGAACTATTTGATGTCCATCCTGATGGGCCTTATTCAGGGCGTGGCGGAGTTTCTGCCCATTTCCAGCTCAGGCCACCTGACGCTCTTTCAGGCCTTTTTCGGCATGGAGAACATGGAGGAGACGCACATGTTCTTCACTGTGCTGCTCCACTTCGGTACGCTTATCTCCGTGTGCATTGTGTACTGGAGAGATATTATCGACATGATCCGGGAGTTTTTCCTGGGTATCCGGGCCCTGGCGGTGCGGGATGAGAGCGTGGGCAAGCCGCCCGCCACCCGGAGGATGGTGATGCTCATCGTGGTGGCCACCCTTCCGCTGTTTGTGATGGTCTTTTTCAAGAATACGCTGGAGCAGGTCTTCTCCAATCCCATTCTGGTGTCCTGCATGCTGCTGCTGACCGGCTTCATCCTCTTCTTCTCCGACCGGCTGGCCCGGGGCCACAAGACCGCCAAAAACGCCACGGTGACGGACGCGCTGTTGGTGGGCTGCGCTCAGGCGGTGGCCATTATCCCCGGCATCTCCCGCTCCGGCGCCACCATCTCCGCCGGCATGCTCCGGGGCTTTGACCGGAATTTTGCCGTCCGGTTCTCCTTCCTCATGTCCCTGCCCGCCGTGGTGGGCGCCACGCTGCTGGAGCTGAAGGACGCCGCCACCGCTCCCGACTTTGCCGAGCAGGTGGTGCCCCTTCTGCCGGTCTACCTGGTGGGCGTTGTGGTGTCCGCTGTTGTGGGCTATTTTGCCATCCGGCTGGTCAAGTCCCTGGCGGACAAGGGTAAGTTCGGCAGCTTTGCCTACTACTGCTGGGCGGTGGGCGCCGTGTCTCTGATTGCGGGCATCCTCAAATTTGTGATTTTCGCCTGAGCAGGTCCGCGCTCCGACCTACCGTAATGTCTGCTGAATAAACCAAGAACAAAGCCAAATGGCCTTGAAAACTTTGGATTTCAAGGCGTTCGGCTCAGTTCAGTACGCATTACCATACTCTCCTGAAAGGAATGACGTCCATGGCCACGGCACAAAAGAAAAACGCCGGAGGAAAGCGCACGGCCTCATCCTCCGGCAAGCGGACAGGCGCCGCCGGGAAGAGCGCCTCCGCCGGACGAAAGAAGGCGGCCAGCCAGCCCAAGCCCATCCGCAGGGAGGTGGGGGCGGCGGTCTGCTTTCTCCTGGCCATCTTCGCCGCCTTTGGATACTTTAATATCCACGCCATCTTTATCGATTTCTTCTGCGGCATTGTCAAGGGGGCCATCGGGTACGGCTTCTGGCTGGTCCCCCCCATGCTGCTGGTGTCCAGCATCGTCCTCATGTTTCACCGCGGGCGGCCTGTGCGCCTGCGGGTGTGGTGCGCCATGCTCTTCCCGGTGCTGGTGGGCGCGCTGCTCCACCTGATGCTGGCCAAGGGCAGCTACCAGTGGGACGGCGCGCTTATCAAGACCCTGTGGACCCAGGGCCAGGCCATGTCCAGCGGCGGGCTGGTCAGCGGCCTTATCGCCATGGGCTTTGCCGCTGTGTTCAGCAAGATCGGCGCCGGGGTGGTCTTTGTTCTGGGCGGGGCCATGATGGTGATGACGGTGTGCAACGTGACCGTCGTGGACATTGTGGACGCCATCCGCAACCGGCCCCACCCCGAGTATGAGGAAGAGGAGCTGCCCGAGCCCCGTCCCCGGGATCGGCGCCCTGCCCCTGCGCCAGCACCCGCTGAGAAGCCTGCCGCAGGCGGGCGCAGGCGTCCTGCGATCGATATCCCGGTGGATGAAGTCCCCGCAGAGGCGGCCGCACAGGAGGCGCCGGAGCAGCCCCGGGAGGAGGAAAAGCCCAGGAAGGAGCGCCTCTTCAACCGCCGCCCCTCGGTGCCCACGCCTGACCAGGTGCTTACCGCCTCGGCAACCGAGGCGGAGGAGGAGCGCCCCTTCCAGGCGCCTGAGCCGCAGCCCGGGGAGCCTGTTACCGGCCCGGCTGTACGCCAGCCCGAGACGTTCCAGCCCGCCCCCGCAGCCTCTGTCACCCCTGCCCCTGCGCCCCCCATGCCTGAGATTGAGCGGGAGCCCGCCGTGCCCAAGGTGAAGGGCAAAGAGGCCGCCCAGGCCGCCGCGGAGGTGGCCCAGGAGGTGGAGAAGAGCCTGAGCCAGCCAGGCGGCGCCTATCAGTACCCGCCCCTCTCCCTGCTGAAGGAGGGGGACAGCATTGTGGGCGCCGAGGCCATCGGTGAGCTCAAGGCCAACCAGGCCCGGCTGTCCGACACCATCCGCTCCTTCGGCATTGACGCCAACATCGTCAACGTGACCCGGGGCCCGTCGGTGACCCGGTACGAGCTGGAACTGGACCAGGGCGTCCGGCTCAATAAGCTGACCAACCTGTCCGACGACATTGCCCTGGCCCTGGGCGCCACCGGCGTGCGTATCGCCCCCATCCCGGACAAGATCTCCATGGTGGGCATCGAGGTGCCCAACAAGCTGGTGTCCCCGGTGTACATTAACGAGGTCATCGGCTCCCGGGAGTTTAGGGACAACCCCTCCAAGGTGGCCTTTGCCGTGGGCAAGGACATCGGCGGCAACTGCATCGTGGGCAATATCGCCAAGCTGCCCCACCTGCTCATCGCCGGCACCACCGGCTCGGGTAAGTCGGTGTGCACCAACTCCCTCATTATCTCCCTGCTCTACAAGGCAACCCCCGACGAGGTACGCCTCATCATGGTGGACCCCAAGATGGTGGAGCTGGGCATCTACAACGGCATTCCCCACCTGCTTATCCCCGTGGTCACCGACCCCAAGAAGGCCGCCGGCGCCCTCCAGTGGGCGGTGGTGGAGATGATGAAGCGGTACCGGGCCTTCTCCGAGGTAGGTGTCCGGGATCTGGCGTCCTACAACGCCCACGCCGCCCGCACCGAGGGAATGGAGAAGATGCCCCAGATTGTGGTGGTCATCGACGAGCTGGCCGACCTGATGCTGGTGGCCGCCAAGGAGGTGGAGGAGTCCATCTGCCGTGTGGCCCAGATGGGCCGCGCCGCCGGCATGCACCTCATCATCGCCACCCAGCGTCCCTCCGCCGACGTGATCACCGGCCTGATGAAGGCCAACATCCCCAGCCGCATCGCCTTCGCCGTTGCCTCCTCGCTGGAGTCCCGCATCATTCTGGACACCACCGGCGCGGAGAAGCTGGTGGGTAAGGGCGACATGCTCTACTTCCCTCTGGGCACCGGAAAGCCCAAGCGGGTCCAGGGCTGCCTTATCTCCGACGAGGAGGTGGCCGCCGTGGTGGACTTCATCAAGAAGCAGAGCGGATCGGCCGAGTATGACGAGTCCATCATCCACGAGATTGAGAAGCACGCCGCCGAGAAGGACAAGCAGGGCAAGGGCGGCGGAGGCTCCGCCGCCGCCGAGGAGCCCGGCGGGGACTACGACGAGCTGCTGCCCGCCGCCATCGAGGTGGTGGTGGAGACCGGCATGGCCAGCGTCTCCATGCTCCAGCGCCGCCTGAAGCTGGGCTACTCCCGTGCTGCCCGGCTGGTTGACCAGATGGAGGAGAAGGGCGTGGTGGGGCCCTTTGAGGGCTCCAAGCCCCGCCAGGTACTTATCACCAAGGAGCAGTGGCAGGAGATGCAGTTCCGCCAGGGTATGGTGGACACCGCCCCGGACGCCGGTCCTGTCCCTGACGAGCTGGCCTTCGAGGGGGACGCCATCCCCCAGAGCCGGGAGATGCCTCCCTTTGATATGGACTGAAAAGCGGGTCCCGCCGGAGATTCCGGCGGGACCCGCAGCTTGTCGAAAACCCTCAGTTTAAAAGGATCCGCCTGAACCGGGGCGGGGGAGCGCGAGGGGGCAGCCGCCCGCCTCGCGTGGGATCGAATGCCCCGGAAGCCTTACTGTGCAAGGCTTCCGGCGAGCGGAGCGAGGACTTTTGCGCCGCTGTGCGGCGCGAAAGTAACGGCATTTTTGCAGGCTGTCGAAAAAGTCCTTGAACTTTTTCGACAGCCTGCGGGTCCCGCCGGAGATTCCGGCGGGACCCGTTTGTCGCTATTTTACCTTGAGGGCTCTTGTGGCGTTGAGGATGGCGATGACCGACACGCCCACGTCGGCAAAGACCGCCTCCCACATGGTGGCGTCGCCGGTGGCACCCAGAAGGAGCACCAGCAGCTTGACGGCCAGGGCAAAGACGATGTTCTGGAGCACGATGCGGCGGGTCCTGCGGGCGATACGGATGGCCACCGCGATTTTGGAGGGCTTATCGTCCATGAGCACCACGTCGGCGGCCTCAATGGCGGCGTCGGAGCCCAGCGCGCCCATGGCAATGCCTACATCGGCCCGGGAGAGAACGGGCGCGTCATTGATGCCGTCACCCACAAAGGCCAGGGTGCCCTTGGCGCTTTTCTCCTTCAGCAGGGCCTCCACCCGGTCCACCTTGTCAGCCGGGAGCAGCTGGGTGTGGACCTCGTCCAGCCCCAGCTCGGCGGCCACCGCCTCGCCCACAGCGGCGGCGTCGCCGGTGAGCATGGCGGTCTTTCTCACTCCGGCGGCCTTCAGGTCACGGATGGCCTGGGCGGCGTCCGGCTTCACCTGGTCGGAGATGACAATGTGGCCCAGATAAGTGCCCTGAGAGGCTACATGGACCGTGGTGCCCACCTTGTGGCAGGGGTGCCAGGGGACGCCGATCTCATCCATCAGCTTGCCGCTGCCCACCCAGACCGGCACGCCGTCCACCTGGGCCTGCACGCCCTTGCCCGAGCGCTCTTCCACGTTGGACACCCGGCTCCGGTCCAGCTCCGCGCCCCAGGCCTCCCGGATGGAGCGGGAGATGGGGTGGTCGGAGTAGGACTCGGCCAGAGCGGCCAGCTCCAGCAGGCGCCGCTCGGAGCACTGGTCGGGGTGGATGGCGGTGACGTTGAACACGCCCTGGGTGAGGGTGCCGGTCTTGTCAAAGACCACGGTCTCCGTATTGGCCAGAGCCTCCAGATAGTTGCCGCCCTTGACCAGAATGCCCTGCCGGGACGCACCGCCGATGCCGCCGAAGAAGGAGAGGGGAACCGAGATGACCAGGGCGCAGGGGCAGGAGATAACCAGGAAGATGAGGGCCCGGTGAATGCTCTCGGCCCAGGTGACATGGATGAGAAAGGGGAGGAGCAGGGCCAGCAGGACGGCGGAGATAACCACCACGGGGGTGTAGATCCGGGCGAACTTGGTGATGAAGTGCTCGGCCTTGGCCTTCTTGCTGCTGGAGTTCTCCACCAGGTCCAGAATTCTGGCCACGGTAGAATCCTCAAAGGCCTTAGTGACCTGCACCCGCAGCAGACCGGTCAGGTTGACACAGCCGCTGATGACGTCGCTGCCCGCGTCCGCCTCCCGGGGGAGGGACTCGCCCGTGAGGGCGGAGGTGTTGAGGGTGGAGGCGCCATCCAGCACGACACCGTCCAGGGGCACCCGCTCGCCGGGCTTGATGACAATCACATCCCCGACGGCCACATCCTCCGGGTCTGCCTGGACCAGCTGGCCGTCCCGCTCCACGTTGGCGTAGTCGGGCCGGATGTCCATCAGCTGGGCGATGGATTTTCTGGACTTGTCCACGGCGCAGCTCTGGAACAGTTCGCCCACCTGGTAGAAGAGCATGACGAACACGGCCTCGGGGAACTCGCCGGTGAAGAAGGCGCCTACCGTGGCCAGGGCCATGAGGAAGTTCTCGTCAAAAACCTGTCCGTGGGCGATGTTGCGCACGGCCCGCCACAATACATCCCAGCCGATGACCCCGTAGGGGACCAGGAACACCGCCAGACGCAGCAGCGGAAAGTTGTTCAGGGGGAGGAGAACTGCGGCCAGAAGAAGGGCCGTGCTGAGCAGGATGCGGAAGAGCATCCGCTTTTGTTTCTTACTCATAGTGCCTCCTGAGGGGCGGTGTTTACCGTCCCGGGCGGATTCGGGCGCCACCCGTAATCAATCAGAGGACAATGGTGCAGTCGGGTTCCACCCGCTTGCAGGTCTTAACCACCTGGGACATGATGTCATCCAGACGGCTCTCATCGGCGTCGATGGTCAGCTTCTGAGAGAGAAAGCTGACGGACACATCGTTGACGCCGTCAATTTTGCGGATGGCATCCTCCATCTTGGCAGCGCAGTTGGCGCAGTCCAGGTCAATCATTTTGTAGCGTTTCTTCATAGAGAAAACTCCTTTCCAAATCTCTGTCAATCTGATTTTGCAGTCAGCGGGGGATGAGAGTTACTCCGCCACATGCTCCATGCCCTGGTCCAGAATGGAGCGGACGTGGTCGTCGGCCAGGGAGTAGAACACGGTTTTGCCCTCCCGGCGGTACTTGACAAGCTTGCTCTGCTTCAGGGCCCGCAGCTGGTGGGAGATGGCTGACTGGGTCATGTTGAGCAGCTGGGCAATGTCGCATACGCACATCTCCGCCTCAAAGAGAACGTAGAGAATTTTAATGCGGGTAGAATCGCCGAAGATTTTGAAGAGTTCGGCCAGATCATAGAGGATTTCCTCGTCGGGCATGGTTGCGTTGACTTTGGCAATGATATCCTCGTGGGCGTGGATATAGTCACAGCGCTCAATAGCAGTTTGTTCGTCCATGGAATCCCTCCCTACAACAAATGAGTTATTGTTCATATGTTATTATATTCGCGGACATGGAAATGTCAAGAGGGAAAACAGAATTCTAAAAAAAACCGAGTCGCCTGGAGTGAACGATTCGGGCAGAAAGAAAATTTTGAAAAACTTCGAAAAAACACTTGCATAATCTGAGAAGCTGTGCTATCATATCAAAGTCGCCTGAAGCGACTGAAAAATGGGATATCCGGGTGTGGCGAAGTTTGGTATCGCGCTTGAATGGGGTTCAAGAGGCCGCTGGTTCGAATCCAGTCACTCGGACCAAATCCATAAAAGAAGTTGACAGATAATTTGCTGTCAACTTCTTTTATGGGCAGAGATAATTCTGCGTGGATTTAAAAGTGAATATCCGGGTGTGGCGAAGTTTGGTATCGCGCTTGAATGGGGTTCAAGAGGCCGCTGGTTCGAATCCAGTCACTCGGACCATGCGGAGTATCATTAAAGGATCTGAAAAGGTCTGCTGATGATACTCCGCATTTTTTATTTCCAAGTTTATATAGCGATCTGTACGGGGGCGTAGCTTAATGCTACGCCTTTTCTCGTTTCCAAAAGAATGTCCCGCTCGGGGATCTTCCGGCGATCCGGCACCTCAAAGGCTCCAATGCAGTTGTAGTGAATTGTCACCCGCTGATTGGTAATGCCGTCCTCCTTGACCGCCGGATAAACCTCGATGTACTGAATGAGCTCGGCAACCATGCGTTTGGTGATGGTGGTGGCGTCGGTGTAGCGTCGCACCGTTTCCAAAAAGGTGTCCACATCCATCCGCTTATCTTCCAGCTTTTTCAGCTCCAACCGCAGCGCCTTGATCCGTCCGGCGTTTTCGCCCTGTTCCTGCTCATACCGCTTGGACATTTTGGCGAACCGGGCATCGTCGATTTTGCCGGACACATTGTCCTCATAGAGCCGTTCAAAGAGCATCTGGTATAAAGCCAAATTATTTAATATCACCTTACATTCATCTTTCTCATTGATATTCTGACATAGATCTGGTAAAATAAATTTAAGCACAGTCGATAGATTAGAACTGTTCATGAAAATCTAAGAAATAATTGTTTTTGCTTAATCATGCAAATTAAGTTTTAGAAATTTTTACATACTAATATTTTGCTATCGAGCTAAGACTGCGATATTTCTATCCAATAAATATTGTGAGATTACGGTTTTCTCGACTTTTGGTGGGGGGATAGTATCATGAATATGTATATTGTGTTTTTTGTCGGCATAATTTTTTTATTATTGATATTACTTTGCTACTTGTATGTAAAAAACAAAAAACTTAGCCAAACAAAGCAATTTCTCGTAACAACATTTGTCAGTTCCCTGGCCATCATTGGAACAATCATTGCTAGCACTATCTCCACTTCAAGCCAAATTAGTAACTTGACTATAAACAACAATGTGTCAAATACGGTAGACAATAATGCATCAAATAATGTAAATATATCAAATGTTGTGAATATTCCGCTTGTGGAAGGAAGTCAGGATCTTTCTGCGGATGATAAACTCCGACGGGCAGAGCTAGCATTTGATGCTGGAGAATATCAAAGCATGATGGATCTATATTCATACGATGATATTTCCGATTCTGCTATACGAAATAACAATTATGGATATGCTTATGCTAACGGTCTATATGTAGATAGAAACCTCGAAACCGCAGAGTCCTATTTTGATAAAGCAATTTTGGAGGGGTTTGAGCCTGCATTTGCGAATAAGTTTCGAGCTGCAATGTGCCAGGGAGATGTGGAACGGGCTGTGGGTATCATCATTGACTGGAGGAATAATCCAGAACACGAAATACTTGAAGATTATTTTGAGAAAAATATTTCTGATAAAAATGGTGTCACCCTGAATGAATTTTGCCAAACACTATCAGAAGGCCAACAGATTGAAACGCTAAAAACATTGATGGATGCTGAGTATCTGGGGGATATTTCAAAAGAATACGCATTATTCGATTCCAAGATCGGCGGTTATTTGTATAACTATCAATATGTATCTCATGATTCCACGTTGGCTACCAATGGCTCAAATGGTAATGATGAATATAACACGGTTACCACATACACTTATAAAGTATATATACAGAGTATTGTTGATAGTGATTCTCTAAACATATTTGCGCGTATATAATGCTTCTAGGATACGATTGCGTTTATATGACAGATAACAGAGTATTCCACCCCATCGCAGAGCTAATCTCAACCATTTTCCGGATTTTTTGATGAACGCCTTGCTTGCTGCTTGCAAACCATTGATGTGACTGAATTTCTGCAGATCCTTTAATGACACTCGGACCAAGTCCGTATTCCGCAAGGAGTACGGGCTTTCTTTTTTCTCCGTGCCAGGTGAACCAGCGGCCTCTTGACGCCGAAGGCGCGTCCAATCCGCCGCTGCCGGGAGGGCAGGCGGGACGCCGGCCCTCCCGCTGGTTCGAATCCACTTACTCGGATTAGCTCATCGTGAGCGTCATATTGCTCGCGATGAGCTTTCTATAGCCTGCCCCGGGCTATGTCAGGGGTTGCCATTCTTGCAAAAATCCTTCTGCAACTTGTCGAATATATCACAGTGACATCCCTTTCTGCACATAAGTGTGCTGCGCTTCATCCGGCAAAATGAACGTTGCGCCCGGCGGGAAATTCGTTTACAATCATATCTGTTGCGGCGGCCGCCCTGCGGATGCTCCGCGGGACATATGCCGCGCCAGGCCCGCCGCCTGAAATCCAGACTGGAAGTGGAGAACACCATGAACGAAAAAGAAATCGCGGAAATCCGCCGCCGCTTTCGCCCCGACAAGACCAGCATCACCCATGTGCGGGGCTGCTATGTCAACGAGCTGGGGGAGATCGTGGCCCAGTTCAACCAATCCCTGGCCCTGATGAGCCAGGAGGAGAGCGAGAAGTTTTTGGGCATCCTCAAGCGCACCTTGTCCGGGACCCTGGGGAAGAACCTGATGGACATCGAATTCACCACCCGGCAGGTGGCGGAGGGGGAGGAGCACAAGCTGCTCATGGCCCTGCGCGGCTCGGGCCTGAAGGACGAGGAGGCGGTGCAGGCCTTTTTCCAGAAGGTTATCGGCTCTTTGACCATAGAGGGCAACTACCTGATTCTTCTGGCCCACGACGCCTACGACGTGCCCTACCGGGCCAAGGACGGGGAGGAGATGGAGGACAGCTCCGAGCAGGTCTACTCCTATATCCTGTGCAGCGTCTGCCCGGTGAAGCAGACCAAGCCCGCCCTGAGCTACCATGTGCGGGAGAACGAGTTCCGCAACCGGACCATGGACTATCTGGTGTCCGCCCCTGAGCTGGGATTCCTGTTCCCCGCCTTTGATGACCGCAGCACCAACCTGTACAACGCGCTCTATTACAATAAGGACATCAAGGAGAACCACAGGGATTTTGTGGACGCTGTATTCCGCGCCGAGATTCCCATGCCCGCTGCCGCCCAGAAGGAGACCTTCCAGTCTATCCTGGGGGAGGCCCTGGCTGAGGACTGCCGCTTTGACGTGGTACAGGCGGTGCAGGACCAGCTGTGCGGCCTCATCGAGGAGCACAAGGCCAGCCAGGAGGAGGAGCCCCTGATGGTGTCCAAAGGCACGGTGGAGTGCGTGCTCCGGTCCTGCGGTGTGGCCGACTCCCACGTGGAGGCCTTTGACGCCAAGTATGACGGCGCGTTCGGCGGCGACGCCCAGCTCAGTCCCCGCAACCTGGTGGATACCCGCCAGATGGAGGTGCGCACCCCCGACGTGATCATCAAGGTGGCCCCCGGCCGCAGTGACCTGGTGGAGACCCGGGTCATCGACGGGAAAAAGTACATCCTCATCCGGGCCGACGAGGGTGTGGAGGTCAACGGCGTGGGCGTCCATATCGACTGACTGGGGCTGAACTATATAAGGTAAGATTGCATTGCAGAGCATATAATCAATGCTGTTTGCTTGGAAAGGACGCCGCCTCATACTGTGAAGTGAACGACTTTACAGTATGAGGCAGCGATCGTCAATGCCCGTTGCCGTAAAAACAGAGAGCGGAAATGTCAGCTCCAAGACGTCCGGGCGAATGCGAAAAAGCTGCCTTTTGGACGGCTTCACTGGGATTATCTCAGAGAAGTGCATCTGGGGATGAAGAAAATCTTTGCCTATATTGTTAAGGCGATAAGGGGAGAGACACAGGGTGATTGTTGATGCACACGTACATCTGCCGGTAGAAAACGGGTGCGTTTCTCTGCAGCAGAAAAAAGAACGGCTGTTGCATGAAATGGCGGAAAATCGAGTTGATAAATGCATTGTGATCTCAGATTCATGTCCCCAAAGTGTTATTGGGAACATGGATGAATGTGTGGAGCTGTTCAAAGACACAAAACAAGTTGATGTTGTCGGCGGGATCAGTCCATTTTTTGAATTTGAGACGCAGTTAGAAAAAATAAGAAATTATCTGGATCAAAAGTTGATTGTTGGCATTAAATTATTTACCGGTCATGAAGCATTTTATTTGACGGATGAAAGGTTAAAAAAGGTATACGGGCTCGCTATACGGTATCATGTGCCGGTACTCTTCCATTCAGGGGGAAGCGCCATGCAATACAGCGATGCGGCGCTTGTGTCAGAGCTTGCCAAGGAATATCCGGAGCTGAAATTGGTGTGCTGTCACTGCTTTTATCCGAAAATTGAGAAATGCCGGGCTCTTGTCAATTTAAAAAATGTCTTTTTTGACCTGTCATCAATTGCTGACGACACACAGAATCGATTGAATATCCTAAAAATGATACGGGAAATGGCAGACATTGTCCCAGAGCGCGTGCTGTTCGGATCAGATTACGCTTGCTGCGAGCAAAGAGCACATATAGAGTTTGTAAAGGAGCTTCATCTCGAAAAGCGCACAGAGAGTCTAATTTTTGGAGTAAATGCAAAAAGAGTCTATTTATTATAAAAGAGGCTCCGAAAAGTGAGATAATATTTCGTAATAATATAGTTCAAGCGGCCGAAAGGGCCTGCTGTCTGAAAAAACAGACGGCAGGCCCTTCCGCTTTGAGCGGCAAAAAGGCTGTGCGGCGCGGCTGTGAGCAGAGCCGCATCAGCCTTTCTTGCTCGGTGCATCTTTCGGTATAGTAAAGCACCCCACTTGTTATTCAGTATACCATACTGTCTAACAAATGGGGTGCAGTCTGCATTTTTGCTGCCTGTTTTCTCTCTTACACCTGCTCCAGGAAGCGGAGGAAGGCGGCGCGGCCCTCGTCGGTGCGCTTGTACACGCCGGCGTGCTCCAGAACGGTGGCGAAGACCTTGCCGGTCTCCTGCTTGACCACGTCCAGGGCGTTCTCGGCGGTGATGGTGTAATTGCCCTTGAAGCCCTCGGCCCAATCGGCGTGCTTGGCGGTGCGCTCATCGGCGCGCAGGTCGGCGCCGGATGCCAGCGCGTCGGCCACAGCGGTCAGTTCCTCCTTCAGGCGGGCGGGGAGCACAGCCAGGCCCATGACCTCGATGAGGCCGATGTTCTCCTTCTTGATGTGATGGAGCTCGGCGTGGGGGTGGTAAACGCCCAGGGGGTGCTCCTCGGTGGTGATGTTGTTGCGCAGCACCAGGTCCAGCTCATAGCGGCCGTCCCGCATGCGGGCGATGGGGGTGATGGTGTTGTGGGGCACGCCTTCGGTCTGGGCGAAGAGGAAGGCGGCCTCGTCGGTGTAGCCCCGCCAGGAGGCCAGGATGCGGTCGGCCAGCTCCACCAGCCGCTCCGGGTTGCCGCAGGAGATGCGGATGACCGACATGGGCCACTTGACGATACCGGCGTGGACGTCGGCAAAGCCGGGGAAGGTGAACTCCTGCTCGATGGGGGCCTTGGCCATGGCGAAGGTGTAGTGGCCGCCCTGGAAGTGGTCGTGGGCCAGGATGGAGCCGCCCACGATGGGCAGGTCGGCGTTGGAGCCCACGAAGTAGTGGGGGAACTGGCCCACAAAGTCCAGCAGCTTGGCGAAGCAGGCCCGGTCAATCTTCATGGGAGTGTGCTCGGAGTTGAGGCAGATGCAGTGCTCGTTGTAGTAGACATAGGGGGAGTACTGGAGGAACCAGGGGGAGTTGTTGATGGTGATGGGCACAATGCGGTGGTTCTCCCGGGCGGGGTGGTTGACCCGGCCGGCGTAGCCCTCGTTCTCAGCGCACAGCTGGCAGCGGGGGTAGGCGGAGGCGGGCAGATTGCGGGCGGCGGCGATGGCCTTGGGGTCCTTCTCCGGCTTGGAGAGGTTGATGGTGATGTCCAGGTCGCCGTACTCGGTGGGGGTGACCCACTTCATGTCCTTGGCGATCCGGTCCCGGCGGATGTAGTTGGTGTCCTGGCTGAACTGATAGTACCAGTCGGTGGCCTTCCGGGGGCTCTGGGCGTACAGGGCCTTGAACTTCTCCACCACCTGGGCGGGGCGGGGAGTGAGACGGCCCATGAGCATGGTGTCGAACAGATCCCGGTAGACCACGGAGTCCTCGGCCAGCACGCCCCGGGCGTGGGCGTCGTCCATCAGCTCGTCCAGCACGGCGGCCAGGTCGATCTCCCCGGACACAGGGGTCTCGGGGGCGGTGTAGCTGTCCAGTTTGAGAGCCTCCAGCAGGGTGTTCACGGCCCAGTTCCGTTCGCAGGGCTCAATCAGACCGGTGCGCTCGGCGTAGGCCACCAGGCTTGCAATGGCGGTGTCAATCATGTCTATCAACCTCACATTTTTATTATTTGGGCGGGATGCCCGCAGCAGCATTTCAGGACTGCGGGAAAGGGGACTGACGGTCAGCCCGCAGCCAGACAGCCGCCCTCGGGGCGGATGGACAACATATGGCACATGCCGGGCCCCAGCAGCCGCTCCATGGCGGTGAGAAAGTCGGGCAGCCTGTCGTTGGGCACAAAGGCCTGGACCGTGCCGGCAAAGCCGCCGCCGTGGACCCGGACGGCGCCGGTGCCCTGGAGCACCTCCTCGGCGGCCCACAGCACCAGGGGGATGGCCTGCTGCCTGGGGTCGGAGGGGGCGAAGGTGTTCTGAAGGTACAGGCTGGAGGACAGGCCGGAGGCCCGCACCAGGGCCAGGAAGGCGGCGAAATCGCCCCGCTCCAGGGCCTGGGCCTCCTGGGCGGCCCGGCGGTTTTCCGCGAAGAAGTGGATGGCCCGCAGCACCGCCCGATCCCCCAGGGCCTTGCGCAGTTCGGGGATGGTGGCCCGGAAGGCGGCCTCGTCCACGTCCCGCAGCACTGCCTTGCCGAAGCAGGCGGCCACCGACTTCATCTCGCTGGTGATGGCGGCGTAGGCGTCGGTCAGGTCGGCGTGGTCGGCGCCCGAGTTGATGATGCACAGGGTGTGGCCGGTGGCGGAGAAGTCGAAGTTCACCTTGCGCACCGCCGGAGCGGCCGGGTCCTGGAAGTCGATGGACACCACGCCGCCCACGGCGGAGGCGGTCTCGTCCATCAGGCCGCAGGGCTTGCCGAAGAACACATTCTCGGCGTACTGGCCAATCTGGGCCACCTGGACGGGGGTAAAGACCTGGTTGCAGAAGAGCACGTTAAAGATGGTGCCCACCAGCACCTCGTAGGCGGCGGAGGAGGACAGGCCGGAGCCGGCGGGCACGGAGGAGCAGACGTAGGCGTCAAACCCGGCGGGGGACTGGCCCAGCTCGGCCATCCGGGCGGCCACGCCCCGCACCAGGGCGGCGGAGGTCTCCCGCTCGTCCTCCGCGGGGGAGAGGCTGGACAGGTCCACCGTCAGCACCGGGTAGCCCTCCGAGTGGATGCGCACCAGGGCGGTGCCGTTGGGGGCGGCCACAGCCAGCATGTCCATATTTACGCTGGCGGCCAGTACGCAGCCGTGCTGGTGGTCGGTGTGGTTGCCGCCCAGCTCGGTGCGGCCGGGGCTGCTGAACAGGGCCGCCTGGGCGTCGTCCCCGGCGGAGAAGAGGGCCTGGTACCGCTTCACGGCCTCAACCGCCCGGGCGCGAACCGCCTCCAGCGCTTCGCTGCCATTGCAGCAGTACAGGTGGTTCAGGCGTTTATCCCACATGCCGCCGGAGAGCTGGTCTATCAGGGTTTTGCAGGAAAGCATGCGATCACTCCCAGTCAGATTATGGTTGTGGTATCTGGTGGTTTTAGTATATTTAATTTTTAGTAAAAATTCAACTGCTATCAGAGGACCTGCCGCAAGTTCAGCATTCCCCACAAAAACAGACGGCCCGATTGTGCAGAAAAGCGAACCGTGGGAGGGGCTTTACCGGCGTGCGGGAGGCGCGGTGCTCTCCCGGACAGCCAGGGTGGGGGGAACCACCACCTTCTGGGGCAGGGTGCGCACCGGGCGGCCCGCCACAGAAGCCGCCCGCTCCCCCAACAGGCCGACAGCAGTGCGGGCCATCTCGTCGGCGTGGGTGGACACCGAGGTGAGGGGCGGAGTCATGAGCTGGGAGAGGGGGGTGTCGTTGAAGGACACCAGAGACACGTCCCCGGGCACCGACAGCCCCCGGGCCTCCAGTGCCCGGCTGGCGCCCATGGCATTCTCCTCGTTGGCCGCCAGGAAGGCGGTGGGCGGGCTGGTGCGCCGGTCCAGGAAGGCGGACACTGCCGCCGCCGTGGCCCGGCTCTCCATGGGCGCCTCTACCAGCAGGGAGGCGTCCAGCAGGCCCCGCTCCTCCACCATAGATATAAAGCAGCTCCGGCGCACCTCGGGCGCAGGCTCCTTGCAGTCCCCCAGCTTCTCCGACGGGCCGATGAAGCCGATGCGGGTGTGGCCCAGGGAGAGGAGGTGGTCCAGGGCCAGACGGATGCCCAGAGCGTAGTTGAGCACCACCGAGTCAAAGCGGGCCTCGTCTGGGGAGGAGTCCAGAAACACCAGGTTGGGGCTGACGGCGGACAGCGCCGCCTGCTGCGCCCGGGTGAAGATTCCAAGGGCGATAATGCCGTCCGGCGCAGTCCCCTCCGGCGGAGCGAAGCCCTCCTCCCCCCGCCGCTCCAGAGGGAGAAAGGCGTATCTGCGCTCGGCGCAGGCCTGCTCCACGAAGTTGCGCAGATAGAGGTAGTAGGGGTCGGCCAGCTGCTGCTCCGGCGTGAGCATCTCCGCCACGCCCACCTGCAGCAGCATCTTGGGCGTCCGCCCCCGGCGGCTGCGGGTGGCGGCATAGTCCAATCGCCCGGCCTCCTCCAGCACCCGCTTCCTGGCCTCGTCGCTGACCGTCAGGGATGGGTCCCCCGTCAGAATCCGGGAGATGGTGGCCGGGGAGTAGCCCGTGCTGTCGGAGAGCTCTTTCAGCGTTGCCATAGCGGACCTCCTTTTTTTAGTAAAAAAATTGTACCACAGTTTGCCCAAAGATACAAGAAGGGGAGCGGGGGAAAATAGAAGTTTTGCAGCGAGAATGTAAAACTATTGTAAAATCTATTGACGCTGGATTTTACAATTTGATATACTTAACCTGCAACATTTTACAAATGCGATACAAAGAGAGGGTTTTGCAAATGATGGACGACGCCGCATCACTCTGGCGCCTGCATCAGCTGCCGGAGAGACAAATAAGAGAACTCCAGAGTATAACCTGCGTTCCGAATGTTCGGGAGGCGGGCTGTACTCTTTTTCTTTTTGCCTGGCCGGCCGGAAAAAACAATTGTGTGTAAGGAGTAAGGAGAAAGAGAATGAAAATTAGCGACATATTGAGTCTGCTGGGCGGTTTGGCCCTGTTCCTCCACGGAATGCAGATGATGAGCTCCGGCCTGGAGGCCGCCGCAGGCAACCGGATGAAGAGTATCCTGGAAAAGCTCACCTCCAACCGTCTGCTGGGCGTGCTGGTGGGCGCGGTCATCACTGCGGTCATCCAGTCCTCCTCGGCCACCACGGTCATGGTGGTGGGCTTCGTCAACTCGGGCATGATGACCCTGCGCCAGGCCGTGTGGATTATTATGGGCGCCAACATCGGCACCACCATCACCGGCCAGCTTATCGCCTTGGACGTGGGCGTTCTCGCCCCGCTGATCGCCTTCGTCGGCATTGCTCTGATGGTCTTTTTGAAGAACCCCAAGGTCCACCACATCGGCAGCATTCTGGGCGGTCTGGGTATCCTGTTCATCGGCATGGACATGATGAGCGCCGCTATGGAGCCTCTGCGCGACTCCGAGGCCTTTGTGAATCTGGTCTCCACCTTCTCCAACCCCCTGGTGGGCATCCTCACCGGCACCATTTTTACCGCCATCATCCAGTCCTCCTCCGCGTCGGTCGGTATCCTTCAGGCCCTGGCCATGAGCGGCGTGGTAACCCTGCCCACTGCGGTGTACGTCCTCTTCGGCCAGAACATCGGCACCTGCATCACCGCCGTGCTGGCCGCCATCGGCACCAGCCGCAACGCCAAGCGCACCACCATTATCCACCTCTCCTTCAATATCATCGGCACTATCATCTTCACGGTGGTCTGTATGCTCACGCCGCTGACCGGCTTTGTCGCGAGCCTGACGCCGGACAACGCCGCCGCCCAGATCGCCAACATGCACACCCTCTTCAACGTGGTTACCACCCTGCTGCTCCTACCCGTGGGCGGCCAGCTTGTCAAGCTGGCCATGCGCATCCTGCCCGACCGGAAGGAGGAGAAGGAGGAGGGCATGCACCTGGAGTACATCAAGCCCATCTCTGTGGACAAGGACCGATCCATCGCCATCGGTACCTCCGCCATCTACCTCAACCAGATCCGGGAGGAGCTCCAGCGCATGCTGGGTAAGGCCCGCAGCAACATTGATCTGGCCTTCCAGGCTGTGCTGGAGGTTAAGCCCGAGCTGCTGGACAAGGCCGAGGAGGCCGAGACCTATATCGACTACCTGAACAAGGAGATCTCCCAGTATATTTCCAAGGTCATCTCCCACGAGACCAACGAGACCGACTCCGCCGCTGTGTCCGCTTACTTCAAGATAACCGGCAACATCGAGCGGATTGGCGACCACGCCATCAATATCTGCGAGTACAGCACTATGATGAATCAGAAGGGGATTAAATTCTCCGAGGGGGCCAAGGACGAGCTGCGCAAAATGCGGGACGTGTGCCTGAAGGCGCTGGACATCCTGGCCGCCGACGCCGATGTGACCCAGGACTGGCTCGGCTCCATGGAGAAGCTGGAGCAGCGCATCGACGACATGACCGCCGAGTTCCGCCAGAGCCAGCTGGAGCGGATGAAGAGCGGTTCCTGCTCCGACGAGGCCTGTATCCTCTTCTCCGAACTGCTCACCGACTTTGAGCGCATCGGCGACCATGCGCTGAACATTGCCCAGGAGCGGGCAGAGGCCGCTCACGCCCGGTAACAGGCAGAAAAACAGTCCGGCCCGGTCCCTTGACCGGGCCGGATTTTTTGCCTGAGGATAGGGGATGGGGCTGCCCGTCACCTGGGCGGATGGCATTTGGAGCAGGGAGTGTAGCCGCCCGCCTTGGCGTCCGCCAGAGAGATGGGAATCTGACTCCTGCTGAGGTACTGGCACCCGTCTGAATGGTACTTCTCCCCGGTTTTGGTGACGTAGACTGTGACCTCCACCGGTTCCTCAGAGGCCGTATCCGTGACCAGGGCCTCCGACACCGGGGCCGCGCTGGGAGAGGGAAGGGGGACCGGAGCGGTCTGGCTGGGGGACGGCTCCGATACCACAGCGGCCGGAGTGGGGGAGACGCTGGGCGGAAGCTGGGACGGGGCGGTCTCGCTGGGAGACAGGCTGGGGGAGACGCCGGACTGGACCTGGCTGGGCGACGGCTCGCTGGGGGACACACCGGGGGAATGGTCCGGTGTGCCCGCGGTGCAGGCGCAGAGCAGCGCCAGGGAGAGCAGCAGGGGAAGCAGACGTCTTTTCAAGGAATCCATGGAAAAACCCTCCTTTTCTGTGCTTCAGTATAGGCACAGCCGGCGGCGAGGAAGGTCGAAACGGGGCGAACCAAGGGACACCGAAAAAAAGACGCGAATCCCGCCCGGGCAGCGGGCAGGAGCAGAAATCAGCCGGTTGAATGGTTAAAATTCATATCGTTTGCCATGTGAGAACAGCGTTCCGCCTGTCCCGTGGGCTGTAAACCATTCGCCCGATATTGCGACAGCGGGATTGCATTCTATTTGCTTCATCTTGTTTGAAAGCGCGTGCGTAATAACGTAAAAAGCGCCATTTTCATAATAGGCGTTTACGCTCCGCACGTAAGGGACATCATCTTTTGCTGTTGCCAGCGCAATTACGGTGTCCTTGCCAAAGCGCTCCATCATAACGGCTTCTGCCTCTTGGCTCAACTGTTTCATCAATACGCGGCTCCCTTCAGCTTGCGATTTGCAGATTTGCAGGCACCCTCATTATACGTGTCCTGCCCAGGTAAGTACAGGCGGGATTTTCCTGTGCCCGGCGGATAGGAACGGCTTGCAGCGTGGGGCATTCCCAGGCGGCAAGTCCACAAAAGCGGGAGACCAGCGCTGGAAAAGAGCAGTTTTCCTGTAGTGTTCGGAAGAGCCGGAGCACCGAACTGCACGTAAACTGCACACCGTCCGGAAACACCGGATGAAAATAAAAAAGACGAGTGATTTTACAGCCTTTCAAAGGCGAAAAAGCACTCGTCGTGGAAAGTACGGTCAAAGATGAGATTTGTAGTAATTGCAATAAAACAAAAACTCGCCGCAAGCAATTTCTCACTTGCGGCGAGTTGGCGCAGAAGGAGGGATTTGAACCCTCGCACGGTTTTACCCGCCTACTCCCTTAGCAGGGGAGCCCCTTCGGCCACTTGGGTACTTCTGCGTATCGGCCGGGATGCGCACATGCATCTTGTCGCTCTCTTGCCCATTTCCCAAAGAAAAAATGGCGGAGAGAGTGGGATTCGAACCCACGGCTCTTGCGAGTCACCGGTTTTCAAGACCGGCTCCTTAAACCACTCGGACATCTCTCCACGCCCGGGTTCCAATCAGATGCGAAAAGAATAATATCATATTCTGAAGGGGTTGTCAACAACAAATTGCAATTTTACGAAAAAAGGCAGCCATTAAGATTAGGTTACACAAGGTCAACGACCGAGTGTGACCTAATTTTTTTGGCCGTTTGGAGGTGAGGACATGGCCGACTATGCTTTTAGAACCATCGGGGACCGGATGGAAATTCAGAGAATGTGGGAAAGCGGG
>CAJFTA010000032.1 GCA_904419835.1 uncultured Pseudoflavonifractor sp. | reverse complement strand
TTTCGCGCCGCACAGCGGCGCAAAAGTCCCCGCTCCGCTCTCCGGAAGCCTTGCACAGCAAGGCTTCCGGGGCATTCGATTCCACGCGAGGCGGGCGGCCGCCCCCTCGCGCTCCCCCGCCCCGACACAGCCCCATTCTGTTCAACCAAGGTTTTTTGACAAACTGAGCAGCCGGCCGCAAACGCGACCGGCTGCTCTGGCAGTTGCAGTTTTGGAATTACTTCTTTTCCTTCTCTTCCTTGGCGGGAGCGGCATCCTCAGAGGTCTGGGCGCCCTTGGTGGACACAGCCCACTTGGTGAACTCGATACGGACCCGGTCGGCGCCGGTCTCGATGACAATGGTGTCCTCCTTCACGGCGCAGATGGTGCCCACGATGCCGCCGATGGTGGTGATGAGATCACCCACAGCCAGGCTGCTGCGCAGCTCGGCCAGGGCCTTTTTCTTCTTGTTCTCCGGCCGGATAAGCAGGAAATAGAAGATGGCCAGCATTGCAACGATCATTACGATGGAAATGATATCCAAGTCAATTCCTCCAAATACAGTATTTCTGCCCCTTGCCCTGTGGCAACTTTATACATTATAGCGGCATTCACTCCGCTTGGCAAGCCCTCTTTACGAATTTCCGATGGGCGCGTCCAATTTTCCGCTGTATGCGCGGCGGAATTCCTCAAAGGTACCCTCGTCCAGGGCGGAGCGGATGCGTACCATCAGCTCGTTGTAGAAGTGGAGATTGTGGAGCACCGCCAGGCGCATGGCCAGCATCTCTCCCGCCGCGAACAGATGGCGCAGGTAGGCCCGGGAGAAGGAACGGCAGGCCGGACAGGTGCAGGTGGGGTCAATGGGGCTGGGATCGGTCTTGTACTTCTCGTTCTTGATGTTCAGCGTGCCCTCCCAGGTGTAGAGCTTCCCATGGCGGGCGTTGCGGGCGGGCATGACGCAGTCGAAAAAGTCCACGCCCCGGGCCACCGCCTCAATGATGTTGGAGGGTGTGCCCACGCCCA
Source organism: uncultured Pseudoflavonifractor sp. (assembly GCA_904419835.1). Taxonomy (GTDB): domain Bacteria; phylum Bacillota; class Clostridia; order Oscillospirales; family Oscillospiraceae; genus Pseudoflavonifractor. Next base: position 25,515 of record CAJFTA010000032.1, on the reverse strand, counting down.
TGAGATACCGGGGCTTCTCCCTGGGCATGTACGGCTCCACGGCATCGATGATGTCGTACATGGTCTGGGTGGGCTCCCCCACCGCCAGGCCGCCGATGGCGTAGCCGTCGCAGTCGATCTTGGCCGTCTCCTGCATGTGCCACACCCGCAGGTCGGGGTAAATACCGCCCTGGTTGATGCCGAAGAGCATCTGCTGGGGATTGACCGTGTCGGGCAGGCTGTTGAGCCGGTCATGCTCCGCCTTGCACCGCTCCAGCCACCGCAGCGTGCGCTCGCAGGAGGGCTTTACATACTCCCGGGTGGAGGGGTTGGCCACGCACTCGTCAAAGGCCATGGCGATGTCGCTGCCCAGATTGGACTGGATACGCATGCTCTCTTCCGGGCCCATAAAGACCCGGCGGCCGTCAATGTGGGAGGCAAAGGTGACGCCCTCCTCGGTGATCTTCCGCAGGCCGGACAGGGAGAACACCTGGAACCCGCCGGAGTCGGTGAGGATGGGGCCGTCCCAGTCCATGAATCTGTGGAGGCCGCCCATCTCCTTCACGATACCGTCGCCGGGGCGGAGGTGGAGGTGGTAGGTGTTGGACAGCTCGATCTGGCAGCCCACCTCCTTCAGGTCGTGGGCCGACACCGCCCCCTTGATGGCACCCTGGGTGCCGACGTTCATAAAAACAGGGGTCTGAACCGTTCCGTGGGCACAGGTAAACACGCCCCGCCGGGCCCTGCCCTGGGTCTTGACTACTTCAAACACGCAAAAACTCCTATCTTAATCTTTTCTTTTTGTGCTTCAGCAGATAAACATGGCGTCGCCGAAGGAGAAGAACCGGTACTTCTCCCGCACCGCTTCTGCGTAGGCATTCAGGATGTGCTCCCGGCCCGCCAGGGCAGAGACCAACATCACCAGCGTGGACTCGGGCAGATGGAAGTTGGTGATTAGACAGTCCAGCACCTTGAAGCGGTAACCGGGGTAGATATAGATGCTGGTCCAGCCGGCGCTCTCCTTCAGAGTGCCGTCCTCGGCGGCCCAGCTCTCGATGGTCCGGCAGGAGGTGGTGCCCACGCAGATGACCCGCCCGCCGCCGGCCTTGGTCTCGTTGATGATGTCCGCCGTCTTTTGGGAGATCATGCAGTACTCGGCGTGCATCTCATGGTCTGTAATATTCTCTTCCTTCACAGGCCGGAAGGTGCCAAGGCCAACATGGAGTGTCACGTAGGCCAGGCGCACGCCCATGGCCTCAATCTGTGCCAGCAGCTCCTTCGTGAAGTGGAGCCCGGCCGTGGGGGCGGCGGCGGAGCCCACCTCCCGGGAGTACACCGTCTGATACCGCTCCGGGTCGCTGAGCTCCTCCTTGATATAGGGCGGCAGAGGCATTTTGCCCAGCTGCTCCAGAATTTCCAGGAAAATGCCGTCGTAGTGGAATTCAATCAGCCGGTTTCCGCCCTCCACCTCCTCCAGCACGTCGGCGGTCAGCAGGCCGTCGCCGAAGGAGAGCTTTGTGCCCGGCTTTACCTTCCGTCCGGGCCGCACCAGGCACTCCCAGACCTTGCTGCCCCGGTCGATGAGCAGCAGCACCTCCACCGCGCCGCCTGTGGGCTCCCGGTGTCCCAGCAGACGGGCGGGCAGCACCCGGGAGTCGTTGAGCACCAGGCAGTCGCCCGGGCGGAGGAAATCGGGCAGCTCGTAAAAGTGGTGGTGGGAGGTCTCCCCCGTCTCCTTGTTCAGCACCATCAGCCGGGATCCGTCTCGCCGGTCCAGGGGAGTCTGGGCGATGAGCTCCTGGGGAAGGTCGTAGTAAAAGTCAGATGTTTTCAGTTCCATGCGCTTGCTGTTCCCTGCTTTCAGATTCAAAATAGTATGCCGGCTCTCCCTTATCGGATTTCCACGCCGGTGTAGTAGAACTTCAGAATGTCAACGTAGGTTTTTCCGGCCTGGGCCATGGCGTAGGCCCCCCACTGGCTCATGCCCACGTTGTGCCCGTTTCCGGTGCCGGAAACGGTGAAGCTGTCCCCCGTGGAGCCGGGGGAGGCCAGCACCTCTGTGCCGCTGCCGGTGATGACGTAGGGCGTGCCGCTGATGGCGGACACATTGCCGCTGCCGTCAATGGCGTAGGCCCCCGAGACGGAGGACAGCGCCGATCCGTCCTCATTTACATAGTATCCGCCGCTTCCGCCGGTAATGGTAAACCGGGGCGAGTTCACGCCCAGGAAGATCCGGCAGCTGTCGCAGCCGGTGATGGTCCAGCTGCTGCCGCTGGTATCCGTAAAGGTCAGCGCCCTTACATTTCCGTTGGCGGTGTATTCCGACACCCGCACGCCGGCCAGCGTGCCGCAGTTGCGGCCGGAGGCGCGCAGCTTGGCCGCCAGTTCATCGGCGGTAAAGGTATAGCTCCAGTTATAGTTGGAGATCTTGCTGACCACTGTGGCCTCCCAGGGGTCCTCGACCCCCACCAGATAGGGCAGATTTCCCCCCCAGACATTCTTGGCGCTCTCGGTGGCGCCGCCGTCAGAGGAGAAATAGTAGGTCTCCGCAATGGAGCCGTTGTACCACACATACTGTCCCGATGTCTCCTGGGCGGCCCGGTATGTATTGTCATTGACAGAGCCGGCGCCGGGATAGGCCTGGCAATGGGTGGTGGCGCACAGGTCAAAGCCGCTGGAGGTGTGCCGTCCCGTGCAGGAGGCGGCGTAGCTCCGGGCGGTGACCGCCTGGGCCTTCAGAGCCTCCACCGGCCAGGAGGGGCTCATCTCCTGGGAGATGACGCAGTTGATGTAGTCCTCCCGGTCCACCACATTGACCACCGTCAGGTTGCCGCCGCTGACACGCTGGTAGCGGAAGCCGCCGTAATACTTCCGCTTGGCGTACCAGGTCAGGGTCTTGACCGAGTTGTCCAGCCCGGGCATCACGCCCAGGGATCGGGACGCGTCGCCGTCAAACTGGAAGAGGATGGTGCTCGTGCCCGTCTTGACCACGGACACACCGTAGCTGCTGGTGCCGCAGACTGCGGCGTCCGGGACGCCCAGAGCGGTCAGGGCCGTGTTGGCCTCCTCCGAGGAGAGGTAGGCCCCCAGCCGCACCGTGTAGGTCCCGTCGGTCCAGGCGGGGAAACCGCCGGGCACGGCGACCGCGGCGGCCGCGGCCTCTTCAAAGGTGGAATAGGCGCCCGGCAGCTGGATGTGGTAGCAGCCCACGGCGATGGACGAGGTCTGTGTGTCGGTATAGCCGCTCAGGCCGTTGGAGAGCGGGCCGTACCACACGTTCTGGGTCTTGACCACGGAGATGCCCGTCTCCGTGGTGTAGCCCAGCTGGACGAAGTTGAGGCTGTCGTCATAATAGCCCAGCCGGTAGCCGCTGCCGGTGCTGTTGAGCAGGTTGGCGCCGGGGACGGCGTCGCTGCCGTAGGTTAGCCCGATACGGATGCTGGCGCTCATGGGGATGCCGGCTGCTCTGACGGCATCCGTGGAAAGCGCCGGGAGCGTCAGTACGGCGGCAAGGGCCAGCGCGGCGAATTTCATCAGCTTTTTTTTCATAGGAAACTCCAAATCTCTGGGATAGCCGCCATTCCCTGTATTGACACGGCAAAGCGGTTGTGATACTATTTTCAAAAATCAACTGAATCACTGCAAGATAGAGGTTGCGGTTTTCAAAAGTAGCGCGGTGAGGGCTCCGCTGGCCCGGCGACCCGCGCCAAAGGGAAAGCCGCCGAAGGGAGCGCGGGTACGGAACCGCCCTTCCTGGGCGCCGGGCACATCAGCCCTGCGACTGTCGCCGGTCCTCCGGCGGAGTGCTGTCTGCTTTTGTAGTGCCGGGGGCGGTGGCCGTCTCTGACATTATAGTACAAAATCAGCCGGTATGTAAACCCGCTGATTTCTTTTTTTATCTCGGCATATCTTCAAAGCGGCGGCGATTCATTTTGTTTTTCCTCCCGAAGCCGGTCTTAAAGCGGCCGCTTCCGGAATAGCATAAGTTAAACGTGAGCGATGGAGGTCCTGAATATGAAGCAGTATAAAGTAGGCGTGATCGGCGCCACCGGTATGGTGGGCCAGCGGTTTGTCACCCTGATGGAGCACCACCCCTGGTTCCGGCTCACCGTTGTGGCGGCCAGCGGCCGCAGCGCCGGCAAGACCTATGAGGAGGCCATCGGCGACCGCTGGGCCATGGATACCCCCATGCCCCAGGAGGCCAAAAACCTCATTGTCCTGAACGCCCAGGAGGACGTGGACAAAATCGCCGGCCTGGTGGACTTTGTCTTCTGCGCGGTGGACATGAAGAAGGACGAGATTCTGGCCCTGGAGGAGCGCTATGCCCGGCACGAGTGCCCCGTAGTGTCCAACAACTCCGCCAACCGCTGGACCCCCGACGTGCCCATGGTGGTGCCCGAGATCAACCCCGGCCACCTCCAGGTCATCGAGGCCCAGCGCCGCCGCCTGGGCACCGCCCGGGGCTTTATCGCCGTCAAGTCCAACTGCTCCATCCAGAGCTATGTCCCCGCCCTGCACCCCCTGAAGGAGGCCTTCGGCCTCAAGCGGGTTCTGGCCTGCACCTACCAGGCCATCTCCGGCGCGGGCAAGACCTTTAAGACCTGGCCCGAGATGGTGGATAACCTGATCCCCTACATCGGCGGCGAAGAGGAGAAGAGCGAGAGGGAGCCTCTGAAGGTGTGGGGCACGGTGGAGAACGGCGTCATCGTCACCGCCGACTCCCCTGCTATCACCTCCCAGTGCCTGCGTGTGCCCGTGTCCAACGGCCACACCGCCGCCGTGTTCGTGGACTTTGAGCGCAAGCCCACTGAGGAGGAGATCAAGGCCCTGTGGGCCTCCTACAAGGGCCGTGCCCAGGAGCTGGAACTGCCCACCGCGCCCAAGCAGTTCATCCACTACTTTGAGGAACCCGACCGGCCCCAGGCCAGGCTGGACCGGGAGCTGGAGGGCGGCATGGCCATCTCCGTGGGCCGTCTCCGTCCTGACACCCAGTACGACTACAAGTTCGTCTGTCTGTCCCACAACACCCTCCGGGGCGCCGCCGGCGGCGGCGTGCTGCTGGCCGAGCTGCTGTGCGCCGAGGGCTATATCGAGCCCCGTACCTGATCCATTCTCCATCCTGACTTTGAGGAGGTCATATCTATGAGAGAGCCCGTCTTTACCGGCGCCTGCACCGCGCTGGTCACCCCCTTCGACGACAGCGGCGCCATCAACTACGATGCATTTGCCGCCCAGATTGACGCCCAGATTGACAGCGGCATCGACGCGCTGTGCGTCTGCGGCACCACCGGCGAGAGCTCCACCATGAGCATCCGGGAGCACATCGCCGCCGTGGAGTTCTGCGTCAAGCACGTCAATCACCGGGTCAAGGTCATCGCCGGCGCCGGCAGCAACGACACCTCCGCCGCTGTGTACCTGTGCCAGCACGCCCAGGACTCCGGCGCCGACGCCCTGCTGCTGGTGACGCCCTATTACAACAAGTGCTCCCAGACCGGCCTCATCAAGCACTATGAGTATATCGCCGACCGGGTGGAGCTGCCCATCATCCTCTACAATGTGCCCTCCCGCACCGGCGTCTCCTTCACCGCCGAGACCTACCAGGCGCTCTCCAAAAACCCCAGGTTCAACGGCGTCAAGGAGGCCAGCGGCAACTTCTCCCTGCTGGCCCACACCCGCTTCCTCTGCGGGGAGGACTTCTACATCTGGTCCGGCAATGACGACCAGGTGGTGCCCATGATGAGCTTGGGCGCCAAGGGCGTTATCTCGGTGGCCGCCAATATCGTCCCCAAGACCATGGTGGAGATGACCCACCTGTGCTTGGACAACGATATCGCCGCCGCCTCTAAGCTTCAGGTGGAGTACATGGACCTAATTGACGCCCTCTTCATCGAGGTCAATCCCATCCCCATCAAGGCCGCTATGGACCTGATGGGCATGAAGGCCGGCGGGCTGCGCCTGCCCCTGTGCGACATCTCCCCCGCCCACCTGGAAACCCTGCGGGCCTCCATGCAGCGGATGGGGCTGCTCTGATTCTTATCCGGAAAGGGACGTTGAATTATGCTCCGAATTGGCATTTCCGGCTGCAACGGCCACATGGGCCGGGTGGTGGAGGACATCTGCCGCTCCGCGCCGGACATTGAAATCGCCGTGGGCTTTGATATCCTGGGCAACAGCGACCGGGACTTCAAGGTGTGTACCTCCCCCGCCGACTTTGACGGCGAGGTGGACGCGGTCATCGACTTCTCCAGTCCCGCCGCCCTCCAGGGCCTGCTGGAGTTTGGCGCCGCCCGCAAGGTCCCCCTGGTCCTGGCCACCACCGGTTACTCCCAGGAGCAGCTGACCGCTATTGACGAGGCGGCAAAGCTGGTGCCCATCTTCCGCTCCGGGAACATGTCCCTGGGCATCAATGTGCTGCTGGAGCTGGTGCGCCGTGCGGCCTCCATCCTGGGCAGCGACTATGACGTGGAGATTGTGGAGCGGCACCACCACCGGAAGGTGGACGCCCCCAGCGGCACCGCCCTGATGATCGCCGACGCGGCCGCCTCCGCCCTCCCCTACCAGCCCCAGTACGTCTATGAGCGGCAGTCCGTCCGCAAGCCCAGAGACCCCCACGAGATTGGAATCTCCTCTGTCCGGGGCGGCACCATCGTGGGCGACCACGAGATCATCTTCGCCGGACGGGACGAGGTCATTGAGCTGCACCATTCGGCCCAGTCCCGGGAGGTTTTCGCCTCCGGAGCAGTCAAGGCGGCCCGCTTCCTGGCCGGTGTGGAGAGGCCGGGCCTCTATTCCATGGCCGATCTGGTGTCCGCGGCGGGGCTGGACTGAGCCGCGCTCCTTTCGTTTTCTTTCTATACGGACGAAAATGTGACTGTTCTCCCCTCCTTTCTCTGCTGTTTGCCCTGTTTTTTGTCCCATTTATCTTTCTTTGAAAAAATGCTTGCATTTTCCCACAGTTTCTGTTATTATATCAGTCGATGCTTTGTAAGCAAAACCTGACGAGCGAGGAGGTTTAGCGAATGGCCAAGTGTGAATTTTGCGACAAGGGCGTTGTGTTCGGCATTCAGGTGTCCCACTCTCACCGCCGCACCAACCGTCCCTGGAAGCCCAACGTGAAGCGTGTTAAGGCGATCGTGGACGGTGCGCCCAAGCACGTCTATGTGTGCACCAGATGCCTCCGTTCGGGTAAGGTCACCCGCGCCGTGTGATTCTCTGAACTGAGAAAAGGCCCCTGCGCTGAGCGCAGGGGCCTTTTTGCACCCTCTCTATCTCTATAAAAAACCGCCTGGAGTACATCATGCGCTCCAGGCCGTTTCTGTTATTTCCCGTGGACCTTTGCTGCGGTCAGGGTGTTCTCCAGCAGCATGACCCGGGTCATGGGTCCCACGCCGCCGGGCACTGGGGTGATGAAGGCAGCCTTTTCCTTCACCGCCTCAAAGTCCACATCGCCGCAGAGCTTTCCATCCTCGTTCCGGTTCATGGCCACGTCGATGACGGCGGCCCCCTCCTTCACCATGTCGGCGGTGATGAGGCCGGCCTTCCCCACCGCCGACACCAGAATGTCGGCCTGGCGGGTGATAGCCCCCAGGTCGGGGGTGCGGGAGTGGCAGATGGTAACCGTGGCGTGGCGCTGGAGCAGCAGCATGGCCTGAGGCTTGCCCACGATGTTGGAGCGGCCCACCACAACTGCGTGCTTCCCGGCGGGGTCGATGCCGTACTCGTCCAGCATGGCCATCACGCCGGCGGGGGTACAGGGCAGAAAGGTGTGCTCCCCAATCATTAGCTGCCCCACATTGTAGGGGTGGAAGCAGTCCACGTCCTTGCCGGGGTCAATGGCGTTGAGCACTGCCTTCTCGTCAAACTGTTCTGGCAGCGGCAGCTGGACCAGAATGCCGTCGATATCCTCTCTGCCGTTGAGCAGATCAATGAGCTCCAGAAGCTCCTCCTGCCGGGCGCACTCAGGCAGGGCATACTCCTCGCTGTAAATGCCGCACTCGGCGCAGTCCTTCTTCTTGTGGTTGACATAGATGCGGGAGGCGGGATTGTCCCCCACGATGATGACGGCCAGGCCGGGCCGTCTGGAGAGGCGTTCCACATCCTCCTTGATTCTGGCCTTGCACTTGGCCGCCAGGGCCTTTCCGTCAATGATGGTCGCTGCCATTGTCCTCGTCCTCCTTCTCGCTGTGTGTATCCATATCCTCCTGCCGCGGGGCCGCAGCCTGCTCCGCTTTGGCCGCCTCCATGGCCGCCCGGCGGTTCACCCACAGCTGATCCGGCGCGGGCCGGTGCAGGTAGAACCACACCCAGAGAATGACCGCCGCCAGGGCGGAGGCAAAGCCCAGCACCTGGGACACCCGGATGGGGGTATTCATAAAGTAAAGGCTGTCGGTGCGCATGCCCTCGATGATGCCCCGGCCCACGCCGTACCAGGCCAGGTAGGTAAAGAAGAGCTGGCCGTCGAATTTGCGCCACCTCCTGGAGATTAATACAAGGAGCAGGAAACCCGCCAGGTTCCAGGCCGACTCGTAGAAGAACGTGGGGTGGACGCCCAGGGTGCCGTCCACCACCTGCTGCCATCCGGCAGCGTCCACCAGCCCCTTGGCATACAGCTCGTTGGCAATCTTCTCCGAGCACATCCGCCAGGGCAGGTCGGTCAGTCCGCCGTAGGCCTCCACGTTGACAAAGTTGCCCCACCGGCCGATGCACTGGCCGATGAGCAGCCCCATGCCGCCCAGGTCGGCAAAGGCCAGAAAGGGGATCTTCTTGTACCGGCAGACAAAGAACAGCACAATGACCGCCGCGATGACGCCGCCGTAGATGGCCAGGCCGCCGTCCCGCACGTCCAGCATCTTGCTGAAATTCAAACTGCCGTCCTCGTTTTTGAACAGGTCCAGGTAGAACAGGATGTAGTACAGCCGCGCCCCCACCAGGGCAAGGGGCACGGCAAAGATGAGCAGGTCGGTCAGGTCATCGTCGCTGATGCCCAGCTTGGGACCCTTCCGGCTGCAGTAGAACCAGGCCAGGACAGCGCCTGCGACGATGATGACGGCGTACCAGTAGATGTTGAAGCCGAAGGGGCTGGCCGCCACCCGGTTCAGGGTGAACGCCAGCCCCAGGCCGGGAAAGGAGACGGTGTTGGTCATGCCTGTCCCTCCCCCGGCTGCACCACGGCCAGCGCCGCCCGCTCCGGCGTAAAGCAGGTGCGGATGCATGTCTCCACGTCCGCCTGGCTGATGCCCTCAAAGACCTCCGGGAACCGGAGCATGTCATAGCCGGCAAAATAGGCCTGGGCCATGCCCACGCAGATGTTCTCAAAGGAGTTGAGGCCCCGCACCTTGGTGCCGTACAGGCCCTTTTTCAGCCGGGCAAAGAGGGCGGGGTCCACGCCTTCCCTGCCAATCCGCTCCGCCTCAGCGGCAATGGCGGCGGCCACGGCGTCCGGGTCGGCGCTCTCCCCGCCGGCCATGGCATAGGCGCAGGAGGGGTAGCCGTCAAAGCCGTAGGAGAAGCTGCTGTTGATGAGGCCCTCCCGGTACAGGCGGACATACAGGGGGCTGGAGTTGCCCAGCAGGGCCTCGCAGGCAAGCTCGGCCACCAGCTTCTGCCGGAGCTGCTCCTCGCCTCTGGGCGCCGGTTCCATCTTCCAGCCCAGCTGGAAGATAGGGGTGGACACCTCCATCCTCAGCTCCGTCCGGCTCCTGGCCGCGCCTGCGGGCTCGGCGGGGCCGTAGTCCCTGGAGATGGAACCCTTGCCCTCCCGGGGCAGAATCTCCCGGGCCATGTCCAGCACCTTCTCCGGGTCCACATTGCCCGCCACGCAGAGCACCATATTGCCCGGGTTGTAGAAGGCGCTGTGGCACAGGTTCAGGGTGTCGGCCGTGATACGGGAGATGGATTCGATGGTCCCGGCCACCGAGGTGCGGATGGGGTGATGGGCGTACAGCCCCTCCAGCATGGCGTAATACACCTGATACTCCGGGTCGTCCTCAATCATCCGGATCTCCTGGCCGATGATGCCCTGCTCCTTGTCCACGCTCTCCTGGGTGTAGTAGGGCTGGGAGACAAAGGAGAGGAGAATGTTCAGGTTCTCATAGAACTTCTCGGTGCTCTCAAAGTAGTAGCCCGTGATGGCCGAGTTGGTAAAGGCGTTGGGGCTGGCGCCGTTGGCGGCCAGGTCCTGGAGGGCGTTGCCGTCCTTGGTGTCAAAGGTCTTGTGCTCCAGGAAATGGGCCACTCCGGCGGGGGTATCGTGCCACTGGCCGTCCAGCTGGAATTTCATATCCATTCCGCCGTAGTCAGTGGCAAAAAAGGCGTAGCTCTTCTGAAAATCCGGCTTCACGTCCACGTAGACGGTCAGGCCGTTGTCCAGCCGGGCGGAAAATACGCGCTCCCCTATCCGGGAGTATTCCTTATGATTCACTGGTGCTCCTCCTTCCCCTTGAGGAAATAGATGCTGTCCAGCCGCACCCGGCGGGCGGCGGCAGCCACCTGGTCTGCGGTGACCTGCTCCAGCTTGGCGGCCAGGTCCTCAGGCCCGTCTCCCCCGCCCACGGCCAGGCCCAGGCGGAAGTCCTCCATGCGGCCCTGACTGTCCAGCAGGCTGCGCAGGCCGCTTACCGAACTGCGGCGGGCGGCCTCCAGTTCCCAGGGCTCCATCTCGCCCCGGCGGCACTTCTCCAGCTGGGCGAGGATCTCGCTCTGGGCGGCCTCCCGCTTGTCAAACTCCACGCCGGAGGACACCAGCATCAGGCCCTTAAACTTCTCCACCTGAGAGCTGGCGTAGTAACACAGGGACAGCTTTTCTCTTACATTAAGAAAGAGCTTGGAGGTGGTGGTGCCGCCGAACACCGCATTGAAGAGCATCAGGGCGGGGTACTCCGCGTCCGTCACCTTGATGTCCGTCCGCAGGCCCATGGCCAGCTTGCCCTGGGTCACGTCAAGCGCGTCCTCAAAGCTCCGGGGACACTCCTCTCCCCCGCCGAGCGTATTCCGGCAGACGGAAACGGTGTCAGCTGTCCTTCCCTTCAGCCCGGCAAGAGCGCCGCGGAAGGCGGCCTCCACCCGTTCAAAGGGGGCGGAGCCGGAGAAATAGAGCTCCACCCGGGCGCCGGACAGCAGGTCCTGATAGCGCGCCCACAGTTCTTCGCCGGTGATGGCGGCGGCCTTGGCCTCGCTGCCCAGCCGGTCCACTCCGTAGGGCTCCCCCTGGCACATCAGCTGCACCAGCCGGAGCACCGCGTACTGCCGCTTGTCGTTGACCTGGGCCCGGATGCGGTCCACCAGGTTGGCCCGCTCCCGCTCCACATAGGCGGAGACAAAGCCGCCGTTCTCTCTGGCAGGGGTGAGCAGCATCTCACCCAGCAGAGCCGCCGCACACTCCAGAATGGGGGTGCCGTCGGGCACATAGGCGTCGTCCAGGAAGCTGGCCACAAAACCCACGCACTGGGTCTCCCCTTTTTTGCGGACAATGGGCTCCACCGCCCCGCCGTACAGCTCGTCCAGCGCGGCGGACAGGCTCTCCATATCCGGGCAGCGCTCCGTGCCCCGCCGCAGCACCATGGGAATCAGGGCGTTGGCGGCGGCATGCTCCGCCCGCAGGGGCGTGAGGAGCTGAATCCCCATATAGGAGGATTTGAATTTCATGGTGTGCACCGCCGTGAGATACACGCCGGGCAGCAGTTCTGTTCGGGTGACTTCGGTCATCCGTACTCATCCTTTCTGGCGCCTCTGCCGTTCGCCGCTTCGGGCGGATTGGCGCAGAGACACATGGAAAAATTGACAAGCCTTATTATACAACGAATCCCCTCATTTGACACCCCCAAATCCAAAAGATTGTATCCACACCGCCGGGAAAAGAGAAACCTGCCGCGCCTGTTCAGTCTGACGGAAAATTTCCCTTGGTTATCTTCCATTTTCGTCTTGACAAAAACCACAAAATATTGTATCATAACCAACGTTGTAAAGCTGATGCGCTTTACGAAACTGAGAGGAGGCTGAAGAATGAAAAACCAGGCTTACCGCATGGCGCTTCTGTTCGACTTCTACGGCGATATGCTCACCGACCGTCAGAAGGAATTCTTTGACCTCTATTACAACGAGGACCTCTCCCTGGCTGAAATTGCCGAGAACTACGACATTACCCGCCAGGGCGTCCGGGACGTGATCGTCCGGGCGGAGGGCATTATGCAGGAGCTGGAGGACAAGACGGGCATTATCCGCCGTTTCCAGAAGATGCAGTCCCAGCTCTCTGACATCGACCGCTTTGCCGACGGCATCATGGAGATGAACGACCAGCGCGGCAGCGGAGATCCTGCTATCGAGGCCCTCTGCCGTCAGATTAAGGACACCGTGGCTCAGATGAAGCAGGAGTGACTCCATGGCATTTGAAGGATTAACTGAAAAGCTCTCCAACGCATTTAAAAAGCTGCGGGGCAAGGGCCGTCTCACTGAGGCCGACGTAAAGGAGGCCATGAAGGAGATCCGCATGGCCCTGCTGGAGGCCGACGTCAACTACAAGGTCGTCAAGGACTTTGTGGCCAAGGTCACCGAGCGGGCCGTGGGTTCCGACGTACTGGAGAGCCTCACCCCCGCCCAGATGATTGTCAAGATCGTCAACGAGGAGCTGACCGCCCTGATGGGCGGCGAGAGCGCCAAGCTGACCATCTCCCCCAAGCCGCCCACAGTGGTGATGCTGGTGGGCCTCAACGGCGCCGGTAAGACCACCAACGGCGCCAAGCTGGCTGGCTACATGAAGAAGCAGAACGGCAAGCGTCCCCTTCTGGTGGCCTGCGACACCTTCCGCCCCGCCGCCATCCAGCAGCTGGAGGTCGTGGGCGGCCAGCTGGGCGTGCCTGTGTTCCAGCAGGGACTGGGCGACCCGGTGGAGATTGCCAAGGCGGGCATTGAACACGCCAGGACCCACGGCAACGACATCGTGTTTCTGGATACCGCCGGCCGGCTTCATGTGGATGACGAGCTCATGGCTGAGCTCTCCCGCATGAAGGAGGCCGTCTCCCCCACCGAGATTCTCCTCATTGTGGACGCCATGATCGGCCAGGACGCGGTCAACGCCGCTAAGGTCTTTGACCAGACCCTGGATCTGACCGGCGTCATGCTCACCAAGCTGGACGGCGACGCCCGCGGCGGCGCGGCCCTCTCCATCAAGGCCGTCACCGGCAAGCCCATCAAGTTCATCGGCACCGGTGAGAAGCTGGACCAGATTGAGGTGTTCCACCCCGACCGGATGGCCTCCCGTATCCTGGGTATGGGCGACGTGCTCTCCCTCATCGAGAAGGCCCAGCAGTCCTTTGACATGCAGAAGGCGGCGGAGCTGGAGCAGAAGATGCGGAAAAACCGCCTCACCCTCACCGACTTCTACGACCAGCTGGTCCAGGTGAAGAGCATGGGCTCCCTGGCGGACATCGCCGGGATGCTCCCCGGCGTCAACGCCAAGGCGCTGGAGGGCGCCAGTGTGGACGAGCGGGCCCTGGGCCGTACGGAAGCCATCATTCTCTCCATGACGCCTGAGGAGCGGGAGAACCCCTCCCTGCTCAACAACAGCCGCAAGAAGCGGATTGCCGCCGGCAGCGGCACCCAGGTGGTGGATGTGAACCGGCTGCTCAAGCAGTTTGAGATGATGCAGCAGATGACCAAGCAGATGACCGGCGGCCGGATGCGGAAGATGGCCAAGAAGGGCCGCTTGGGCGGGTTTGGCGGCTTCGGCAAGAAAAAGGGCGGCTTCCCCTTTTAACGCGGTTGGTTAGCGTCCCCCGGGCGCTTCCATATAGATGTGAAATAATTTTGGAGGTGAAGATACAATGGTTAAAATCAGACTTCGTCGGATGGGCGCCAAGAAGGCTCCTTTCTATCGTATCGTGGTGGCTGACTCCCGTTATCCCCGTGACGGTCGCTTCATCGAGGAGATCGGCACTTACAATCCCCTGGTGACTCCCGCCGAGATCAAGGTTGACGCTGACCGCGCCCAGGCCTGGATCAAGACCGGCGCTCAGCCCACCGAGACCGTGAAGGCTCTGCTGAAGAAGGCTAACGCCATCTGAGCGGCAGCCTGCTAATGGAGGGCAGCATGAAGGAATTGCTCACTTATATCGCCCAGAACCTGGTGGACCACCCCGAGGCGGTGTCCGTCACGGAGCACGCGGGCGAGGACGAGACCGTCCTGGAGCTCCGGGTTGCTCCCGAGGATATGGGCAAGGTCATCGGCCGTCAGGGCCGTATTGCCAAGGAGATCCGCACGCTGATGCGCTCTGTTGCCCAGAAGAACGGGACCAGGGTCTCTGTCGAAATTGTAGACTGAAAAACGGCGGGGATGACCCGCCGTTTTTTGTTCCCGTATACGGACGCTCTGCCGTCTGCAATCGGAGGTTCACATGAAAAACAAATTTCTCGAAGCCGGACAGATTGTCAATACCCACGGCGTACAGGGCGAGGTGAAGATCGTCCCCTGGTGCGACAGCCCGGAATTTCTCTGTCAGTTCGATGTGCTTTACATCGACGGCCAGCCGGTCCGCCTCTGCTCCGCCCGGGTCCACAAGGGCAACGTGCTGGCCACCCTGGAGGGCGTGTCCGACGTGAACGCCGCCATGCGGCTCAAGGGCAAGAAGGTGTCCATCGACCGCACCGGCGTGGAGCTGCCCAACGGCCGCCACTTCCTGGCCGACCTGATGGGCCTGGAGGTGCGGGACGCCGACACCGGCGAGGTGCTGGGCGAGATCAGGGACATCCTCACCCCCCCTGCCCACGAGGTCTATGTGGTGAAGGGCGGCGCCCACTCCTACCTGATTCCCGCCGTGGACGAGTTCCTGAAGGAGACCAATGTGGAGGGCGGCTATATCCGGGTGCATCTCATCGAGGGGATGGAGAGCGATGTATAGAATTGACATCATGACCCTCTTCGATCTGACCGTGGGCGACGTGATGAACGAATCCATCCTGGGCCGGGCCCAGGAGCGGGACTTTATCCGCATCGAGGCCCATCAGATCCGGGACTACACCCTTAATAAGCAGAAGCAGGTGGACGACTACCCCTACGGCGGCGGTCGGGGCGCGGTGATGCAGGCCGACCCCCTCTACCAGTGCTGGAAGCACATCACCGACACCTACGGTCCCGGCCACACCATCTATATGTCCCCCGCCGGCAAGACCTTCCGGGAGGCGGACGCCAGGCGCCTGCGGGATGACTACGACCACCTGATCCTGGTGTGCGGCCACTACGAGGGCATTGACGAGCGCTTCATTGAGGAGTGTGTGGACGAGGAGATCTCCATCGGCGACTTTGTGCTCACCGGCGGCGAGCTGGCCGCCATGGTGGTGGCCGACGCGGTGGCCCGGCTGGTGCCCGGCGTACTCTCCGACCCGGAGTGCTTTGAGGATGAGAGCCACTGGAACGGTATGCTGGAATACCCCCAATACTCACGGCCCGAGGAGTGGCACGGCCGGAAGGTCCCCCCCATCCTCCGCTCCGGCGACCACAAGAATATCGCAAAATGGCGGCGGAAGCAGTCCATCATTCGCACCCGGGACCGCCGGCCCGATATGTACGCCAGGCTGGACCTGTCCTCCAAGGAGGACCAGAAGCTCCTCCAGGAGATCGCCCGGGAGGAGACCGCGGCGGAATCTTCCTCGGAACCATAAGGCGCTATACAGGCAGAAAAATCAATGCTTACGCTGCTTTTTGTCACATCACAGCGGCTGTACGTGATTTTTCTGCCTGTCTTTCTTTTTTCCCTTTACATTCCATGTCGGCCATGATACAATAGCACATGCGGCAATCTTATTTTTAATATTACATCTGGAGATTGATGATATGAGTTTTAAAATTATCGTGGACAGCTGCTGTGACCTGATGCCCGCCATGCTCCGAAGCGGCAGTTTTGTCAGCGTCCCCCTCACCATCCGGGTGGGGGACACCGTGGTGACCGACGACGCCTCCTTTGACCAGGCCGCTCTGCTGTGGCGGATGAAGGAGAGCGAGAAGGCCCCCTCCACCGCCTGTCCCTCTCCCGCTCAGTATCTGGATGCCATGGAGTGCGGCGCGGACGACATCTATGTGGTCACCCTCTCCGCCCTGCTGTCCGGCTCCCACAACAGCGCCGCCCAGGCCCGGGCCATGTACCTGGAGGAACACCCCGACGCCCGCGTGCATATCTTCAACTCCTGCTCCGCCTCCTCCGGCGAGGTGCTCACCGCGCTGAAGATTCAGGAGCTGGCCGCTGCCGGCAAGGACTTCGAAACGGTAGTCAGCCGGACCTCCCGCTATATCAACGAGATGGAGACCCTCTTTGTCCTGGAGAATCTGGACAACCTGCGCAAGAACGGCCGGCTCACCAGGCTCCAGTCCATTGTGACGGACACGCTGAAGATCAAGCTGCTCATGGGCGCCACCCCTGAGGGCGAGATCTGTAAGCGGGGCCAGGCGCTCTCCATGAAGCAGGCCCTGGGCAAGATGATCTCCATGATGGCCGCCGATGAGAAGCACGCCGGCCGCACCCTGTGCATTACCCACTGCAACTGTCTGGAGCGGGCTTTCTACCTCAAGGAGCAGGCGCTCAAATCCTGCCGTTTCCATGACGTCATTATCTGCGAGACAGGCGGCATCAGCACGGTCTACGCCAACGACGGCGGCATTGTGGCCGCCTACTAAGCGCATACGGGGGCAAGACCCGGTTCCGTTGAGTGGTGATAGAGCGTTAATCCTCCGCACGGCCGCAGCCGCGCGGAGGATTTTTTCTGTGCGTCCTGTCCTGCGCCAGAAGGAGAGCGCCTCAATCAATTTTACTCTACGGCGCTATTTCCTTTTAATGCGCGCCATTCCTCTTCCAGTATTGACATCAATATGTCGTCTGCATAGCTATCTCCGTCCATTACAGCGTCTCTCAGGACGCCCTCCCGCCTGAAGCCGGCTTTTGTATAAGCCCGCTCCGCGCCCGGATTAAAGGAATACACGTCCAGCTCCAAGCGGTGCAGCTTCAGCGTTTCAAACGCAAAATCGCGGGTCGCTTCCGCTGCCCAGGTTCCAATTCCCTTCCCTCTCTCCGCCGCGCGGTAGAGGGCGATTCGGAAATTGGCGCGGCGCAGCGCCCAGTCAATTTCATTGATGACGCTTTCTCCGATGATGCTTCCGTCGGGCGCGATGATCAGAAAGAAATATCTGTCATCCTCTTCCAGGGATTTCAGGAAAAAGGACGTCACCTCTTCTCTGGAAAAGGCCTCCTTGCACCCCGTCAGTCGGGCGACTTCACTGTCCAGGGGACAGTAATTCTGTTCATAATAGTCTGCTGCATCTTCGGCTTTTGCCGGGCGGATGAAATATCCGTCCTTTTCACCTATCGCATGTGTGCTCATTTCGTGCTTCCTCTCTGCCCCCTGCCTTCCGCCTGCGCCGAAATACCATTCTGTGAGTATCACACATCCGGTCAGGAGGCTTGTCATATTTTCCGCCGTTTCCTGCTTGATTACTTCTGCTCGGGCTCCTGCTTGGGGGCGGGTTCCGGTGCGGGCTGAGCCGGTGCGGCCTCCCCCTTCTTCTCCCCCAGGAATTTAGGCAGGTTCATGCCCGCCATGTCGAACATCTCGCTCATGGGCGGGATGGACTTCATCAGGCCGGAGATATAACCAGCGGTGCCGGTCTTGCCGTCCTGGCCCTGGCCTCCGTCCCAGACGGTGACCTTGTCGATCTTCACGTTCTTGATGGCGTCCACCTGGATACGCATGAGCTGCTCCATCTTGTCGGCCAGCATGAGGCGGACAGCCTCGTCGGCGTCGCCGCCGGCGGCGGCCACGATCTCCCGCAGACCTTCGGCCTGCTTGACCAGCAGGGCCTGGCTGCCGGCAGCCTCGGCCTCCATCTTCACACGGATAGCGTCGGCCTCACCCTGGGCTCTGCGGCGAATCTGCTCGGCCTCAGCCTCGGCCTCCAGCTCCTTGCGGCGCTTGTCAATCTCGGTCTTGACGATGATATCGGCCTCCTGAGTGGCCTTCTCACGGGCGGCACGGGCAGCCTCGGCCTTCTGCTCGGCGGCGTAGGCCTCCTCCAGAGCCTGGGCGGCTGCGATCTTCTCAGCGGCGGTGGCGATACGGGTGGCCTCGGCCTCCTTCTCGCGGCGCTGGGCGTTGGACATAGCCACTTCCACCTTGGCGTTGTTCTCGCCCTGGATGGCGGCGGAGTCGGCCTGGGCAACTTGGATACGCTGGTCGCGGTGGGCGTTGGCCTCGCCGATGGAACCGTCGCGGTCCCGTTCCGCCACGTTCTTCTTGGCGTCGTTGATAGCCTTGGCGGCGGCCTCTT
The DNA here is from genome assembly GCA_904419835.1 of uncultured Pseudoflavonifractor sp. GTDB lineage: Bacteria > Bacillota > Clostridia > Oscillospirales > Oscillospiraceae > Pseudoflavonifractor. The sequence goes on along the minus strand of CAJFTA010000032.1, from coordinate 7,232 downwards.
TACCGAGGGCGTCGATATAGCCGGACTCGTCGCTGATGTCGGTCACGTTCACGTTGATGAGACGCAGGCCGATCTTCTTCAGCTCGCCTTCCACGTTGCGGGACACGGCCTCCAGGAACTTGTCGCGGTCGGTGTTGATCTCTTCGATGTCCATGGTGGCGATGACCAGACGCAGCTGACCGAAGATGATGTCCTTGGCCAGCTCCTGGATCTCCTGGAGCCGCAGACCCAGCAGGCGCTCGGCGGCGTTCTGCATGACGCCGGGCTCGGTGGAGATGCCCACGGTAAAGCGGGAGGGGACGTTGATGCGGATGTTCTGTCGGGACAGGGCGTTCTCCAGGTCCACGGAGATGGACATGGGGGTCAGGTCCAGAAACTCATAGGCCTGGATGACGGGCCAGATAAAGGCCGCGCCGCCGTGGATACATTTTGCGCTGCGGGTGGAGCCGTCTTTGTTGTTGCCCACCTTACCGTAGATGACCATGACCTTGTCGGACGGGCACTTCTTGTACCGCTTGATGAGAAACAGGACCAGGGAAAACAGGATGACCGCAACGACACAAATCAGTACGAGAGTGATAATCTGATTCATACAATTCTCTCCTTCTTGATTCTCTTCTCAGTTTATACTTCTTCTCTTCCGGGCAGAACCGGAGATACCACGAGGGTTCCGTCCTCCGTCAGCCCGACTACCACAATCTCCGAGCCGGTGGGAATGGGCGCTGTCTCCTGGGTGACAGCCTCGAACTCCCGCAGCTGCTCCTGTACGGTCACATTTACCTTTCCGGTCCCCTGCCCTTGCGCGGGGACGGTGAGGTAGACGCTCCCCCGCTCTCCCAGGGCGTTGCGGACGTCCAGCGTGCCGTCGGACTGGAGCCTGAGGGCTTCGCGGAGAATCACGGCCACAGCCACCATGCCGATGATGCCGATCTGTATCGCCAGGAACAGGGCCGGGAACCAGTGCATGCCCAGGGTCAGGAAGAGCAGGCCGCTCCAGCCGAACAGGGTGAAAAATGTGATAAAGCCGCGGATGGTAAAGACATGCAGGCCGCTGAAAAATCCGCCGTGGCCGTCGGCCCCTTCTCCGGTGTCTCCGCCGGCGTGAACCTCTCCGTGGAGCCCATCAGGGGTTCCGTCTCCGTCCAAGTCCGCCGCTGCTCCGCCGGAGATTCCGTCTCCGTCCGGATCTAGGTCAACGGCGTCTGAACCGTCGCCATCCAAGCCGCCGTCGGCGTCCCCGTCGCCGCCTCCCAGCCCGATGAACAGCATCACCGTCTGAATCAGAAGCAGCAGTGTGGCAGGGACTGCGATGAACAGCATGACCCGCTGCAGCACGGTCAGTGATTCCAGCCAGGCCTCCACAGCGCTCCCCTCCTTTCATTTTGAATATGTCTTTTCATGCTGGAAATGTGACGCCATGGGAAAATTTATTAAAAAGCCGCAGGTGCTCCCTCCCCGGGTTCCTCCAGCGCCTGGATCAGACCCTCCGCCTTCCGCTTGAGGCAGGCGGACTCATAGGCGGTGAAAAGAACCCGCAGGGTGCGGCTTACCCTCCTCCGGGCGCCCGGACAGGGCTCGCCATAGTCAAAGAGCACTTCGTCGCACCAGCGGACCAGCTCCTCGTCCCCCGGCATAGGCGTCTCCTCCAGCCGCCCAAGCAGGCGGACCAGACAGGTGTAGAGATAGGAATCGTCCACCAGGTCGTCTGACTCGTCGGCCAGCGCGCCGTTGACGTAGGACAAAAGTTGGCAGATTTTCTCAAGCTGAAGCACATCCTTCAGCATGTTGATAAACAAGATGCGGCAGAATTGCCTGCGGCTGTATTTTTTTCGCTCCGGCGGGGAGACAAAGCCCCGTTTCACCCAGTTCTGGATGACGTAAGGCTCCAGTCCCGTCAGTTGGGAGACCTGGGAAAGCATCAGGCCTCCGGTGAGGAACAGCGGCGACAGCAGCATGTCTGCTGCGTCTGGCCGTCTCAGATCGGCTTCAACCGTGGTTCCCGGCAGTACATCTCTCATATTGACCGCCTCCTTAAGGTGATTTAAATATATCATAAGGTCATTTGACTGTCAATAGGGTTTATATGATTTTAATCTGTTTTTTACATTTGCCATACACTGCACATATTCACAGCCCCCGGCGCAGTAATGCGCCGGGGGCTGTGAATAACATGTATTTGGGGTTACTGACCGGCCACCGCGTTGGCCGCGGCCACACGGCCATAGTAGATGGCAGATCCGATGGCCATGCCGCAGCAGGGGTACTCGGCATCGAACAGGCCGGTAAAGGCCACCTCTCCGGCGGCATACAGGCCGGGAATGGGCTGATCGTTGGTGTCCAGCACATGGGCGCCGGTGTCAATCTGAAGACCGCCGAAGGTGACGGAGGAGCCGGGGGTCATGCGGAAGGCGTAATAGGTGTCGCCCTCCACAGGGATCATGTACTCGGCGGGCTTGCCGAAGTCATCGTCGCTGCCCTTGGCGCACAGCTCGTTGTACCGGTCCACAGTGGCCTGGAGCACGGCGGGGTCCATCCCGATGAGGCCGGCCAGCTCCTCAATGGAGGAGGCATGGGGCACGGACTCAATCTGGATGCCGCCGGCCAGGGTGGGATAGGGCTCCACGCACTGGCCGTCCTTGGAGGCGGTGATGTAGTAGCCGCAGGTGCTGTCCGCGTCGGCCAGGGCCTGGGCCACGTGGGACTGGTAGGACCACTCGTTCACCACGCGGTCGCCGTCCTCGCTGACAATGAGGCCGGATTCCTCGTTGATGCCGCAGTAGCAGTCGTAGCTCACATAGACCAGCTGGAGGCCGGGGGCGTCAAAGTTCTTGGCTCCCACCGCGGTGGCCATCTCAATGCCGTCGCCCACGTTGGTCATGGGCACACCGGAATAGGCGTTGGTGGGCAGGAAGTCGTTGTACTTGGCCAGCATCTCCTCGTTGTGGGCATAGCCGCCGGTGGCCAGAATCACAGCCGGAGCGTTGACCGTGACAGTGCTGCCGTCGGACTTCTCAGCCTTCACGCCCACAACAGCGCCGCTCTCATCGGTGAGGAGCTCGTTGGCGCGGCAGTTGTAGATAATCTTGCCGCCGGCCTGCTCATAGGCGTTGGTCAGAGGTACGCAGAACTGGCCGCCGTGGCCGCTGGTCTGGCCGCCGCCGCCCTCCACGTTGTGGACCCGCCAGGGCGTCAGGGAGCTGTGGATGGGTTCCACGTCCTGAATCTTCACGCCCCGGTCCACCAGCCACTGGATGTTCTCAGCAGAATTCTCACAGAAAGCCCGCACCAGGTCCTCGTCCATGATGCCGTCCCGATCGAAGCTCATCAGGTAGTCGTACATCATCTCAGGGGTGTCCTCATACCCCTGGGCCTCCTGCCACGGGGTGCCGGCGCCCAGAATCTTGCCGCCGCTGCGGGTTGTTGAGCCGCCGGTGACGCCTACTTTCTCCAGAACCAGCACATTGGCGCCGGCCTCCAGCGCGGTGTTGGCAGCGGCCAGTCCGGCTGCGCCGGCGCCAACCACCACCACATCCACATCGTAGGTCTCGTCAGTGGGCTCGGGCCGGTCCACGGGAGCGGACTTCAGGGCCTCGGCGTCGCCGCCGGCCTTGGACACACAGTCGGCCACCGCCTGCTTGATGGCGGCGCTGGTGACTGTGGCGCTGGCCACAGAGTCCACGGCCAGGGACTGGCTCTCCACAATGGCAGTAGGCAGCGCCTCCACAGGGGTGGTGCTCAGGCCGTAGCCCAGACCGTAGGTCTCCGTATGATCGGTGACCTTCACATCGGTGATGCTGGTCTCGTCAAAGGTGACCTCCACAGTCATGTCGCCGTTATGGCCGGCGGCGGTAGCGGTGTAGGTACCGGGCGTATAGCCGGCGGCGGCGGTGTTCTCCTCCTTGCCCATGGCCTGATCCAGGCACTTCTGCACGGCGGACTTGACCGCGTCGCTGGTGATGGTGGCGCCGGAGATGCTGTCTACCTCAGCGGATTGGGCCTCCAGAATGGCCTCCTTCATGGGCTCCCCCACGTCGGCGCCGTAGCCGGCTGTCTCGCCGGACACGTCGATGGTCACGTCGGTGATCTCATTTTCGCTGACGGTCACGGTCACCTTGACCGCACTCTCCATGCCCTGGGCTTCGGCGCTGTATGTGCCGGCCGTATAGAGGACAGGGGTTGTGAGGGGCGGCTCGCTGCTGGGCGGCGTCTCTCCACTGCCGCAGGCAGCCAGGGAGAGCACCATGGACAGAGAGAGCGCAAGAGCGATGAGCTTCTTTCCTTTCACAGTATCTACCTCCTAGATATTTTTTGAGTGAAAACGTCAAAATGTTGACACTCAATTAAAGAATATCATACTCCCCCTGGAAGTCAAGATACAGTTCCAACGATGTGTCTATAAAAAAGACAGGGCGGCAAGCTGCCCTGTCCTCGACTCAGCCCTTCAGGAAGGCGCGGATCTCCTCCTGGCGGGCTACTGCCTGCTGGTACCCGTCCTGATAGAGCGCCTTGATTTTCTCCACATCCCGCTCCGTGCGGGAAAAGCCCTTGGTGCATTTGGGGGCGATAATCAGAACCTTTCCCTCCTGCTCCAGACGGAACAGCCGCCCGCGGCAGGCGTTGTAGGTATCTGCCCGGCGGCGCATAGCGTCGCAGAACTTAGGATACTTGCGGTAGCAGCGGTCAATCAGCGGCTGGAGGGACTCGGTCTTGCGGATATAAGACCGCTCCCGGGTGAGAATCACCACAATGCGGTCACAGCCCTTCTCCACTGCCCGGTCATAGGGGATGGCGTCCGCCGTGCCGCCGTCCATGTAGGGCTTGCCGTTGATGTGGTAGACAGGAAAGAGGAACGGAAGCGCACAGGTGGCCTGGAGCAGCTCGAAGTGGTTATCCCGCTTGGGGACGGTGAGGTACTCCGCCTTTCCGGTGTCCATATTGGTGACCACCGCTTCCACCTCCCCGGGAAAGGCGGCAAAGGTGTCGTAGTCAAAGGGGATCAGCTCATTGGGGATGGTGTCGTAGGTAAATTTCAGCCCGAAGTAGCACCGGTGGTTGCCCGGCCGGAAGAGGTTGTTCGCCCCCATATACCGCTTGTCGTTGGCGTAGCGTGTGAGGATTTCCAGGTTGCGCCCGCTCTGCTTTGAGATGTAGCTGACGCCGTAGGCGATGCCCGCCGAGACGCCCACGCAGTAGTCCGGCATAATATCCCCTGCCAGCAGCCCGTCACAGGCACCGCTGGAAAAAATCGTCCGAAAGGCGCCGCCCTCCAATACCAGTCCTGTCTTCATTGCAATCAGCCTCCCTTGATTTCATCCCAGTAGCGCCTGGCGGCCTGCTCGGTTTTGTTTTCGCCGTACTCATAGTAGACGGTCCCCGCCAGCTTATCCGGCAAGTACTGCTGCTTTACATAGTGGTGGGGGTAGTCGTGGGGGTAGAGATACCCCTGCTCCCGCTCCATGCCGGAGGAGTCCAGATGCACATTCTGGAGGTGGCGGGGAATGTCCCCGGTCTTCCCCGCCCGCACATCGGCCATGGCCCGGCCTATGCCCAGGTAGGCGGAGTTGGACTTGGGCGAGGTGGCCATCAGCACCACCGCGTCGGCCAGCGGGATCTGCGCCTCGGGCAGGCCCAGCATATTGGCCGCGTCAATGCAGCTCTTCACAATGGGGATAATCTGAGGGTAGGCCAGCCCCACGTCCTCACAGGCCATGACCATCATCCGGCGGCAGGCGGAGACCAGATCCCCGGCCTCCAGCAGCCGGGCCAGGTAGTGGAGGGCTGCGTCCGGGTCGGAACCCCGAACCGATTTCTGGAGGGCGGAGACAATGTCATAGTGGTTGTCCCCTTCCCTGTCGTACCGCATGGCCGACCGCTGGGCCACAGCCCTGGCATCCTCCAGAGTCACAGTCAGCACGCCGTCCCTCCGCCGGGCGGAGTTGAGCAGCAGCTCCACCGCGTTCATAGCCTTGCGCACGTCGCCGCCGCAGGCCGAGGCGATATGCTCCCGCACCCCGTCCTCACAGACCGCCTGCTCCCCCAGCCGCTGCTCCATCATGGCGATTCCCCGGTCCACGGCGGGCAGCACATCCTCCGCTGTCACCGGCTTGAACTCAAAGACTGTGGACCGGCTGAGTACTGCGTTATACACATAGAAATAGGGGTTTTCTGTGGTGGATGCCACCAGGGTCACATCCCCCTTCTCTATGACCTCCAGCAGGGACTGCTGCTGCTTCTTATTAAAGTACTGGATCTCGTCCAGGTACAGCAGGATTCCGTTGGGGGCCAGCATGGTGCCCACATCGGCAATCACATCCTTGATGTCGGAGAGGGACCCGGTGGTGGCGTTGATGCGCCGCAGGGCCCGGCCGGAACGGCGGGCAATGATGTTGGCCACCGTGGTCTTTCCCGTGCCGGAGGGGCCGTAAAAGACCAAATTGGGAATTTTCCCGCTCTCAATGATGCGGCGGAGAAGCCCGCCCTCCCCCAGAATATGCCGCTGTCCTACCACATCGTCCAGGCTTTCCGGACGGATTTCATCCGCCAAAGGCCGGTATGCCATATCCACGGCCTCCCTTTTCTCGATTTGCGCGGCTTCCCCTCGGGGCAGCCGCTGCATATGCTGTCTATCTTATATAGTGTAACATGTGTTCGATTTTTCGTAAAGGCCCATTTCCTCATCTATGTCCAAAAATACTGAGGACCGCCTGTGCGCCCCGGGGTCCCGGCGGTGATGCGGAATTATGCCGCCATAAACGCGGAGAGGATGGCCGCCGCTTCATCGGCGGTCAGGGTGCCCTGAGGCTGGAAGATGTTTTGCTTTCTTTTGTGCAGTTGGCAGACCGCACTCTCAGTATAGCAAAGGGCCTTTTTATTTCCTACTCTCCGCTAAAGCTTTTACGGAACTCCCCGGCAAAGCCTTAATCTCGTTAAGATAAGGAACAGACCAGACTGTCTCGCATACAGTCTGGTCTGTTCTGCAAATATTTGAAAAAAGACACAAAAACCACTTGACAAAAGCGCAAAAATCGGCGGCTGCGTTGGAGCCCTTATCTTAATGAGATTAAGGCTTTGCCGGGGGGTGGGACTACGAAAATATCAGGAGCGGGACCGTTATGCGGTCCCGCTCCTCAGGCTGTCGAAAAACCTCGGTTGAACAGAATCCGCCTGTGTCGGGGTGGGGGAGCGCGAGGGGGCAGCCGCCCGCCTCGCGTGGAATCGAATGCCCCGCAATG
>CAJFTA010000031.1 GCA_904419835.1 uncultured Pseudoflavonifractor sp. | reverse complement strand
TGCATGGCGGCGGTGGCCGTTATCTCCCCGGCCCTCCACCGCTTGCAGGCGTCTTTGAATTGCGCCTCGTCCACCTCCAAGGGCTTGCGGCCCTTGTACTTGCCCGCGTCCTTGGCGATTGCGATTCCTTCCCGTTGCCGCTCCAAGATGTTCTCCCGTTCCAGTTCCGCCAGAGCGCCGAACACTGTCAACATGAAACGGCCTTGTGGGGTGGTGGTGTCGATGTTCTCTTTCAGACTGACAAACTCCACCTGTTTCTCTGTCAGTTCTGACACGATGGAGAGCAAGTCGCGGGTGTTGCGGGCGATACGGGAAATACTCTCCACAATAACCATGTCCCCGGCCCGGACAAAGCTCATCATTTCCTTGAACGCCTTGCGGTCTGTGTTCTTGCCGCTCGCCTTGTCAATGAACAGTTTTTCGGCCTTCTGTTCCTCCATCATTTTGAGTTGCCGCGCCTCGTTCTGCTCGATGGTGGAGCAACGCACATACCCAACCCGCATTTGCCGCACACCCCTTTCGTTCTTTCTTGTATCATTGTACCACAAAGGCGAAAGTATGTCAATAGGGTATTTTATGTTTTTGAAATATTTCAAATACAAGAAAATAACTCGTGTGACACAAAAAGCGGCGCTGTTTCAATATGTCACTTGGGTATACCCTATTGAAATAAACAAGGCGGAGCATGATACACTATGCTCAGCCTTGTTTTCGTTTGTTAATCTACTTTTAGGTAGACATAGCCGCCATCAGTGCTTGTCATGGTGTCGCCGTCTACATAAAATGCGCCAGTCAGGGGGTCAGCCGTAAACGAAATCTTTAATATATCATCTTCTATTTCCCAAGTTAAAGGGTAGTAAGAACCATCACTGACCGCGGGGCCAGTTCCTTTTCCAACTCCGCCATCGCTCAATTCCAGCGTTTCTGCTCCCCCAAAATTAGTTTTATCGGGTGAATCCTCAAATGACCATTCCCATGTACCAATACATTGTTCATTTGTCAATCCCGCTGTTTCGCTTGATTCATTATTCCCCTGACCTCCGCCGCAAGCTGCCAGTGATAGCATGAGAGCCGCCGCCAGAATCAGCGGCAATACTCTTTTCATTTCGTCTTATCTCCTTCCCGCACGACCTCCGAAAAGGTGTGCTTGACAATCGGGGGTGTCCCCTCCATTTTGATGTACCTTGCAACCGTGGAGCCGCTCCGCCCCATCTCACGGCCTACCGCCGCATAACTGCCCAGTTTGGCATACAGGCGATACATTTCCACGATTTCCGCCGGGGTCACTCTTGACGCGCCCATATCAGCCTTTGGACGATGGAGCCTGTTTGGACTTTGCAGGGGAGGTAGAGGGCTTCTTCCCTGTAATCAAGTGCTTATCGCTGTCCTCCATGCACTCTTTCCAAATATCGTCAATGTAACTCTTAAATGTCTTTTTCTTACTTGCGTCGCCAGAGATTTCCATAACCATAGCATTGTATTCTTCCAACTTCTGCTGATAGTTCCAAGGGACAGTGATGGTTTTCTTGTCCGTGTCCAATATGATACGCATAGAAATTCCTCCTAACAAACAAAAAATGTACGGACACTGTGCAATCTGCCAGTATTTCGTACAATCTATCATATATATATATATATATATATATATTGTCAAGACCTTTCACAAAATTTCTCCAAAATGATTGGAAACGCCGCCGCACACGGGAAAACGCGGTAGATTCACTGAAAAACGCGTGAAACGCATGATTTCACGCCGTTTTCGTGTCATTTTCCTTCGTTTTCACTTGATTCAGCGGCGAAACGCAGAGATTTCAAGCGTTTTCACCGCGTAACAGAGGAAAATAGAGCGTTTCAACGCCGATTTCATGCAGTTCGCCGCCGTTTCCTCCGTTCCCGGTCGTGTTCTCCGTGTTTTGTCAGCGGTCGGGAAAACTCCCGAAAAAGACGGGGCGCGGCCTTTTTATCTGCTAAAATCCCAAAACCATCCCCCGGTGTCCCGCCGCCCACGGGGGAGCGGCGGCAGGGCAACAGGATTCCGCCGCCCAGCGGCAGGGGCCGCGCAGGATTCCCCACGAAAAAATTTTGCGAGGGAGTTCCTTTTCTTTTGCTCCGCTCGCCTTGTGTGTGGTCTGTTTGATTATCGGAAAAATGTTATAAAATCACTCTAAAATCAGCGCCATTTCGATGATTTTACTGAAAAATATTTTTATGGTATAATATATATAGAAGGTGAGAGAGGGGGAAAAACCTCTTGAAACCTCTCTAAATTATGACTAAAAGGAGAAATGCAGTTATGCAGAATATTTAGAATTTACCGTTCCTTGTTGATGAAAAGCCGTCCTATGAGGACAAGCTGGACTGTCTGACCGAGGACGATTTCTTTTCCTTCTTTGAGGCCATGAACGCCGAACCACAGCATGGGACTTGCGGCGGAAAGGACTGTATCAAGGTGCTGACCCTCTGCCACGGCGGGACACACCACAACGCCGTCTTTGACCCGGAAACGCACAAAATCACTTGTTTCAGCGAGTGCGGCAAAACCATGCTGCTGCACACATGGGTGTGCAAGGTGCTGGGGACAGACAATCCCAACGAGGGCAAGCAGTTCATTGAGAAATGGATGGACGAGGCAGAGATTGACTTGTCCGACGTGATTCCGGGAGCCAGCGGCGGCACGACTACTTACCACGCCTTTGACCCTGATATGCGGGTGGATATGGTAAAGGGCATTGACCCGAAAATCCTTGCCGACCTCTATTCCCAATTTGATACCACAACCGAAACCCTTTCCCGGTTGAAGTGGCATCTGCCAAAGGCACAGGGCGGCGACGGGATTCCGCTCCAACAGTTGATTGACTTTAATGTTGCCTACTATCCCAAGCGGGGGACAATCATTCTCCCACACCACAATATCAACGGGGAAATTGTGGGCTTGTATGAGCGCAGTTTCGCGCCGACACAGGAGGAAATGCGGAAAATCTTCGGCTATGAGCCGGGGGAGTGGATAGAGGGGAAGAGCGCATGGGCGGCCATTCACTACGCGCCCAAGTCCAAGTATATGCCGTTATGGAAAGAGGGCAAATATCGGGACAAGGAAAAGCCATGCTGGAGTTTCCCCAACAGCCGCAACCTCTACGGCTTGCACAAGGCAAAAGAGGCCATTCGGGAGAGCGGCAAGGCCATCATTTTCGAGGGCGCAAAGAGCGTTATGCTCGCCCATGCCTACGGCTATCCCTTCGCCGTGGCCTCTCATACCTTCGGGGCCAGTGAGAGCCACCTTGCCATGCTGATTCAAGCGGGCGCAAAGGAGATTATCCTTGCCTTTGACAAGCAATACCGAGAGCCAAAGGGAAGGGAGTGGGACACCTACGAACAGCGCACACAGCGCCTTGCAGGGCGCGTGAGGCGGTTTGTGAAGGTGAGCCGCATTTGTGACCGTGAGGGTGCTTTCCTTGGCTACAAGGACGCGCCAATCGACAACGGCAAGGCCGCCTTTGAAACTCTCTTTGCCAGCCGCGAGGAATTGACGGGGAGAGGGTAAGGCGTGATTGATGAAAAGGAGAAAACGGCCTCTGACCCGCTCGACACAAAAGAGTGTGTCCCGCTCCACCATGTAGGAGCGGGAGGGGCCGAGGGCGAGAGCGCCGCCGCGCCGCTCCTGTTCCGTGGCGCTCCGATCTGCTGGGCCACGGCCCAGCAGACCCGCCGCGTGGTGGAGAAAAACGCCGTCGGCCCTGATACCATCAGCGAGAGGCCGGGGCGCAAAGTCAACCTGATTGCCTACAACGGCCAGACCTACCAAAAGGAGCGGTTTTATCAGGCCGTGTTTTAGGACTACAAAAAATATCCCTACCGGGTGAAATTCCTGACCGATGATATTTTCCGTTTGGGCGGCAGTCAGCGGGCCAAACTGCAATACCACATACTTGCCCAGCGGTTCACGCTCGCGGCGGTGAGCGCGTCGGATAAACAGGAGTTAGAGGCGTTCGCCGCCGCCTCCGAAACCGAAACCGCCCAGCGGTGGCTAAACCGTATGATGTGGCCGCAGGGCCATGAAAAAATGGTGTCCTTCGGCGCGGCGCTGGAAGTGCCGGGAAACACGCGGGGCCTCTGGTGCTACTATGCCAAGGTGGACGAACACAGCGCAACCTATACCGGCGTCCCTATGTCGTGGGAAACATGGGCGGCCCCGCTGGTGGACTATCTGGACGCATGGAGAGCCGCCCGCCGCTGGGACATGGTGGAAGTCATGCAGGGGGCCATGCTCCGCTTGTACTACCACGCGCCCTATTATCTGACCGTTCCAAAAGCCGTCCGCGTGGCCGTGGTGAAATGGGTGTATCAGTTTTTGAAGGACGGGGCCGCGCCCTTCCCCTTCGCCGGGGACATGGGGAGCGAGGAATATTCCTTCACCATCGACTTTGAAAGAGATGTGGAGATTGTTCCCAACCGCTCCATAAAAGACGATATGGCGGCCTACAACCGCCAGAGCAACGCGGAGAAAGGCCGCCGTCGCGTTGAAAAACGGTTTGCCGACTTGACAGGCGACAAGTGGACAACGGCGGAGTTGACCAGCCAAGGATTCACCAAAAGGAATATTGATTCCTTTGTAGAAAACGGCCTGATAAAACGCCTCTACAAAGGGCATTATGCGAGGGTTTTCAAGTGAGCGCGGGGACATTGGAAACGCGCCCGGAAGTTCATTATTACAAGGTTATTAGAACATTCGGGCGCGTTACCAAAGTGTCAGAACGCAAACGGAAACCAATATCAAAAAAGAAAGAGGTATCAATTTATGATAAATTATATTTTCGACCCGGAAGAAAAAGAGTATATCACCGTGACGCGGCCTTATCCCTATTCCGTGGGGTATCATGGTAAGCCGCTTTTCCCGGCGGAGATATACAGACGCAGGGCAAAACTGAAAGTTAATCTGATACCAGAAACCAAGGAGAGGGGGGGCAACAAGCATGACTGATAGAGATAGAATGATAGATGATATTATCCTTGCCTTTGACTGGGAAATGGGAATCGCAGAGCGCCGCACAATCATGGCCGAAATATTTAGCGGCAGTTCATCCAATCCTATGGAGGCATACAACCAGCAACGACGCAAGGGCAAGGAATACGACGAACAGCGCGCCGCCTTGCGCCGTGTGTTGCGGCGCTATTTGCCAGAGGACACACCGCCCGACAACAAGACAATGGAAAAGCAGTTGCGGCCCGCCGCAAAAGAGGCGATGGAAAAGGCGCTTGCAGAGGCCGTGAAGGATCTGAACAAGTGAGCGGCCCGCCGCTCGACAGCATGGAAAAGAGGACGGCGGCGAGTTAGACCCGCCGCCGCTCCTGTCACTTCTCTGTGTCGCTGGTATTTGTTTCCCGTTCCGCGTCCTTCTCCTGTCCGGGTTTCTTCTCCCATTCAAGAAGTTCTTCCATCACCAAGGCAAGCGGCAGGTCTGGTAAATCCCACATAGTCACGCCCCCATTTCTCCCATTATGTTACATGGCGTTTAGATTGTGTGTCAAGACTTCAATTCCCGGTTTGGAAACCGCCAGATAGTAACGCTCCGTGACCTTGCCGCTCGCGTGTCCCATCTGATTGCAGAGAATGTGGGTGGGGGTGTTCATCTCTGCAAGACGTGTCCCGTAAGTGTGGCGCAAGTAGTGGAATTTGAAGTTGATTCCAAACTTGGCCTTGATGGTCTTGGAGTGATACTTCATGGAGTTGACCGTCTGAATCTTCCCATTCGGCAGGGTGTTCACCAATTCCAATGAGGAAATTTGCTTGCCGTCAATGTCCGTGATAAAGGTCTGGTTTTGTGCCCGCTGTGCGGCCAGCGCCGCCGCCTGTGCCTTGTTCTCCCGCTCCAAGTGTCGGAGATAGGCTTTGAGTTTGTCGCTCATGTAGACCGTTCTGCGGGCATTTCTGGTTTTGAGGGACACCAATTTAATCAATCCCTCTTGGTATTGCATTTGCCTGTCAATGGTGATTGTCCCGCGCTTGGTATCAATGTTTTCCCATTTCAGGCCGTAACACTCGTTAATGCGCAGGCCGCAACAGCGCCCCAGCAGATAGGCGGTTTCCGCATTTGTGCCTTTGAAGTATTCATCCAGCCGCGCCACCTCGTCCGGGGTAAAGGCCACGATTTCCGCGTCCTCGTCCACCTTCATTTTTGGCATACGGATTCTGACATCTTTGTTCACGCAGAGTTTGTTGTAGGTGTCTACTTCCAAATAATTGCGGGAATAGGCTTGCCCGAAAATCAAATAGAACATTTTTAAGAAGGATTCCACATACTTGTAGGCCCGGCCCTCTGTGTAATACAGGTGAGCGAGATAGTCGTTGACCTCTGCAACGCTGATTTCATCAATGTAACGCCGCCCAAACTTGGCGCAAAGGTGATTGTTCCAAATGCTGTCCTGCTTGCGGATGGTCTGATATGCCTTGCCGCTCCGCCCCTGTTCGCAGTATTCCTTGTAAACCTCTTGGAAGGTCTTGCGCGTCACGGGGGCCTGCCTGTGCTGTTCCTCCTGTTCTCTGGTGACCGCCGCCGCCCGCGCCAGAATTGCGGCGCGCTTGGTGGTGAGCAGATTCCCAAACTCGTCCTTGGTGCCCTTTCGGTTTTTCTTCTTGCCCTCCACCGTGAAGGTGAAGCGGTAAGCCCAATTCCCGTTTGGAAGTTGATACACGCCCGTGTCATTCTGCTTTGCCATTGTGAAGTGACCTCCTAAAAATCTATTTTTAGGGGTCCTTTCACACATGGATTTTTTCAAAATTCAGAACAACAGGTGTCCCGGCTGACGGGCTTCAAACCCTTGCGCCCCATCTTGTTATTGCGCCGCCGGGCGGCGTAGCCGCACGGCTTGGCCCGCGACGAGGCCCGCCACGGCAAGGCCTTCGAGGGTCTGCTGAAGCGCTACTTCGGCTAATCTGACAGAGAACACAGGACGCCCCCGGCCAATGGCCGGGGGCGTCTGTTCCGTGGCGGGGCTCGTCACCGAGCGTTTTGGCGGAGCCAAAACCTCGATGCCGGGCGGATTCACTCCGCCCGAGCAGATAAAATCAGCGGGGTCCCCATGGGGCTTGGCCCATGGGGTATGGCCCGCCATGGCAAGGCTTTCGAGGGCCTGCTGAAGCGCTGCTTCGGCCAAGAAAAAGTCCATATGTCAGAACGTTTTGAGAGGGAATGGGGAGACCCGTTCCCTCTCTTCTTTCCCAGCAGCAAAGGAAGGAGGTATCGCGGTCCGCTTAATGTAAGCGCCTGCGGAAGGAACCATGCGGAACAAGGGCTGCTGGCTTCATGCGCGGCAGGATGGAGCGCGGACCGCAGGGAAAGAGGGGCCGGCGCCCCACGCCTTTGGGCGCGATAGATTCGTAAGAGAGCAGAAAAGGCCGCAGAAGAGACTTGCGACCTCAAGCTGCGGGCTGCAAAAGGGAAGTTCGTCATTTCACACAAAAATTGCAAAATATTTTATAAATCAACCAAATGGAAGAAAAACATGATAAAATAATTTAGATAAGAAACTCTTGCATGGGAGGGATGGAACAATGCTGATACGCGCTTTCCCGGGACCATATATGCTGTTGGAAACTGTGGAGCTGCTGTATGCGGTGGTCAACCGTGTTCCGGCGCAGAAACTGACGGCGGGCGGTTCATATGGGATCCCGGCGGAAGAGATGCAGCATATCATAGACGCACTCGAGAAAGAGATTGATCTGCAGGATCCTGAGCTGAAGCTATTTTTTGAGAAAGTTAAGATCAAGGATGGAAGCGAAGATACGACGTGCCTTGCCCGCAGCATGGCATATCTGAAGATGGACTTCGACTGCGGGGACATACCCAGTGCAATAAGTTCTCTGCAGAACAAGTGGCGCGAGCTGCAGCGCGACCACAAATACCCGGTGCACATTGGAAAATACACCCTGGACTTCGACAAAAGTGATGATGAGCGGACAAGCTCGCTGGACCAAAAGATCCGCCGGCTGCTCGTCCCGGCTGAATACCAGCGGAAGCTGCTGGACGCTCTGACGAACTTCCAGTCCTACACCGAGCGGCTGCAGGCGCTTCTCCTGCCGGCGGCGGCGTATATGGAAAAGAGACTCATGCCATGGATGGAACGGGCGCAGCCGCTGCTGAGGCAATGGGAAGAACAGTTCACCCAGCCGGAGTCCCTTGCGAAGATCGAAAAGCACTGGCCACAGGAGGTGGCCCGTGATGCGGAAAACATCTACTTCACGCTTCGGTATCTGGACTGTCAGTATCGGGTGTCGCAGTATGACGCCGGGCGGAAGAGCGTCTGTCTCCACATCGGCGTGGGCTGCCTGCCCGAAGATGACAGCCGGAAGGGCGTCGCGTCCTGGGAGCTTCGGGCGCTGAGACTGCTGGGCAACGCCGCCCGGGCCCAGATCCTGTTCGCCCTGCGGGAGAGGCCCATGTCCACCCGCGAGATCGCGCGGGAACTCCAGATGGACCTGGGCACGGTGAGCCGTGACGTGCGGAACCTATGCGACGCGGAGGTACTGATCATGAGGGAAAGCGAGGACCGGCGCAGGTATTCCGTCTGTATCGAGACACTGGAGGCGCTGATCGCCTACCTGGAGATGCTGAAATCGGTATAAAAATTCCCTGGACGATGTCATATCGTCCAGGGAATTTTTATACCGGCAGAGAATTTGTGAGAAAGTAAAATATAGTAATTATGAGAAAAACAGGAATAGCACTTACAGAAACTATCACGGTAAAGCAAAAAAGAATTGCATAAGTGTGTTCAATATGCTAATATAATGGTGTCGGCAAAAATGCCGACACCATTATATTGTTCCTTCCCGGAGAGATCACGGTTTGGAGCGGGCCGCCTGCCAGGCTGGAGAGGCGCCCCGCAGGGATGGATGAGCACGGTGGAAGTACATAGCAATTATGCGGTCGACAGGAGGGAGAAGTGAAAATTCTGAGGATCTGTGTGGTATGAAAGGGCACGACATCAAAAAAGAAATGTTTAAGGAGGAGCCATGAAGAAAAGACGACAGTTGAGAAAATGGGGACTGGCATGCCTGGTGATGGCGCTGCTGGTATGCTCTCTTCCCGGCACGTACGCAGCAGCGGTCGGTCCGAGCGTTATCGTGTTTGACACGGTGGAAAGCGCCCAGGTCGGAGATACAATCGCGCTGGACATCGACGTTACAGATGCGAATTACAATGTCACCGACGGCAAGCTGGTGATCAGCTATGACGGCAACGCCCTGGAGTATGTCAGCGCGGAGCAGGGCGAGGCATGGGCCGGCGGCGCAACGCTGGAGTACGAGGTCAACCCGGATACGTCCGGGCGGGTGGTAGTGGCCTTTGCCGCGGATGTCAGCGCGGCGGAGGGAACCATTTTTACCCTGAACTTCCGCGCCCTGCAGGGCGGCCGCACAATGGTCTATCTGAGCGGTGAAAGCTATCTGACCGGCGTGCCCCTCTCCCTCCATCCCGTTGCCAGCATTACGGTGGAGAGCGGCTCGCCTGTAATTCCCCCGCCCTATGATCCGGACCGGCCCGGCGGCGAGACCGACATCCCCGATGAGGAGACGCCTGGCGGCGACCAGCCTCATCCTGACGGCGAGTGCCCGAGCGCGGTGTTCACCGATGTGAATACCGACCTCTGGTATCACGAGGGCGTGGATTACGTGGTGGCAAACGGCCTGATGCTGGGAACCGGCTCCACCACCTTCTCCCCGGATGCCGGGACTACCCGGAGCATGCTGGTGACCATCCTGTACCGCATGGCCGGTTCTCCGGCGGTGAGCGCTTCCGCGTCCTTCACCGACATTGAAGCGGGCGCCTTCTACTACGACGCGGTGCTGTGGGCCTCCGGCAACGACATCACCAATGGCGTCAGCGAGACCTCCTTTGCCCCTGACGTGCTGATCGACCGGGAGCAGCTGGCCACGTTCCTGTACCGCTATGCCCAGTTCACCGGCCGGGACACCACGGCGCGGGCGGACCTGACCGCCTTTGGAGACACGGATCAGATCAGCGATTTTGCCAGCGAGGCCATGTCCTGGGCGGTCGCCGAGGGAATTGTTCAGGGCGGCTCCAATTCCATGCTTCTGCCCCATGAGACGGCAAGCCGCGGGCAGATCGCCACCATGATCTACCGCTTTGAGACAGCTGAGAAGGAGTGAGGGCAACGATTATGAAGCGTATGAAGAAACGAGTATTGTCTGTGCTGCTTGCGCTGTCCATGACGCTGACGTTTGTGCCGACAGCGCTTGCCGCGGAGGCGGCAGAAGGGCCGAGCAGCGGGTTTGTCGCTCAAAGCAGCACCAGCGGCAATTTCGCCGGCGGATCTGACAGCTCCGGGGGCGGCCTGTCGCTCTCGGCAACAGAAGGGGATTTCATCGTCAGCGATAATGACGGCGCCGCCGTGAGCGACGACGCCCAGCCCTCCGATGGGGTCGCCATTACCGGTACGGTCAACGAGGGCACCGGAAAGGTCACTGAGGAGGGCCTGGAGGAGAGCGGAGAGCGCACCTCCGACACCGAAGTCGCCAACGAGCCTGAGGCGGACGACCAGGTGACCTTTGTGGTCGAACTGGAGCAGAACTCCCTGCTGGACGCGGGCTACTCCGCCGACGAGATCGCCGACGGCACCAGCTCCGTGCGCTCCTATGAGGATCAGCAGGAGGCCGCTCTGGAGGAGCTGAAAACGCAGATCCTTGAGACGGTGGAGGACGGAACTCCCGTGGAGTTCGGCTACACCTATACGGTGGCCAGCACCGGCCTGTCCGTGACCACCACCTATGAGAGCAAGGCGAAGATCGCGGAGATCCCCGGCGTAAAGCGGATCTATGTCTCGCCGAAGTTCCATATCCCCGAGACGGACGATCAGCTCAACCCCCTGACTGGAAATGCCACCAGCATGATCGGCGCCACCCAGCTCAATGAGACGGGCTATACCGGAAGCGGCATGCGGATCGCCATCATCGACACCGGCCTGCTGCTGACCAACCCCAGCTTTGGTCCGCTGGATGCCGACCAGCTCACCGAGGACTCCATGACGGAGGATGAGGTCGTTCAGCTTTGGAACAGCGGCGAGCTGAACGCGTCCGACGGGTCTACGGTGGTGCCGCACAACGTTTACTACAGCACAAAGGTTCCCTACATCTATAACTACGCGACCAATTCAACGGATGTGTCCCACAATGGCGCGGGCAGCGACCACGGCACCCACGTGGCCGGCATCGCCGCAGCCAACAAAATGGACAGCACCGACGTGGTGGGCGTGGCCCCTGAAGCCCAGCTGCTGGTCATGCAGGTGTTCTCCGGCAACGGCGCTGACTGGACCGTCGTGATGGCCGCCATGGAGGACTGCGTGCTGCTGGGTGCGGACGTGGCCAACCTCTCTCTGGGCTCTGCCGCCGGCTACTGCGACGACGATGCCAACATGATAGAGATCCTTGATAAGCTGGAGAAGGCCGGCATCCAGGTGGTTATCGCCGCCGGCAACGACACCAACAACGCTTACAACAACAACTTCGGCGGGTACTCCCTGGCCGGCAACCCCGACGTGGGCCTGGTGGGCACCCCCAGCACCTACTACGCCGCGCTGAGCGTGGCCTCCGCCAACAACAACGCGGTCACCCAGAACTACTTCACCGTGAACGAGCGGAACATCGGTTACAACGACACCGGCGCCGGTTCCGGCAACGGCCTGTTCGAAACCCTGAAGGGGCAGACGTTTGAATTCGTGTTCCTCAACGGCTACGGCGATGAGGAGAGCTATGCGGACGTGGACGTTGCAGACAAGATCGTCGTGGTGTCCCGCGGCGGCGGCGTGTCCTTCCCGGACAAGCAGGCTCTGGCCCAGGAGAAGGGTGCTGTGGCCTGCGTGGTGTACAACAACACCACCGGCGTGATCAACATGCAGATCAACACCGGCTCGTCCAACATCCCCTGCGTGTCCATCACCCAGTCGGACGGACTCTTCCTGAAGGAGCAGGCGGAGCAGGGGGCCAATACCCTCTTTGTGAGCGACGACGGCCCCATCGAGTTCATCACCGCCACCTCCATGAGCGACTTCTCCTCCTGGGGCTCCGCCTCCAACCTGACGCTGAAGCCTGAGATCACCGGCGTGGGCGGCAACATCTACTCCACCCGGGATCCTGATTACGCCGGCGATTACTACGGCTACATGAGCGGCACCTCCATGGCCTCTCCTCAGGTGGCGGGCGCCATGGCCGTGCTGAACCAGTATCTGCGTGAGCAGGGCTATGAAAAGGGTGAATCCACCTGGCAGCTGGCCGCCAACCTGCTGATGAGCACCGCCAACCCCATCATGTACAGTGATGATATGGAGTACTCCCCCCGCCAGCAGGGCGCGGGCCTGGTGGACCTGGTGGGCGCGACGGAAGCCGGCGCGTACCTGTCCAACGCCAACGCGGCCTATGGCCGGCCCAAGGCCGAGATTGGCGACAACTCCATCGGCAGATATGCGTTTCCCTTCGAAATCACCAATATCTCTGACGAGGCCAAGACCTATACCTTTGACGCCTCCCTGATCACCGAGACCTATGAAAACGGCCTCATCGGCAACCGGCCCCATGCGCTGGAGGCTGAGGTGAACGTGCTGGGCCTGGGAAGCTTGAAGTATGACTTCAACGGCGACAACTGGATTACCACGGCGGACGCCCGCCTGCTGATGCTGTCCATCCAGGGAGATGAGGACGCGATCCCCGAGACGGACGAGCGGTATCAGTACCGGGATGTGAATGGGGACGGCCAGGTTGACATGGACGACGTCGACATCATGGTCCGCTACTGCGCCGAGCGCGACGTGGAAGTGGACATGCTGGCCACCATCGACGGGACGGAGGACAGCATCACCGTGGGACCCGGCCAGACTACCTCCCTCATCTGCACCATCGCCCTGACGGACAGCGACATGGAGTATCTGTCCCAGTTCCCCAACGGCATGTTCGTGGAGGGCTACCTGTATGCGGAGAACGTGGAGGGTGACGCCGCTCAGAACCTGACCATGCCCATCCTGGGCTTCTACGGCGACTGGTCCGCCGCCCCCGTGTTTGACGGCGTGGACGGCACGACCAGCCTGTATGACAGCGCGGTGTACACCTACCTGAGCCAGCTGGGCACCAACCCCTATGTCCGGGCCAGCCAGCGCAGCGGCGACGAGTACAACGCCTTCTCCTACGTCAATCCCCTCAACGAGATCGACTTCGGCCTGCTGCGCAACGCGAGGCTGCTGCGCTTTACGGTCACGGATGTGGACACCGGCGAGGAGTACTTCCAGATTGACTCGGAGTACAACATCAAGACCTACTACAGCGACAACTACGGCATGGTGGTGCCGTTCTACATCTACAACGCCACCGCCGACGAGCAGGCTGTCTGGACCGGCCTTGACAAGGAGGGCAACACCCTTGATGACGGCACCCGCGTGAGATACACGGTGGACGCCTGGCTGGACGACGGCGACAGCATTGTAGACGACAGCTGGTCCTTTGAGGCCACCCTGGACACCCAGGCCCCTGAGATCCGGAATGTGGACGATCTGGAGAGCGCCCTGAAGGTGGACGAGGAAAACGGCGTGGTGACGCTGACCCTGGATCTGTACGACAGCCAGAATATCGCAGCCGTCATCTTCATCTCCCGCGAGGGCGAGATCATGGGCAAGTTCGAGCCTGGTGCGGACTATACGCCCGGCGAGCCCTATGAGCAGGCGTTCAACATCACCGGCTTTGGCACCGACTTTACCATCATTGTGGGCGACTATGCCTGCAACGAGACCGAGCTGGAAGTCTCCCTGGAGAGCGAGACCGGCCTGACCAATCCCAAGGTGCAGCCCCTTGACAGCGGCCGCCTGTACGGCAGCGAGAATATCGACATCTCCTCGGTGGAGCAGGGCTGGTTCAGCGTGGAAAAAGACGATCTGAGCGATGCCCGCAACGAGACCTTCAGCACCGCCACCTATTTCTCCGGCGAGTATGTCAACGGCCGGATTATCGCTCAGCGCAATGACGGCGACATCGTGCTGCTCACTCCCTACGGCACCTACTGGGAGTCCCAGATGCTCCTGGAGAGCTCCGCTGAGGCCGAGGGACAGGCCGGCTTCAACACCCTGTACGACATGGCCCTCCTGTACGACGCCGACGGCCCCGACCGGCTGTTCGCCGTGGGCTGGACCTACGATGGGAACACCACTCCCGCCGGCCAGTACAGCGGCTCTGCCAACCTGTACGAGCTCAAGTTCTATGAGAATGGCTACATTGATCTCCTGAAGACGCCCATCACCGGCCTGGAGGAAGGCGACGAGATAGTCACGCTGGCCATCAGCGACGACGGTATCTTCTACGGCATCGACACCGAGGGCGTGCTGCGGACCATTGATCCCGATACCGGCGCGTGCACGCGCATCCGGGAGATTACCGAGTTCACCGGCCTGGCGGGCTACGCAGGGGTCAATGTGGTTCAGTCCATGTGCTATGACCACGAGGAGGACGTGATCTACTGGGCGGCCCACAGCCAGAGCTCCAACGGCTACACCTACAGCCACCTGTGCGAAGTGCTGACGATCGATCCCAGCCAGCCGGACTGCCCGGCGGAGGTCATCGGCAGCATGGGCCACTCCGGCGCCTCCGCCCTGTTTGTGCCTACGGAGCTGGAGTCCGACCTGTTCGAGCTGGACGTTGATCCCTCCAACTTCACCGTCAGCCCCTATGAGACCTACCTCCTGGAGGGCAAGAGCGCGTATCTCGACGTGGCCTGGAATCCCTGGAACGCCAAAGCCCAGGAGATCACCTGGGAGAGCAGCAATCCCGATGTGGTCACGGTGAACAGCAGAGGCCGCATTACTGCGGTGGCCCCCGGCACGGCGAGCATCACGGCCACAGCGCAGGTGTACGGCTCCCACAGCGATGAGAGCAGAAACTGGGAGTATGTTACAGAGTGGTATGAGGTTACTCAGACTTGCTCCATCACCGTGGTTCCGTCCCAGGAGCATATGTACGGCTATGTGGTCACAGATGAGACCAACGCCAGCAACCAGCTCAAGTGGATCACTTACAGCGATACCAGCCCCAGAAGCATCACCCATCTGGGCGACTCCATCGTAACCGTGGACGGCGTGGAGACCAAGGCCATGTGGCAGGGCGGCACCTACTGCAACGGCGTGCTGTACACCGTTCAGTATGAGAGCCGCACCATTGACGACGTGATCTATCAGGGCACCGCGGTCTACCGCTCCGAGGTGACGCTGGACGAAAACGGCGTGGTCACCGGCATCGGCGCTCCGGAGGAGTTCAGCTTCACCGACGGCATCGAGGTGGGCAACATCAGCTTTGACTACACCACCGGCCGGATGTACGGCGTCGACCTGACCCATGGCGGCCTGTGCGTCATCGACATGGATACCGGCGCGATCGACTCCCTGGGTGAATTCCAGTTCGAGTCCTCCACCTCCTCCTCCGAGTCTGTCATGACCGCCATGTGCGTCATCTGCCAGGACGGGGACGCCATTATCCTGACTGCCAGCATGAACGGCAACCTGTACATTGTCGACCCCGATACCATGGTGTGCACCAATGTGGGCACCGCCGGGGCGGAGTTCTGGTTCTACGGCTCCATGCTCTACGACTACAACACCGGCAACATCTACTGGAATCCCTCTGCCGGCGGCACCAACAACCCCCTGTACCTGGTGGTGCTCACGGGCCTGGAGTACGGCCTTGATCAGGTGAGAGCCAATATCTACGACATCGGCGACGTGGCCAGCTCCGGCGGCGTGGAACAGACCGTGATGTTTACCATCCCCGAGGAGGGCAAGGAGCCTGAGACCAACTTTATCCCTGTGGAGGACATGTGGCTCACCGGCGGGGACACCCGCACGGCTCTGGTGGGCGGCTTCATCCAGCTGACCGCCGAAACAAATCCCGCGCGGCCCACCGTTCAGGCCAAGACCTGGACGTCCAGCGATCCCACGGTGGCCAGCGTGGACAATTTCGGCAAGGTCACCTGCCTGCGCGAGGGTGAAACCACCATCACCGTCACCCTGACCGACAGGAACGGAACGCAGTACAGCGATACTGTGGACGTGACCGTCCTGGCCTCCGGCGGCAATCTGACCGCCCTGCTGGCCTATGATTCGGCCACCGGGTACCGGGACTTCTGGGTCACCATTCCCGACTACGCCCCCGCGCAGACCGTGGTCGGCACCCGTGTGGCGGACCTCTACAACATCCGCGCCGGCGAATACTATGACGGCTATTTCTACGCCTATGAGTATGACGGCACCTTCATCCGGGTGTCCGCCAGCGCCCCCATGGACTACACCGTCCTGGGCAGCTGGAACCTGCCGCTGCTTGGCGACAAGGTGGTGGATATGGCCTTTGACTACTCCACCGGAACCATGTATGCGCTGACCTCCAGCGTGGAGACCTTCTATGACTATGCGAACGGCTACCGGGGCGTGCCCAAGTACAGCGACCTGATGACCGTGAACCTCCAGACCGGCGAACTGACCAAGGTGGCCACGGTGGATGCCATGGTCAACACCCTGGCCATCGACGGCGAGGGCACCATGTATGCCGTCGGGTCTGAGGGGGCTGAGAGCCTGGCGGATGTCTATAAGCTGACGGTGAGCGGCGACGCCGCCCACTGCGAGAGCGTCGGAACGGTGGCCGCTTCCGTCCGTGCGTATCAGTACGGGGATGTGACCAGCGGCTACGGACCCCAGATGACCTATGACTTTGCCACCAACCGCCTCTATCTGAAGGCGGCCGGCGAGCAGAACTGGGGTGGGTCCACAGATGACGGCCTGTTCATGATCCAGCTGGACGAGAACGGGGAGGTGGATTCCACCGCATCCCTGGGCAAGATCGGTCTGTTCATCAACGGCGCCAGCACTGTGGCGGACGCCTATCTGGGTCTGCTGTGCGCCATCCCCGACGCGGCTGATCTGCCGGAGAGCGGGTATATCACCGGCGTGCTGCTGAACACCCATGCCGCTCAGATGCTTTCCGGCCAGAGCATGACCCTGACCGCTCAGGTCCAGCCCAGCGGCGCTGCCCATACGCTGAGCTGGAGCTCGGACAAACCGGAAGTTGCCACGGTGGTCGAGGGCGTTGTCACCGCCGTCGGCGCCGGCACGGCCACCATCACCGTCACCGCCGACGACAACATGGGCAGAAGCTACACCGACAGCTGCACGCTCACGGTGGTGGAGTCCGTCGCGGATACCGACGCCTACGCCATCACCGACGAGGGCCTGGTCATCTTCAACCCCGAAGCCCCCAGTACCTATACGACCGTCATGGACATCAATAACCCCGGCAACGTGATTGGTATGGACATTGACGTGGAAAATGAAGTTATCTACTATATCCGCAATGAGGGCGGCAACGCTATGCTCTACCGCCGCTCGCTGAACGGCGGCCAGGAGAACTTCCTGGGCGAGCTGGGCGCCTACGTCATCTCCTTCTGCGACATGGCCTATGATTCCGATACCCAGACGGTCTATCTGGCCAGCGGCCTGTACGTATTCCAGTACTATGTGCCCAACCTGAGCACGTCCGGGGACAACCAGCCTTCTGGCGCCGTCATGCCTTCTGAGGAGGGCATGGTCAACCAGGGCAGCGTGTACGGCGTTACTGTCGCCGACGGCAAGGTGATTGCCCTGTGCAACAACTGGGGCGAGAACTTCCTGTACCAGATCGACAACTTCAACACCGGCGAATGCACGTTCCTGGGCTTTATCGACGGGCTGAACATTGTTCCTTCCAGCACCGAGTTTGCCTATGATCCCGCCTCGGGCACCTACTACGCCACCAGCGCCAGAAGCGAGCTGTACGCCTTTACTGCGGAGGACCTCTATATGATGCGTGAGGAGCAGGATGAAGACGCGGCCCGGGTCATCGGCAGCGTGGGCAGCGGCCTGGACATCACCGGTCTGACCATCGCCCAGAGCCCGACTTCGGAGCAGCTGCAGCAGTGGAGCGATGCTTCTCTGATGGAGCAGGCGGGCGAGAGCGAGGAGCTGGAACCCGAGATGTCCGATCTGACACCTGCTGAACCGGTGATCGCCGAAGAGCCCGGCGAGGATACGGCGGGCTGATGCAAAAACCAAACGGCAAATCCAATGCGCGTCTGCCGCAGTACGCGGCATAACGGCCGGCAGGGCCTGGTTCCCTTATGGAACCAGGCCCTGCCGGTATTTTGCGGGAAAATCACTGTCTGAAAAGGGGATCCAAATAAGCGGGCGCAAGAAGCTGCGGACAGCCGCCAGGCTGTGAAGGCCCAACGCCGCCGCCCAGCGGAACGCTCTGGGACACGGCGGATTTTTAAACATTACCCTAACAAAACGGGAAACACACGGCAACACGGAGGAACTACAATACGGTCATCAGGCAGGGGAAGATTCCACTGCATCAACAATGGAGGTATAAAAATGTCAAAAAAGAACTTCGTCTCTCTGATTTTCGCCACGGTGGGCGGAATCCTGTTTGCCCTCGGCATGTGCATGGCGCTGATCCCCGCGTGGGACGCCTTCCAGCAGGGCGTGGTGCTGGGCGCGGCGGGACTGGCCGTGCTGCTGGTTATGGCGCTGGTGCGCCGCAGGATGGCTGGAAAACCCGTGGTGGCGGCCCCCTCTGCCAGGACGGTGGGCATCGTCCTGCTGGGCGCGGCGGGCGCGCTGGCCCTGGGCGTGGGCATGTGCATGACCATGGTCTGGAGCATGATGACCGGCGGCGTGGCGGTGGGAATTGTGGGAATTATCCTGCTGCTCTGTCTGATTCCCGCGGTAAAGGGGCTGAAGTAATGAGAAAAATGAAGGCGAATCCCATCCTCTGCGTGACAGCGGGGGCCGCGGCGCTGGCCGGGGCGGCGGCGGTTGTAATAGGAATTCTCTGCAAAAACCGGATCAGGTACTGATGAAAGGAGTATTTCGATGAAAGAGTCAAAGCTGGCCCGGGCAAACGAGCGGATCGCGGAACATGTGGTCCAGGGCTACAAGAAGATAGAGGACGGCGTGGTAGACGGCTACAAGCGGGTGGAACGGGGCACCGTGGACGGCTTTCAGAAGGTCTCCGACGCCTTCGTGGAGCGCTTCTTCACCCGGGAGGGGGAGAGCGTGGAGGAGGCCCGGGCCCGCCTGGCGGGAGAACAGGCACGGCGGGAGCAGGACCGGTGAGCAGGCGGGGGCGGCGCGTATGCCGTCCCCGTCTGCCGTCTTAGTCAAAAGCGGCTGAGAAGAAAACTTCTCTGCCGGAAGGGGGCGGATGAAAACAAAACGTTAACATTTGCATGGTATCATACTCCGGAACGCCGCATATGGGAGGGGTATTCATGTTTAAAATCCTGGTGGTGGAGGACGACAAGGCGCTCAACCGGGGCGTGTGTGCCTTTCTCAACCGCAACGGCTATGAGGCCGTGGGGTGCCTGAGCGCCTCCGAGGCCTACGACGCCATGTATGAGACGGTATTTGACCTGATTGTGTCCGATATTATGATGCCGGACATTGACGGCTTTGAATTTGTCCAGTCGGTGCGCACCCTCAATGAGAACATCCCCATCCTCTTCATGACCGCCCGGGACGACTTTACCGCCAAGCAGCGGGGCTACCGGGCGGGGGTGGACGACTACATGGTCAAGCCCATCGACCTGGACGAGCTGCTGCTGCGCATCGGCGCGCTGCTGCGCCGGGCGAAGATTGCCGCCAGCCGGAAGATTGAAGTGGGCAGCTTTGTGATGGACGCCGACGAGCACACGGCCTGTCTGGACGGGGAGGAGATCTCCCTGACCGCCCGGGAGTTCAGCCTGCTGTACAAGCTCCTGTCCTATCCGAAAAAGACCTTCACCCGCAGCCAGCTCATGGACGAATTCTGGGGGGTGGACACCGCCTCCGGCCCCCGGACGGTGGACGTGTATATGACCAAGCTGCGCAGCAAGCTGGCCGCCTGCGGCGCGTTTGAGATTGTCACCGTCCACGGCCTGGGCTATAAGGCGGTGCTGAAATGAAGGGGAAGGTCCGGGCGGCACTGATGGCGCTGTACCGCTATCTGCTCTTTTTCCTGCTGATGGCCTTTGTCATCACCTGCTCCATGCTGCTCTTCCTCAACGCCCTGTCCCACCGCGTCGACCTGGCGCTGACGGAGGAGAACGTGAGCATGGCGGCAAAGCTGACCTTCGGCAACATTCTGCTGCTCAGCCTGGCCTGCACGGTCATTGACAGCATACGCCGCAAAATCACCGTGGATCGTCCGGTCCGGCAGATCACCGAGGGGGCCCGGCGGATCATGCAGGGGGACTTCACCGTCAGGCTGCGGCCCATCCACAGCCTGGTGGGGGAGAACCGGTTCAACGAGATCATCGCCTGCTTCAATAAGCTGGCGGAGGAGCTGGCGGGCACCGAGACGCTGCGGACGGACTTCATCGCCAACGTGTCCCACGAGCTGAAAACGCCCCTGTCGGTTATGCAGAACTACGCATCCATGCTCCGGCAGCCCGGCCTGCGGGAGGAGGAGCGGGTGGAATACGCCGGGGCCATCGAGGGTGCGTCCCGCCGCCTGGCCGACCTCATCACCAATATCCTGCGGCTGAACAAACTGGAGAACCAGCAGATTTTCCCCCAGGCCCAGGCCTTCGACCTGAGCGAGCAGCTGTGCCGGTGCCTGCTGGGCTTTGAAGCGCTCTGGGAGGAAAAGGGCGTCGAGATTGAGGCGGACGTCCAGCCCGGCGTGCTGGTGCGCACGGACAGCGAGATGATGGGCCTTGTGTGGAACAACCTGTTCTCCAACGCCCTGAAATTTACCGAGCCGGGGGGCCGCGTGACCCTTCGCCTGAGGACGGAGGGAGAGCTGGCGGTGGTAGAGGTGTCGGACACCGGGTGCGGCATCCCGCCCGAGACGGGCAGGCGGATATTCGACAAATTCTATCAGGGGGATACCTCCCATGCCACCCAGGGGAACGGGCTGGGTCTGGCGCTGGTAAAGCGGATCATCGACATTACCGGAAGCGAGATCTCGGTGACCAGCCAGGTGTGCGTGGGCAGCACCTTTACCGTAAAGCTGCGGAGGGATCGGGATGAGCAAGGGCCGGAACATAATACTGCGTAAGCTGTTCTTTCCCCATCCGGCGCTGGTTGTTCTGACGGCGTCCGCGGCGGCGGCCGCGCTGCTCTGGGCATTTTTGGCCGGAGAGGAGGGAAGCCCGGGGGTGTACGCGGCCTATACGCTCTCGGCCTACGGGCTCACGCTGGTGTGCGTGAGAATCCCCGCACTGGCGCGGGGCGTCCGGCGGCTGGCGGGGAAGGAATCCCGGGTCAACCGGTACATGGCAGACGCCGGCCTGCGGGCCCGGCTGACTCTGATCCCCTCCGTGGCCGCCAACGGCGGATACGCCCTGCTTCAGCTGGGGATGGGAATCCACAGCCGCTCCGTCTGGTACTACGCCCTGAGCGCCTATTACGGCCTGCTGCTGCTCATGCGCTGCGCCCTGCTGCTGGAGATGGGCCGGAACAGGCTGGGGAAGAATCTGCGGGGCGAATACCGCCTCTTTCTCGGCTGCGGCTGCGCGCTGGCGGCGATGAACGCGGCGCTGGCGGTCATCGTGTCCTATATGGTGGGGCAGAACCGGGGCTTTACCCACCATCCCATCACAACAATCGCCATGGCGGCCTATACCTTCTATACCATGACCATGGCTGTCATCAACATGGTGCGCTGCCGCCGGTACAACAGCCCGGTGCTGTCAGCGGCCAAGGCCATCAGCCTGGCTGCGGCGCTGGTGTCCATGCTGTCTCTGGAGACGGCCATGCTCAACGCCTTCGGCGGTGCGGATGAGGCCGTTTTCCGGCGGATCATGCTGGCCGCCAGCGGCGGCGTGGTGTGTCTGGCCGTGCTGGTCATGGGGCTGTACATGATGGCCCGGGCGGTAAAAGAGCTGCGCCGGATGAAAAAAGGAGTACTGGATTATGACGCATGAGGAACACAGCGGGACCTTTGCATATACCTATTCTGCCAGGCAGCAGGAGGAGGTCCGGCGGATACGGGACAAGTACACCGGCAGACAGGAGTCCAAGCTGGAGCAGCTGCGCCGGCTGGACCAGAGCGTGACCAGGAAGGGGATGCCGGCGGCGCTGGCGCTGGGGATTTCCGGCTGCCTGGTCCTGGGCGTGGGGATGTGCTGCACCATGGTGTGGGGCGGACGGCTGTTTATACCCGGCATTGTGATTGGTCTGGCGGGGATTGCCGGCATATGCCTGGCCTATCCGCTGTACGGCCGCATCACCCGCCGGGAGCGGGAGCGGCTGGCGCCGGAGATTCTCCGGCTGACAGAGGAGCTGATGGAGCAGTAAAACAGTACAGGCATGACGGCATCGAGAAGCCCCGGCCCCGGACAAATCCGGGGCCGGGAGCGCAGCCGGTGAGACGGGGAAAACCGGAATACCCTCAGTGGCCGGAACTGAAAACCCTCAGTGGCCGGAACTGAAAATGCCCCTTGACTCTGCCGCCGCGTCAACTGCTATGCTTGTGCTCAGGGAGGGATTTTCATGGAGTATTCCATTCAGGAGCTGTCGCGCCTGTCCGGGGTGACCACCCGCACCCTGCGCTGGTACGACCAGATCGGCCTGCTGAAGCCCAGCCGGGTGGCGGAGAGCGGCTACCGCTACTACGGCGGCGCGGAGGTGGACCGGCTGCAGGACATCCTCTATTACCGGGCCCTCGGGGTGGGGCTGGCCCGCATCAGGGAATGTCTGGATGACCCCTCCTTTGACCGCCTGGCCGCCCTGCAAAGCCATCTGGCCGCCCTGGAGGCGGAGCGGGAACGGCTGGAGCAGCTGATCCGCTCGGTGAAAAACACCATCGGAGCGGAGGAAAGGAAGGAAATTATGCGCGACGAGCAGAAGTTTGAGGCGTTTAAAAAACGGACTGTGGAGCACAATGAGGAGGCCTATGGGGCGGAGATCCGCGCCAAATACGGCGACGACCAGATGGACCAGGCCAACGCGGCGGTGATGAACCTGACCCAGGAGCAGTACCGGGCGTGGACCGGCCTGGGCCGGGAGATTCAGGCGCGGCTGGAGGCGGCCGTCCGGGCCGGGCTGTCCCCGGAGGGAGCGGCGGGAGAGGAGATTGCCGCCCTCCACCGCCGGTGGCTCACCGTCACCGGGAACCGGTACGACCCGGCCAGGCACCGGGGGATTGTGGAGCTGTATGTGGCGGACGAGCGGTTTACCGCCTACTACGACAGTCAGGTTCCCGGCTGCGCCCGTTTCCTGCGGGACGCCGTGGTCCACTGGGTAAAATAATGCAAGCCGCGGCCCTTGCGGACGGCGGAGGAACATGGTATGATGACGGTACCGGCAGCGCCGGAAATTCGATTCAGGAGATATGCTGTTTGAAACGAGACAACACCTTGGAGATTGTACCCTGACCGGGAGGCCGGAGCGTCATTCTCCCGCCTCCCCACATGGAACCGACGATATTCAGGGGGAGACAATCATGGAACAAGACAAGATTATCATTCGCAGAGAGACCGCCGCAGACTATGCCGCCGTGGAGCGCCTGACCCGGGAGGCCTTTTGGAACGTGTACCGCCCCGGCTGCACGGAGCACTATGTGGTCCACGTGCTGCGGAACGACCCCGCCTTTGTGCCCGAGCTGGATCTGGTCATGGAGCGGGAAGGGCAGCTGATAGGGCATGTCATGTATATGCGGGCGTCCATCACGGCCGATGACGGCCGGGAGATCCCAGTGATGACCTTCGGCCCCATCAGCATCCGCCCGGACTGCCAGCGCCAGGGCCTGGGCAAGCGGCTGCTGGACGAGTCTATGGAGCGGGCCAAAGAGCTGGGCGCGGGGGCCCTGTGCATCGAGGGCAGCCCGGATTTCTACGGCAGGTCCGGCTTTGCGGCGGCAGGCGCCCGGGGTATCTGCTGCGGCGAGGAGCCGGAGACGGCGCCCTATTTCCTGCTGAAGGAGCTCCGGCCGGGGTTTCTGGACGGCGTCACCGGCGTCTACCACACGCCTCAGGGCTACTATGTGGACGAGGCGGCGGCGGACGCCTTTGACCGGAATTTCCCGCCGAAGGAGAAATTGAAGCTGCCCGGGCAGCTGTTTTAACGGGAAGAAGGAGGGCCTGCGGCAAAGCGCCGCAGGCCCTCAGGCTGTCGAAAAAGTCCTTGGACTTTTTCGACAGCCTTTCAAAATGCCGTTACTTTTCCGCCGCACAGCGGCGGAAAAGTCCTCGCTTCGCTTGCCGGAGGACTTGCCGCGCAAGGCCTCCGGGGCATTCGATTCCATGCGAGGCGGGCGGCTGCCCCCTCGCGCTCCCCCGCCCCGACACAGGCCGATTCTGTTCAACTGAGGCTTTTCGACACGCAAAGGGCCTGCGGCAAAGCGCCGCAGGCCCTTTGCCGTCGCCGGGAAGCCCCTGGAGACAGGGGTTCGGGACAGCAAAACACCCCGTTTGTCATTCAGCATACCATACTGTCTGACAAATGGGGGCAGCTGGAATCCCTGGGGGGGGAGAGGCAGGACTATTCCCACCGCTTTTTGGGCGCCAGCGCCAGGCAGGTGAGCCGGACAAGGGCGGCCATGGTCTCCCGGTCGTCCACGTCCTCCACCAGAATATAGTCCTTTGCCCCCGCATAGGGGGGAGCCTTGGGCAGGTTGGGAAAGGCCTCTTCCCCCTGGGGCGTGCGCTTGACAAACAGCTGGTCGTCACAGATAACGGCGAAAAAAATCCCGTCACAGTACAGGCCGTATTCCCCGAACATGCGCTTGGCCCGGATAACCCCCGCCTCCCGCAGCTGTTCGGCCACGTAATCCACAAAATCACGGTGGGATGCCATTTTGCTGCCCTCCCTTGCGGCGCAGTGCGCCCCTGTGCTTATCTGTATTATAGCACAGAAACCGGACAACCGTCTGTTATGTTTCGTTCCGCCTTGTTCTTTTTGCGGCCATTGGGTACAATAGGGGAAAAGGAGGGATGTTTATGGGAAAGACCGTTTTGTATCTCGCCATGAGCGTGGATGGATATATCGCGGACCAGCGGGGCGGCGTGAGTTGGCTGACCGGCGACGGCAGCGAGCCGGACGCCCCCGGCAGCTACCCGGCGTTTTATGAGACAGTGGATACCATTGTCATGGGGTGGACCACCTACCACCAGCTCGCCACAGAGCTCGCCCCGGACAGCTGGCCCTACCAGGGCTGCCCCTGCTATGTGGTGACCCACCGGCAGGAGGCGGACCGGGAGGAGGTCTGCTTCTGGCACGGGGAGCCCGCCGCCCTGGCGGACAAGCTGAAAACCGAGCGGGAGGGGAATATCTGGATCTGCGGCGGTGCGTCCGTGGCCGGACAGCTGCTGAGAGCGGGCCGGATCGATAAGCTGTGGCTGTCGATTATTCCCACGGTGCTGGGCAAAGGCGTGCGGCTGTTCCCGGAGCTGGCGCAGGAGCTGCCGCTGACGCTGGTGGGAACGGAGCATTGGAACGGGATTGTGGATCTGGTATACGAAAAGCGGTGACAAGCGGTGAACGGCCAATTTATCAACCTGACGGAAGACAATCTGGCGCAGGAGCATTTGTGCTGCATCATCCGCAGCAGAAAGCCCCATCCCGGTGTGGAGGCCAAGCGCACCTGGCTCAGAGAGCGGCTGAAAGAAGGCCATGTGTTCCGCAAACTGGACGCCAAGGGCGTGGCATTCATCGAGTACGCTCCGCTGGAGACCGCCTGGGTGCCGGTGGAGGGGGAGAACTACCTCTACCTCTACTGCCTGTGGGTCTCGGGCGAATTCAAGGGCAGGGGCTGCGGCAGGCAGCTGATGGAGTACTGTCTGGCCGATGCCAGGGCCAAAGGGAAATCCGGCGTCTGTATGCTGGGCGCGGAAAAACAAAAAGCATGGCTCTCTGACCAGGCCTTTGGGGAGAAATATGGGCTTGAAACAGTGGACACCGCCCCGGGCGGTTACCGGCTGCTGGCCCTCTCCTTTGACGGGACAAAGCCCCGGTTTGCCGGACATGCCAAGGAGCAGAAGATTGAGGGCCGGGAACTGACGGTCTATTACAGCCCGCAGTGTCCCTACATCCACCAGAGTGTGGAGCTGGTGGGGAAAACCTGCCAGGACATGGGCGTTCCCTGTACGCTCATCCCAGTGGACACCCTGGAAAAGGCCAAGAATCTGCCCTGCGTGTTCAATAACTGGGCGGTATTTTATCAGGGCAGATTTGTGACGGTGAATCTGCTGGACGCCGCCTCTCTGAAGCGGATGCTGAAAAGTAAGGAGCGCCTATGAAAATCAGGAAAGTGGAGAACGGCAAAAAGCGGTACCTCACGCTGCTTCTGCTGGCGGACGAGCAGGAGGACATGGTGGACCGCTATCTGGAGCGGGGAACGATGTACGTACTGGAGGATGACGGAATCAAAGCTGAATGCGTGGTAACCGATGAGGGGGCCGGCGTTCTGGAACTGAAAAATATTGCTGTGGAGCCTGGATTCCAGGGCAGGGGCTATGGAAGGGCCCTCGTTGACTTCCTGGTAAAGACGTATGGGGGGCAGTACTCGGTTTTGCAGGCGGGCACCGGAGACAGCCCGGCCACCATCCCGTTTTATGAGGCCTGCGGCTTTCGCAGACACCATGTGGTCAGGAATTTTTTCACCGACTACTACGACCATCCAATCTATGAGTGCGGGGTTCAGCTGGTGGATATGGTCTATCTGCAAAGAGGACTTTAGAAAACAAACAAGGGAGGCAGGCTGTCGAAAAAGTGGCGGAAGCCACTTTTTCGAAGGAGCTTCATGAAATTTTTGCCTCGATTTCTGATGAAATTGTCGGCAAAAATTTCATGAGAAGTGTCATTTTCGAGGCGCATGTC
>CAJFTA010000030.1 GCA_904419835.1 uncultured Pseudoflavonifractor sp. | reverse complement strand
GATTTCTGATGAAATTGTCGGCAAAAATTTCATGAGAAGTGTCATTTTCGAGGCACATGTCCCCGAAAATGACGGATTTTCATTTGATTCCGTCATCTGTGGATGACGGAACTCTGCGAGGCTTCCCCTTCTGGGAGGTTTTTCGACACGCTGAGGCCCCCGGCTCAGCCGGGGGCCTCAGACGTTCGGGAAAGCCTCGCAGTGTTCGCGCCCGCAGGCGCGGGCAGCTTCCACACTTGCGGGCTGTATCTGATTCCAAAAAGCGGCGAGCCGCTTTTTGGATGGTATGAGGCGCTTACTTCCGGTGATCTTCCTTGACAAGGCCGGAGCGGTAGGCGGCCAGAAGGGCCTTCAAATCGTCCACCTGGCGCTGGAGCTCGCTGCCGATGTCGGTGGAGCGGATCTTGACCTTGTCGTCCATCCGCTCAAAGACAACGGAGGAGGAGAGAATGTCCCGGTTCTCCCGGATGGCGTTCTCCCGGCCCTCAAAGGGCTCGTGGGAGACGATGCGCATGGACTCAGAGTTGTAGATGAGGGTGTAGCCGGCGATGCCGGTGGTGGGCTGGTAGGCCCGGCAGAAGCCGCCGTCGATGACGATGAGCTTGCCGCCGCCCTTGATGGGGCTCTCGCCCTTGCGGGACTTGACGGGCACGTGGCCGTTGATGATGTGGCAGTGGGGGCCCTCCAGGCCGAACTCCCTGAGCAGCCGCTCGCACACCGCCGGGTCGTTGTAGAAGGTGTAGTAGGCGTTCTTGGGCTCGGCCCAGGAGGACTCGTCCTTGATGAGCCGCCGCTCAAAGGTGGTCATCCGGTCCCGGCCAAAGACGGGGGAGCCCCGGCCGCACCAGAGGAACCAGAGGTAGTCCATGCCGTACTGCCGCTCCTCGCTGCCCGGCTTGGCGTAGTACCCCTGGCGGGCCACCGCCTCGGCGTAGTCCAGGAAGGCCCGGCCGGACAGGATTTTTCCGTCTGCCCGGAAGGTGAGCAGCTCCCCCTCCGGCGTCAGCGGGATGCAGCCGTGGAGCAGCAGGTTGCCGTTATAGATCTTGTACAGCCCGCCCTTGGAGTAGAGGAAGCGGACGTGCCGCTGGAGCTTCTCGCTGCGCTGGAAGGAGTTGGTCAGCTGGTTGATGACCTCGTCCTCCTCGGGGGAGAGCTCATAGGGATTGGAGCGGTCCACGGTGGGGAAGTCGGTGTCAGAGAGCTGGTACTCCACGCCGTCGATGACAATGGACTTCTTCTCGTAGTCGATCTTGTCCAGCAGCAGCCGGTCCTCCATGCCGAACTCGGGGTGGCGGAGAATCTTCTGGCCCTCCAGCTTGAAGAGAATGATGGTGATGGCCTTGTGCATCCGGGCGGCCAGGGCCTTGTCCTTCTCGGTGTAGTTGTTGGCGTCGTCCCCGGCGAACTTGGCCTTGAAGCAGGAGCAGTCCACGTCCTTATAGAACTCGTTGGCAAACAGGGCCAGGGGCCGCAGAGAGATGCCGTAGCCCGTCTCAATGACCTCCAGGTTGTTGTAGTGGATGGAGTTGGACAGCACCGTGGCCACCAGGGTGCGGCTGCCGGTGGCGGCCCCCATCCACAGCACGTCGTGGTTGCCCCACTGGATGTCCACCGAGTGGTACTCGGTCAGGTAGTCCATGATGATGTCCGCCCGGGGGCCCCGGTCGAACATGTCGCCCACAATGTGCAGGTGGTCCACCACCATGCGCTTGATGAGCTCGCACACGGCCACAATAAAGTCCTCGGCCCGGTCGATGTCGATGATGGTGGATATGATATTCTCATAGTTGGAGCGTTTATTATGGTACTCGTAGTTGGTGTTGATGAGCTCGTCGATGATGTAGGCGTACTCCTTGGGCATGGCCTTGCGGACCTTGCTTCGGGTGTACTTGGATGTGACCATGCGGCAGATGTCGATGAGCCGGTGGAGGGTGATGCGGTACCACTCCTCCATGTCCCTGGTCTCCCTGGCCACCTGGGCCAGCTTCTCCTCGGGGTAGTAGATGAGGGTGGCCAGCTGGTCCCGTTCCGCCTTGGACACGCTGGAGGAGAAGAGCTCGTCCACCTTCTCCCGCACCACGCCGGAGGCGGAGTTCATGATGTGGAGAAAGGCCTCGTACTCGCCGTGGACGTCGGAGATAAAGTGCTCGGTGCCCTTGGGTAGGTTCAGAATGGCCTGGAGGTTGATGATCTCGCTGCTGGCGGCCTGGACCGTGGGGTACTGGCGGGAGAGCATCTGGAGATAGCGCAGGCTGGGGGCAGAAGCGGCTGCTTCCTTTTTCATGGGGGTCCTCCTTCCAAAAACAGGTGGCGGTGCGGCCCTCCGCCGGGGGCGGGAGGCCGGGCCTGACTGTGCGCGGGGAGTTCATACGATATATTGTAGCATGGAAGCGGAAAATGAAAAGTATATTTTGTGTGAATTTACGGAAAAATACAGGGAAAATGTCCCGCCGGCAGGGCGCACAGGGGGAGAAGCGCCCCCGGCGGCGGCAAAGAGAGCCGCCCGCCCGCATTGACAGAAGCCGTTTTCGCTGGTAGAGTAAAGAGGACTGAGAGGTGTTTTTCATGTGCCCTGAAAATGAAGACAGAGCGGAATTTTTCAACGGAGATCAGGTGATCTTTGTCAATACGGAACTGATCCAGCGGGCGGTGGCCGGGCTCCAGCGGTCCCGGGAGGAGTTCCAGGCCCTGCTGGATCAGGCGGAGCTGGGGGATCTGTCCGCCCAGTACGATCTGGCCATGAAATACGCCGACGGCGACGGGGTGGACCGGGATATGGCCCAGGCGGCCCACTGGTTTGCCCAGGCGGCGGAGCAGGACGACATGCGGGCCGTGGAGGCCCTGGGCCGCTGCTACCAGTTGGGCGAGGGCGTGGAGCAGGACGAAGGACGGGCGGTGGAGCTGTTCCGGCGCTGTGTGGACGAGGACTACGCGCCGGGCCAGTGCAGCCTGGGCCTGTGCTATGAGAACGGCAGCGGCGTGGACCGGGATCCGGTCCGGGCCGCCGAGCTCTACCAGCTCTCCGCCGACCAGGGGTACGCCCCGGCCCAGTGCAACCTGGCGGTGTGCTATCTCAACGGCATCGGCGTGGAGCGGGACGACAGCCGCGCCGCCGAGCTGCTGCGGCAGTCGGCGGATCAGGCGTTTCCCCGGGGAATCAGCCTGCTGGGCTGCTGCTACCGGGACGGAAGGGGCGTGGAGCCCGACGAGGCCCGGGCCGCCGAGCTCTTCCGCCTGGCGGCGGAGAAGCGGTACATACCCGCCCTGTGCGACCTGGGATTGTGCTATGAGAGCGGCAGCGGCGTGGACGAGGACCTGGCCAAGGCCGTGGAGTGCTACACCCAGTCCGCCGAGGAGGGCTATGCCCCCGCCCAGTGCAACCTGGGCTACTGCTATCTGGCGGCCATCGGCGTGGAGCAGGACGACGCCAAGGCGGCCCAGTGGCTGGCCAGGGCGGCGGAGCAGGGCTATCCCAGGGCCCTGCGGCTCATGGGCTGCCTGTACCAGGACGGCCGCGGGGTGGAGAAGGACCTGGAAAAGGCTGTGGAGTACTACCGCCGCAGCGCGGAGCAGGAGTATCCCCCCGCCCTGTGCGATCTGGGCCTGTGCTACGAGAACGGCGAGGGCGTGGAGAAGGACGAGCAGCGGGGCGCGGAGCTGTACCGCCGCTCCGGCGAGCTGGATTACGCCCCGGCTCAGTGCAACCTGGGCTTCTGTCTGCTCAGCGGCATCGGCGTGGAGAAAAACGCGGAGGAGGCCGTGGCCTGGCTGAAGCGGGCGGCGGAACAGGACTATGCCCGGGCCATCAGCATTCTGGGCGACTGCCTGGGCGAGGGGACCGGCCTGGAGAAGGACGAGGCGGCGTCCGCAGCCTGCTACCGGCGGGCCGCCGACCTGGGGTATGTGCCCGCCCAGTGCGCCCTGGGCCTGTGCTATGAGACGGGCGGCGGCGTGGAGCGGGATGAGAAGCAGGCCGTGGCCTGGTATACCCGTGCGGCGGAACAGGGGTACGCCCCGGCCCAGTGCAACCTGGCGGTGTGCTGCCTCAACGGCATCGGCACGGAGGAGGACGCCGGGCAGGCCGTGGCGTGGCTGGAAAAGGCGGCGGAGCGGGGCTTTGCCCGGGCCCTGGATATTCTGGGGGACTGCTGCCGCAACGGCACCGGAATGGAAAAGGACGAGACCCGGGCTGTGGCGCTGTACCGCCAGGCCGCGGAGCAGGGCTATGCCATGGCCATCTGCGACCTGGGCTTGTGCTACGAGATGGGCAGCGGCGTGGAGCGGGATGAGAAGCAGGCGGTGGAGTACTACCGCCAGGCGGCCCAGATGGGCTACCCGGCCGCCCAGTGCAACCTGGGCTACTGCTGCCTGGAGGGCGTGGGCACGGTGAAGCGGCCCGAGGAGGCGGTGAAGTGGTTCCGGCAGGCGGCGGAGCAGGGGTATCCCCGGGCCCAGAGCCTGCTGGGCACCTGCCTGCGGGACGGCCTGGGGACAGAGCCGGACGGAAGAGAGGCGGTCAGGTGGTATACCCTGGCGGCGGAACAGGGCTACCCGCCCGCCCAGTGCAGCCTGGGACTGTGCTATGAGAACGGCGACGGGACGGAGCCGGACCCGGCCCGGGCGGCGGAGCTGTACCGCCGGGCGGGGGAGCAGGGGTATGCCCCCGCCCAGTGCAATCTGGCGGTGTGCTATCTCAACGGCATCGGCGTGCCGGAGGATGAAGAGATGGCAGTGTCGTGGCTCATACGGGCCGCAGACCAGGGCTTTGGCCGGGCGCTCAATATTCTGGGCGACTGCTGCCGCCGGGGCGTGGGGACCAAGCGGGACCCTAAGCGGGCGGTGGAGTATTACAGGCAGGCCATCCAGGCGGGGTATGCCTCCGCGTTTTGCAGCCTGGGCTACTGTTATGAGGTGGGCGAGGGCGTGCCGGAGGACAAGGTCAAGGCCGTGGAGTACTACGCCCGGGGCGCCCAGGCCGGGGACGAGACCGCCCAGTGCAACCTGGGCTACTGCTATCTGGAGGGCATCGGCGCCAAGAAGGACCCGGGCCGGGGCGTCTCCTGGCTGCACAAGGCGGCCAAGCAGGGCTCCCTGCGGGCCATGTGCCTGCTGGGCGGCTGCTACCGGGACGGTGCGGGCGTCATGAAGGACGAGAAAAAGTGCGTGGACTACCTGACCAGGGCCGCCGAGGGAGGGTACGCCCCGGCCCAGTGCAACCTGGGGCTGTGCTATGAGCAGGGCACCGGCGTGGCCGTGGACACCGCCAAGGCGGTGGAGTGGTACACCAGAGCCGCCGAGAACGGGGACCGGGCCGCCCAGTGCAACCTGGGCTACTGCCTCCTCAACGGCATCGGCGCGGCCAGGGATCCGGCGGGCGCGGTGGAGTGGTTCCGGCGGGCGGCCAGGCAGGGGTCGGTCCGGGCCATGAACCTGCTGGCCGACTGCTGCCGGGACGGGGTCGGCACCCAGGTGGACCTGGCCCGGGCGGAGCAGCTCTACCAGGAGGCGGTCAGCCATGGAAGCCGGGAGGCGGAGGAGAGCCTGCGAAAGCTCCGCATTGCCAAGGCGGAGAGCAGGCAGACCAAAAAGTCCCTGTTCAAGCGGCTGTTCGGCGGCTGAGGGGGATAGAGAACGCCCAAAACCCCAGGGAAAAGTGCCCGCCGGAACCGGGGCGGGGGAGCACAGGGACTTTTGCGCTGCACAGCAGCGAGAAAGTAACAACATTTTTGGCAGCTTGGTGTGCGCGGAGCGGTCGGACTGCTCCGCGCACAGTTTTTCGCACATACCGGGAGTTGCAATTGGGAGAAAGCTATTTTATAATAAGAATGGTCGAATCAACCGCCCCGCAGCCTGTTGCAAAGGCGGATGCCGGGCCGCTTTTCCAGCGCGGCTGCTGCATGGAGGCAATTGCGGCGGTATTGCGGGGCAAATATCATGGAAGAATAGCGTGCAGGGCGGAACAGAACTTGCGTGGCCGGGCCGGGAGACTGCGGCCCTGTCCGCGCCCGTATGCAAGGAGAAAAATATGGAACCTAACTGCCGGGGACGGAATGCCGGTCAGGAGCCGGACACGGTGCTGATTGTGGACGATGACGAGATAAACCGGGCCATTCTGGAGAATATTTTCGCGCCATTTTACGCCATTGAGCAGCGGGAGAACGGAAAACTTGGGCTGGAGGCGGCGCTGAGCCTGCGGGACCGGCTGTGCGCGGTGCTGCTGGACGTGGTCATGCCCGAGATGAGCGGCATCCAGGTGCTGCGTGCCCTGGCGGAGGAGGGCTTTCCCGGCCAGATCCCCGTGTTTCTCATCACCGCCGAGGCCAGCGGCGACACCATGCGGGAGGCCTATCAGCTGGGCGTCATGGACGTGATCAGCAAGCCGGTGATCCCCTATGTGGTGGAGCGGCGGGTCAACTCGGTGGTGGAGCTGTTCCGGGCGAGGAAGCGGCTGGGCAACGTGGTGGAGCGGCAGCAGTCCGCTCTTCTGCGGCAGGCGGAGCAGATCATCGAGCTCAACCGGGGCATGATAGAGGCCCTGTCCACCGCCATTGAGTTTCGAAACGGCGAGTCTGGCGAGCATGTCCGCCGTATTCACGACATCACCCGCTATATGCTGGAGCACACCGAACTGGGGGCCGGCCTGTCGCCGGAGGATATCGACGCCATCGCCCTGGCCGCCATCATGCACGATGTGGGCAAAATCGCCATCCCGGACGCCATCCTCAACAAGCCCGGCCGCCTGACGGCCGAGGAGTTCGAGATTATGAAGACCCACACCGTCCAGGGCGCCCGGCTGCTGGAGCGGATTCCCCAGATGCGGGAGCTGGGCGCCTACCGCTACGCCTGCGACATCGCCCGCCACCACCACGAGCGGTGGGACGGGCGGGGCTATCCCGACGGCCTGAAGGGGGACGAGATCTCCGTCTGGGCTCAGATTGTCTCGCTGGCCGACGTGTACGACGCCCTGGTCAGCAAGCGGGTCTATAAGGACGCCTATGGCCGGGAGGAGGCCCTGCGCATGATCCGGGACGGGGCGTGCGGCACCTTTAATCCCGCGCTGCTGGCGTGCTTCTTCCGGGTGGAGCGGGAGCTGAGGGGCCTGTATCAGGCGCCGAAGGAGGAGAATGAAAATGGATGACCAAATCCGGGCGGGGCTGGCCGCTGCGGGCGTGGACGTGGACGAGGCCCTGGAGCGCTTCATGGGCAGCGAGGCCATGCTGGAGCGTTTTTTGAAGAAGTTCCCCGCGGACCGGGGATTTGCCGCCCTGACCGCCGCCCTGGAGGAGGGGGACCGCGAGGGGGCGGTCAGCGCCGCCCACACCCTGAAGGGGCTGTGCGGCAACCTGTCCATCAAGCCGCTGTTCGCGGGCTTTGAGCGCCAGGTGGCGCTGATGCGGGCCGGCGACTGGGATGCCGCCGCCGCCATGATGCCCCAGCTTACTGAGGACTACAACCGGGCCGTGGAGGCCATTTTGGCCCTGAGCTGACCGGGATAGACACAGAAAACCCGCCGGATGGGAGAGCGTATCTCCGGTCCGGCGGGTTATTTTTATTGCCCGCCAAAGGGGGGCGGTAAAACGCCTATATGGCGCGCTCCGCCGCGCCATGGGCTTAAAATCCCGGCACACGGCGTATTTTATGCCGCGCCATAAATCTGATAGAACGCCGGGCGGCCGATGAGGGCAAAGCCGATGCCTGCGCCGTCCGGGGAGCGGACCACGCCGCCCAGGGTCTTGGAGCAGTGGACAATTTCCAGCGTGCCCGCCTCCGTGGGGCCGAGCACAATCCCCACATGGCTCAGGTCGGGGAAAAAGGCCAGGTCCCCCGGCTGGGCCTCCTCCCAGGCCACCGGCGTACAGCGGGAATACTGGTCCCGGGCGCCGTTGCCGATGGCGGAGAGGGCGCCGGCGTCCCCTGCCGCGTTGACCGCCGCCCAGGTCACCAGCCCGGAGCAGTCCAGGCCGAAGGGGACCAGGGTCCCGGTGGTGTCGCTTCCGCCGGCGGTGACCACGGCCGGCACCCCCCAGCGGGGGTCCCAGCCCAGGCGGACCGACTTGCCGCCCCAGAAGTAGCCCACCCTGCCCGCCAGGGCGGCGGCGTTTTCCACCATGGCCCGCCGCAGGGGGGACAAATCCTCCGGCAGGAAGAGAGAGGGAGCGGGGGAAACTGGAGTGGGAGGGGAAGCTTTCCGAGGAAAAAATGGGAGCAGCAGCCCGGACAGCAGAAGAGCCATGCCCAGCAGGCGGAGGATACGGCTCCATCCGCCGAAGGCGCGCCGCCTCCGCCGTTTTCTCCGCCGGGGCGGGTATGGACGTCTCACAGCCGGTTCCTCCTCTCGCCGTCACCACCGGGGGGGCGGCTCAATAGGATAGATGGGGGAGAACCATCCCCCGCCTACATGTTATGTGAGGAGCGTTCCAATATGAGCGAATTGATTTCCCTCTGCGGCCTGGGGGTGGGAGGAAGCGCCCGGGTGGCGGAGGTGGCGGGCGAGCGGGCCATGCGCCGCCGCCTGATGGATATGGGCCTCATCCCCGGCACCAGGGTGACCTGTGTGGCCGCCAGTCCGGCGGGCGACCCGTCGGCCTATCTCATACGGGGGGCGGTGGTGGCCCTGCGGGAGCGGGACGCCGCAGGCATCCGGGTGGAGCCTGCCGCCGCATTTTGCCCGGCCTCTGCCGGGGAGGAACCCCGGTGGGCCTGACCGGGGCGTCCACCGGCGCGGCGGCGGTGGACCATGGCCTGAACATTGAAAAGCTCCGGCCGGACGACAAGGTCATCGCCCTGGCGGGCAACCCCAACGTGGGCAAATCCACCGTGTTCAACAGTCTGACCGGTATGCATCAGCACACAGGAAACTGGCCGGGCAAGACGGTGGGCAGCGCCCAGGGCCGGTGCGAGCACAGGGGGTGGGGCTATGTGCTGGTGGACCTGCCGGGCGCCTACTCCCTCATGGCCCACTCCGCCGAGGAGGAGGTGGCCCGGGACTTTCTGTGCTTCGGCGGGGCGGACGGGGCCATTGTGGTGTGCGACGCCACCTGCCTGGAGCGGAACCTGAACCTGGTGCTCCAGACCCTGGAGCTGGAACCCCGCACCGTGGTGTGCGTCAACCTGATGGACGAGGCGGCAAAGAAAGGCATCCGGGTGGATTTAGAGCAGCTGTCGGAGCGGCTGGGGGTGCCCGTGGTGGGGACCTGTGCCGGGCGGGGCCAGGGGCTGGAAGCCCTGCTGGACGCGGCGGAGAAGGTGATGGCGGCGGAACAGCCGCCCAACCCCATCCGGGTGCAGTACCCCGGCCCCGTTGAGACGGCGGTGGAGCGGCTGCTCTCTCTGGTGGAGGCCCGGACGGC
The DNA here is from genome assembly GCA_904419835.1 of uncultured Pseudoflavonifractor sp. Taxonomy (GTDB): domain Bacteria; phylum Bacillota; class Clostridia; order Oscillospirales; family Oscillospiraceae; genus Pseudoflavonifractor. Next base: position 17,601 of record CAJFTA010000030.1, on the reverse strand, counting down.
GGGGAAGCTCCCCGGCCGCTGGACCGCCCTCCGGCTGCTGGAGGGGGAGCCGGCTCTGCTGGCCAGGCTGGAGGAGGCGCTGGGCGTTGGCTTGGCAGGGGACGGGGAGCTGACTGAGGCCCTGGCGGAGGCCTGGGCGTGGCTGGAGGCGCGCGGGGTCAGCCGGGAGAACCTGGGGGATCGGCTGGCCGCCGGGCTGGTGATGACCGCCGAGGCGGTGTGCGCCGGGGCGGTGAAGTGCGCCCGGGAGGACTACGCCCGCCGGGACCGCGTTTTGGACCGGCTCTTCACCAGCCGCGCCACGGGCATCCCGGTGATGCTGGCATTGCTGGCGGGGGTGTTCTGGCTGACCATCCAGGGGGCCAACTACCCCTCCCAGCTGCTGTCTGACGCCCTCTTCTGGCTCCAGGACCGGCTGACCGACCTGTTTACATACTGGAACGCCCCGGCGTGGCTCCACGGGGCACTGGTATTGGGGGTCTACCGGGTGCTGGCCTGGGTGGTGTCGGTGATGCTGCCCCCCATGGCCATCTTTTTCCCCATCTTTACCCTGCTGGAGGACTTCGGCTACCTGCCCCGGGTGGCCTTTGTGCTGGACCACGCCTTCCAGAAGGCCAGAGCCTGCGGCAAGCAGGCCCTGACCATGGCCATGGGCTTCGGCTGCAACGCCGCCGGGGTGGTGGGCTGCCGCATCATCGACTCCCCCCGGGAGCGGCTCATCGCCATGCTCACCAACAGCTTTGTGCCCTGCAACGGCCGCTTTCCCACCCTGATCGCCATCATCACCATGTTTTTTACGGGCACCGAAGCCGGGCCGGGGCGGACACTGCTGTCCGCCCTGCTGCTCACCGGGGTGATTGTGCTGGGGGTGTTTCTCACCTTCCAGGTCTCCCGGCTGCTGTCGGCCACGGTACTCAAGGGCGTGCCCTCCTCCTTCACCCTGGAGCTGCCACCCTACCGCCGCCCCCGGGTGGGACAGGTGATTGTCCGCTCAGTGCTGGACCGGACGGTGTTCGTGCTGGGGCGGGCGGTGATGGTTGCCGCCCCGGCGGGGCTGCTCATCTGGGTGCTGGCCAATGTGCAGGCGGGGGGCGTCAGCCTTCTGGCCCACTGCACCGGCTTCCTGGACCCTCTGGGCCGGGCCCTGGGCATGGACGGCGTGATTCTGACCGCCTTTATCCTGGGCTTTCCCGCCAACGAGATTGTCATCCCCATCATGCTCATGGCCTACCTGGCCACCGGCAGCCTGACCGGCTACGAGAGCCTGGACGCCCTGCGCACCCTGCTTGTGGACCAGGGCTGGACCTGGCTGACGGCGGTGTGCACCATGCTCTTCTCCCTGGTCCACTGGCCCTGCTCCACCACCTGCATGACCATCGGCAGGGAGAGCGGCAGCTGGAAGTGGACCCTGCTGGGCTTCGGGCTGCCCACGGCCATCGGCATGGCGCTGTGCTTCCTGGTGGCCACCACCGCCCGGTTGCTGGGGCTGGCGTAGAGAGATAGAAAAGGACTGCGATAAACCCTGAGACTTAAGGCTTCGGAGGGAAAGATAGTGTGAAAGAAAACCGTCAGGGTTGTCTTTCGCGTGGAATCAAACCACTTTTTCAAACTTTTTAAGGTTTGAAAAAGTGCAGCAGCCTGTCGAAAAGACTTTTTCGACAGGCTGAAATCCTCTCCCACCGTGAGAGGATTTTTTGCTTGACTTTTCACCTACAAGATGTTAAGGTAAATACACCTACAAGTTGTAGTTGAAATACTGGAGGGATTTCCATGGAAAAACGGCAGCTGTCAGACTCCGAGCTGGAGCTGATGCGGGTGGTCTGGAGCCGGGGCGGACGGGCCCGCTTTGCCCAGGTGATGGAGGCCCTGGCGGGACAGGGGAAGGACTGGAAGGCCAACACGGTGCTCACCTTTCTCTCCCGCCTGGTGGAGAAGCAGATGCTGGCGGTGGAGAAAAACGGCCGGCTCAACGTGTATGTGGCCCTCCTGCGGGAGGAGGACTACGCCGACCAGCAGACCCGGTCCTTCCTGGACAAGGTGTACGGCGGCAACGCTGGGCGGCTGGTGTCCTCCCTGCTCAAGCAGGACTGCCTTACCGCGGAGGATCTGGACGAGCTGAAGGCCTTTTGGGAGAAGGGCGGGAAGGCGTGATGGGCGGGGCGCTGTCCACTCTGCTCAGCCTGACACTGTCCGGGTCGGTGCTCATTGTGCTGCTGCTGGCCCTCATGCCCCTGCTGCGTGACAAGTTGGGGCACAGCGGGCAGTACTACCTCTGGCTGGCGCCCCTGGCCCGGCTGCTGATACCGTTTTTCCCCTCTGTCCATCTGCCGGAGGGATTGTCCCAGGCCCTGCCGGAGGAGATGACAGCGGGCGCGTTGTGGCTGCGGGCCCCGGACATGGCCCTGGCCGGGCCGGACCGGCAGGGGGCGGGGCTGGATTTACCGGCCTTGCTGCCCGAATTGGCGGTGCTTCTGTGGGGGGCGGTGGCCGCCGCACTGGCCCTGCGGGCGGTCTGGCGGTATGGCCGGTGCCTCCGCACGCTGGAACGGGAGAGCCGTCCGGCGGGGGAGCGGGTCCGGGCGGTCTATGAGGACGCCTGCCGCATGACGGGGGTGGCCAGGCCCCCCAGGCTGCTGGTCTGTTCCGGCCTCCGCTCACCCATGCAGGCCGGTCTGCTCCGGCCCATGGTGCTCCTGCCCGACGAAAACGGCGGGGAGGAGGTGCTCCGGGCCGCCTTTCTCCACGAGCTGACCCACTACCGGCGGCTGGACCTGTGCTACAAGTGGCTGGCGGAGGCGGCGGTGTGCATTCACTGGTTCAATCCGCTGGTCTGGCTGCTCCGGCGGGAGCTGGGCCGGGCGTGTGAGCTCTCCTGCGACGAAGGGGTGCTGCGGCGGCTGGACGAGGCCGGGCGCAGAGCCTACGGCGCGGCCCTCCTCGCCCTGGCCCGGCCTGCGCCGGGAGAGACCAAACACAATATGACCCTTGCCATGAGCAGGGATGGAGAACAGCTGAAAGAGAGGTTGTATGCCATTATGAAATTTCAATCCAGAGGAAAGCTGACGGTCGCCGCGGCGGTGGGCGTGGCGGCGGCGCTGTGCCTGTGCGGCGTGCTGGCGGGGGCCTGCGCCGCCGACCTGACCGGACAGGCGGAGGAGAGCGGGGAGCCCGGCCTGCTGGTCATCTCGGAGCCCCTGGTTACGGAGGAACAGGCGGAGCCCGCCGGGGTGGACGCGGAGGAGCTGCTGTCCCCCCTGGACGGGGACAGGCTGACGGTGACCATGCCCTTCGGCACCCGGGTGCACCCCATCACCGGCCGGACCACCAGCCACGACGGGCTGGACCTGAAGGCGGACAGCGGCGCGGCGGTGTACGCCCCCCGGAGCGGCCAGGTGCTGGAGTCCGCCTTTGACCCGGAGTACGGCAACTATGTGGTCATCGGCTGGGACGGCGGGGAAGTGCTCTTCGCCCACCTGTCGGCCTGTGCGGTGGCTGAGGGGGACCAGGTGGCCCAGGGTCAGAACGTGGGCTATGTGGGCCAGACGGGCATGGCCACCGGGCCCCATCTCCACGTGGAGGTGCGGCAGGGCGGAGAGCCGGCAGACCCGGAGACCTGCTTTGCCGGCGTGACGTTCGTGCATTGAACATCCGGCAAACAAAAGCGGCGCTGTCCTTTGGACAGCGCCGCTTAGGCCGTCAAAAACCTCCCAGAAGGGGGAGCCTCGCAGAGTTCCGTCATCCGCAGATGACGGAATCAAATGAAAATCCGTCATTTTCGGGGACATGTGCCTCGGAAATGACACTTCTCATGAAATTTTTGCCGACAATTTCATCAGAAATCGAGGTGAAAATTTCATGCAACTCCTTCGAAAAAGTGGCAGAGGCCACTTTTTCGACAGCCACAAAGCGGCGCTGTCCAAAGGACAGCGCCGCTTTGTATGTAGGAGGGGAAAGGAGTAGTGAGATTAGAAGTCCACCTCAGTGCCGTAGTAGATGCAGGTGAACAGCTTGGCCATGGTGGCGGGGTCGATGGGACGGGGGTTGGAGCCGGTGCAGGCGTCGCCCACAGCGTTGGTGGCGATGGTCTCCAGCTTCTCCTTGAACTCGTCCTCGATGATGCCGAAGTCCTTCAGGGTGTTGGGGATACCCATGGCGTCGTTCATGGAGCGGATCTTGGCGCGCAGGCCCTCCACCAGCTCGGCGGTGGTGTCGCCCACGACGCCCATGGTGCGGGCAATGTCGGCATAGCGCTCGGCAACGCCGTCAGCCTTGGCGTTGTAGGCGATGACGTAGGGCAGGTACATGGCGTTGGCCAGGCCGTGGGTGATGTGGCCGGTGGAGAAGGCGGCGCCGGTCTTGTGGGCCATGGAGTGGACAATGCCCAGCAGGGCGTTGGAGAAGGCCATGCCGGCCAGGCACTGGCCGTAGTGCATCTCCTCGCGGCAGGTCATGTCGCCCTTGAAGGACTTGATGAGGTCCTTCTCCACAATGTGGATGGCCTCAATCGCCAGAGGATCGGTGAACACGGTGTGCAGGGTGGACACATAGGCCTCGATGGCGTGGGTCAGGGCGTCCATACCGGTGTAGGCCACCAGGTGGGGCGGCATGGTCTCGGCCAGGGCGGGGTCCACGATGGCCACGTCGGGGGTGATGTTGAAGTCGGCCAGGGGGTACTTGATGCCCTTGGCATAGTCGGTGATGACGGAGAAGGCGGTCACCTCAGTGGCGGTGCCGGAGGTGGAGGGGATGGCACAGAACTTGGCCTTCTGGCGCAGCTCGGGGAAGTTGAAGGGGGTGATCAGGTCCTCGAAGGTGGTCTCGGGGTACTCATAGAAGGCCCACATGGCCTTGGCGGCATCGATGGGGGAGCCGCCGCCCATGGAGATGATCCAGTCGGGCTCAAACTCGCGCATCATGGCGGCGCCCTTCATGACGGTCTCGACGGAGGGATCGGGCTCCACGTTCTCGAACAGCTTGGTCTCGATGCCGGCTTCCTTCAGGTACGCAACGGCCTTGTCCACAAAACCGAAGCGCTTCATGGAGCCGCCGCCCAGAACCATGACGGCCTTCTTGCCCTTCAGGGTCTTGAGGGCCTCGAGCGCGTTGGGACCATAATAGATGTCGCGGGGCAGAGTAAATCTGGACATAGCAAAAACCTCCAAATAAATTGTCAGAAAGTATTGACAAAAAAATAACGATTCTTACCATCGACTATTATCACACTTTGACAAAGAAATGTCAATATCTATTTTACAATTTTTTCGTAAAAAATCCACGCCCCGGACAAGTGTTTCCGGGGCGTGGATATACAAAATGAAGAAAAGCGGCACCTCAGATTTTTTCACCGGAAAAAGTACTCCAGCGCCAGCTCCGCCGAGCGGGCCAGCAGGGCGGCGCCCAGGGGGAGGGCGTCGTCGTCAGTGCGGAACTGGGCGCTGTGCCAGCAGGCGTTCTCCCGGCCGGGGAAGCCGGAGCCCAGCCAGTAGAAGAAGCTGGGGATGCCCCGGGAGAGCACGGCGAAGTCCTCGCTGCCCATGTCGGGCCGGGGCTGGACCACGTTGGCCGCGCCCACCAGTTCCTCCGCGGCCTGTTTGGCCAGAGCGGTGGTCTCCGGGCCGTTCCAGGTCACGGGTACCTGGGGCTCCAGCACAAAGTCCGCCGTGCAGCCGTAGGCGGCGGCGATATCCCTGGCCAGAGACTCCAGCTTGGCGGAGGCGGCTGCCAGCACCTCATCCGAGTGGGCACGCAGGCTGCCCGTCATGGTGAGCAGGTCGGGGGCGAAGTTGTCCGGCGTGCCCGCGTGGATAGAGCACACCGAGCACACCAGGCTGTCCATCGGGTCGGTACAGCGGCTCACCACGGTCTGGGCGGCGCTGACAATGGCCGCGCCGGGGACAATCACATCCACGCACTTGTGTGGAGAGCCGCCGTGGCCGCTCTTACCGTAGAGGGTGAGGGTAAAGTTGTTCTTGCCTGCCATGATGGGGCCGGGGAGCACGGCAATCTGGCCGCAGGGTACCTCAGGACGGTTGTGGAGACCGAAAATGGCGGCGGGCTTGCCACCTGCCTTCTCCCACAGGCCGCGGCGCAGCATGGCCGCCGCCCCCTGGGTCACCTCCTCAGCGGGCTGGAAGATGAGCAGCACGGCGCCGGAGAGCTGTTCCCGCCGGGCTGCGAGGAGCTTGGCCGCGCCGTAGAGACAGGTGGTGTGGAAATCGTGGCCGCAGGCATGCATGACGCCCTCCGCCTCCGAGGAACCGGGACCCTCCGGCTCCTGAAGGGTGATGGCGTCGATGTCCGCCCGCAGAGCCACGGTGGGGCCGGGGTTTCCGCCCCGCAGCAGGGCAGCCACGCCGGTCTCCATGCCCAGGTCCAGAAATTCCGCCCCCAGCGGCTCCAGCAGGGCGCGGATTTTTGCCGTGGTGTTGACCTCGTGGAAGCTCAGCTCCGGTCTGCGGTGGAGCTGGGCCTTCAATTCCTCCAGGGCGGGGGCCAGCGCCCGCGCCTCCTCCAGCAGCGTCATGATAAACGCCATCCTTTCCCGGGCAGGGGATCTTTCTTGCCCTGTATTTAGAAATAGTATACAATGAAAAGAATAAAAGTCAAACCGGAAAGGAAGCAGACCCGTGGCGGAAGCAAAAAATGATTTTACAAAGGGCAGCGTGTCCGGGGCTATCACCAGGATGGCCCTGCCCATGACGGCGGCCCAGCTGGTGAATATCCTCTATAATATTGTGGACCGGATGTATATCGGACGCCTGCCCGGCGTGGGACGTCTGGCCCTCACCGGCGTGGGGCTGGTGCTGCCGGTCATCTCCATCATCATCGGCTTTGCCAACCTGTGCGGCACCGGCGGCGCGCCGCTGTGCTCCATCTGCCGGGGCAAGGGGGACAACGAGGAGGCGGAATGGGTCCAGGGCAACTCCTTTGCTCTGCTGCTGGGGCTGGGCGTGGTGCTCACCGCCCTCATCCTCCTGTTCCGTGAGCCCATTCTCTACCTCTTCGGCGCCAGCGGCGCCACCTTTCCCTATGCGGACAGCTATCTGTCCACCTACGCCCTGGGGACGGTTTTTGTCATGATCAGCCTGGGGATGAACCCCTTTATCAACGCTCAGGGCTTTGGCCGGATGGGGATGCTGACCGTGTCCATCGGAGCGGTAGTGAATATTGTATTGGACCCCATCTTTATCTTTGACTTCGGCTTCGGCCTGGGGGTGCAGGGGGCCGCCATCGCCACGGTCATCTCCCAGGCCTGCTCGGCTGCCTGGGTGCTGTGGTTCCTCACCGGGAAGCGGGCCATTGTGCGGCTGCGGCTGAGCCGGATGAAGCTCCGGGCGGCCCGGGCAGCCCGGATCCTGAGCCTGGGCGCCTCCGGCTTTGTTATGGCCCTCACCAACTCCCTGGTGCAGATTCTCTGCAACACCACCCTCCAGCACTGGGGCGGCGCGGGGTACGGCGACCTGTATGTGGGCGTGATGACCGTTATCAACTCGGTGCGGGAGGTCATCACCATGCCGGTCAGCGGCGTGACCCAGGGCTGCCAGCCGGTGCTGGGGTACAACTACGGAGCAGGGGCCAACGAGCGGGTCCGGCAGGGCATCCGGTTCACCACCGCGGTGACCATGGGGTATTCGGCGGCCGTCTGGGCGGTGGTCATGCTGTTCCCCGCCGCCTTCATCAGGTTGTTCAACAGTGACGCGGAGCTGATTGCAACCGGCGTGCCCGCCTTCCGCATCTACTTCTCCATCTTCTTCTGCATGTCCCTCCAGTTTATCGGCCAGTCTGTCTTTGTGGGCCTGGGCCGCAGCAGGAGCGCCATCTTCTTCTCCCTGCTGCGCAAAGCCTTTATCGTGGCCCCTCTGACCCTGCTGCTGCCGGCGCTTGGCCTCGGATATAACGGCGTGTTCCTGGCTGAGCCTATCTCCAACGTCATCGGCGGCCTGGCCTGCATCCTCACCATGTACTTCACCGTATACCGGAGATTGAAGGTGTAAAAATGCCGTTACTTTCGCGCCGCACAGCGGCGCAAAAGTCCTCGCTCCGCTCCCCGGAAGCCTTGCCGCGCAAGGCTTCCGGGGCATTCAATCCCACGCGAGGCGGGCGGCTGCCCCCCTCGCGCTCCCCCCGTACCAGTTCAGGCGGGCCCTTTTAAACCGAGTTTTTTCGGCACGCTGAAGTCCGCGCGTCCAGATGGACGCGCGGACTTTTTGGTACATAAGCGGTGAAACGCAGTCAGGAGAGCGCTTTGAGCAAGATGTGGTGGAGCGGCCGGTGGCCGGGACGCCGCCCGGGTGGACTCAGTTAAGGGAGGGAAGTTCGGCGCGGCTGGGGATCGAATCGACAGCGCCCGGGCGGGTGACACACAGACAGGCCGCCTCTGTGGCAATGGACATGGCGTCTTCAACGGCGGAGCCGCGGGCCAGCTCAGCCAGAAGGAATCCGGTATAGGTGTCTCCCGCGCCGGTGGTGTCGACGGCATTGACCTTGTGGGTCGGGTGAAAATGGCGCGTATTTCCGCACGCAAAGCAGGAACCTTCTGAGCCGAGCGTAAGAAAGACGTTAAGCGCCGGATAAGCGGAACAGAGATGGTCGAGCGCTTTTTCGGAGGAGTCCGCGGAGGTCATGGAGGCGGCCTCTGTTTCGTTCAGAATAAGATAATCCAGGCACTCCAGGGGCCAGCGCAGAATGTCCGGTGTAAAGGGGGAGGGGTTGAGGGCGACTCTGCCGCCCTTTTTTTTGATCTCGCTGATGATCTGAGCGGAAGAATTGATCTCATTTTGCAGAAGGAAGATATCACCGGCCCGGCAGCCGGCTAAAAACGACTGAATATCCTGCTCGGTAAAGGAGCCGTTGGCGCCTGCGTGGACAATGATGCAGTTTTGACCGGCGGTATCCAGCTGGATAATCGCGTGACCGGTGGGAAGCGCGCAGGCATGCACCTGGGAAATGTCGAGAGAATACGCAGAGCAGAGAGCGGAGAGAGAAGGATAATCCTCATGGCCGATTTTTGCGGCGAGGGAGACCTGCGCGCCTGCCTTTGCCAGGGCGATGGCCTGGTTCAGCCCCTTTCCGCCCCAGCCTGTCCGGTAGGATTCGCTGGCGATGGTCTCTCCGGGGCGGACGATATGGGGGACAGAATACAGGTGATCACGGTTAACAGAGCCAATCACAGTAATACGTTGCACGATGTCACTCCTCCTTTTTCCGTGTGCTTTGCCTTATAACCAGTTCGGGCTCAAACTGGATGGTCTGCTTGGGCAAATCCGGGTTATCCAATTCAAGAAACGCGCGTTTGCAGGCCTCAAAGCCGATATTGTAGCCCGACTGGCGGATGGTGGTTAACGGAACTTCCAGCAAATCGGCAAATGAAATATCGTCAAAGCCGACAATGGAGAGGTCCTGAGCCGGCTTAAGCCCCAGTTCGCGCATACGCTTGTAGATTCCGATGGCCATCATGTCGTTCCCGCAAAAGACGGCCGTAAATCCCGCGCTTATAATGGAATCAAGCAGCTGATACCCGCTCTTTGGGGCGTAATCCCCCTCAAAGATTGCGCTTTTGGGCAGCGGAAGGCCGGTCTCCTCAAAGGCCCAGCGGTAGCCGGCCAGCCGCTGCTGGCTGCTGGCCTGCGCGCCCGGGCCTGTGATGCAGGCAATATGCCTATGGCCCAAATCGATCAGATGCCGCGTGGCCAGATAGCCGCCCTTGCGGTGGTTGAGCAGCACCGCGCTGCGGTTCAGCGACAGGCTCTGACGGTCTACCTGAATGACAGGGAAGGAAAGCTGATCCAGCAGCGTGTTCGCCTGTTCGTGGGCCGAGACAATCAGCAGCGCCCGGACGCCCTGGCGGGACAGGGAACGGATGTTTTGATTGTCCATCTGGGGGGATTCGCCGTTTGTGCCCAGAAGAACCGTAAAGTCGTGGGTGCGTGCGCAGTCAATAACGCCTTGCGCAATTTCACCAAAAAAGAAATCGGAGATGTTTGGGACAATCAGGCCGATGGAGTGACATTCAGAAGCGGATGGAGAAGAATGGGAAGAGGTGGAATAGTTGAGCTGTTTTGCGGCTTCCAGCACTTTTCGGCGGCTCTCTTCGGACAGACGGTTTGGGCGCGCGTTGAGTACGAGGGAGATACTGGTGACCGATAAACCAGTCGCTTGTGCAATATCTTTCAGTGTAGTTCTCATGGTACGCCTCCCCGTGTATAGCTTTAATTATAAGGTAAACTATTTATCTTTATATGTCAATACAAAATTTTAAAGATAAAATTTTATCAATAAAATTATATTAAATATCAAAAAATGAAGATAAGCTATTGATAATATGTGCATATTGATTTATTCTTTAACTGCAAAGACTTTCTTAGGTAAAAAGAAGGTAAAAATATGCATAAAAATTGCATGATGAACAGTGACATAAACCGAGTCCTTGGCGAGCTGGGGCATACCGACCGATTGTGCATAGGAGACTGCGGCCTTCCGGTGCCGGCAGGCGTGGAAAAAATCGACCTGGCCTTGAAGAAAGGTATTCCGGGATTTTGGGACGTTTTGGAGGCTGTGGCCGAAAACATGCTGGTGGAACAGGTTACGGTGGCGGAAGAAATGAAGCTTCACTGCCCGGAGCTTTTAGAGAAAATCAGGCGGTATTTTGGAACAGCGGTGGAGCTCAGGTTTGTCTCCCATGCACAGCTGAAGAAAGAGACCCAATGCTGCAAGGCGATTGTGAGAACCGGCGAGATGACCCCTTATGCCAACATTATTCTAACAGCGGCATGTCTCTTTTAAGGTTAGAAGCAACTTTACAGGAAAAAGGAGGAGCATCATGAAAAGGAAACAGAAAAGATTTCTCTGCGGCATGACGGCGGCGGCGCTGCTTTTCCTGCTGGCCGGATGCGGAGAGACGCCGGACTCCCCGGAGGCCTCCGGCACGGGGGACTTCAGCGGACAGACGCTTACCGTGGCAAACTGGCAGTCCTACGGAACAGACGCGGACTACGGCGCCGCTCAGTTTGAGGCCATGTATGGCTGCAAGGTAGAGCATTACTTTATCAGCTCCGTGCCTGAGCTGATGCAGACGCTGCTCAACGGCGGGATGGACGAGATTGACGTCATCCGCCAGGAGAACAGGCTTTATGACGGAGCGCGCTATACTGTGTGTTCAGATGGAGAAAAAACAGAGCTGTACAGAAACGGCACCTTGCTCTTCTGCTCCGATCTGAAAACGCGCTTCAAGCACTTTGAATGGAAGGCGCACTATGGGAGCGTGGACGTGGAGGCAAAAGAGACCGGCACTGTCCGGTTCTGCAGAGAGAGCCCAAGAATGGTGCTTGCAGATGGCGCATGCCTGCCTGAGGGTACAGCCGAAATCACGGTCTCTCCCGGGCATCACCGGATAGAAATCTTTTGGTGATAGCTGTATCCTCGCCATATACCGCGCTTCTGGCGCGGAAAAGACGAACCGGGCGCGCGCTTGACGGGCCGCCCGGTTTGCGGGTTTGTCAAACCATATTGGACAGTGCGCGAAGAAGGCGGCAGCCGGGTTATCCGGCTGCCGCCTTGCGTGCGCTTTGTGCGGTTTAAGTCGAAGCAGAGCCTGTACAGAATTCAGAGTTGACGAACCTGATTATGAATTGACTGCCTCTATTTCATCGATGATGGTTTCTGTGGATACAATGGCGGGCCGCCCGGTTTTTCTTGCCCCAATGGGGGAAAACTGGTATACTGTATTCTGAAATGTTATGTCCGGGAGAACCCGGAGGCAGGAGGCAACCCCATGAAGCTCATGGTCATCGACGGAAATTCCATCGTCAACCGGGCGTTTTACGGCGTCCACATGCTCACCACCCGGGACGGGCAGCCCACCAACGCGGTGTACGGCTTCCTCACCATCCTCCAGAAGCTGGTGGAGGAGGAGAAGCCGGACGCCCTGTGCTGCACCTTTGACCGGAAGGCGCCCACCTTCCGCCACCTGGCCTACGAGGGCTATAAGGCCCAGCGGAAGGGCATGCCCGACGAGCTGGCCTCCCAGATGCCCATCCTCAAGGAAGTGCTGGACGCCATGAACATCCCCCGGTACGAGATGGACGGCTGGGAGGCGGACGACCTCATCGGCACCATCTCGGTGAAGGACGCCGCCGCCGGGTGGGACACGGTGGTGGTCACCGGCGACAAGGACTCCCTCCAGCTGGTCACCGACCGCACCCGGGTGAAGCTGGTGTCCACCCGCATGGGCCAGACCACCACCAAGGAGATGACCCCCGAGACCTTCCGGGAGGCCTACGGCTTTGACCCCATCCACATCATCGACCTGAAGGCCCTCATGGGGGACGCCAGCGACAACATCCCCGGCGTCAAGGGCGTGGGGGAAAAGACCGCCATGGACCTCATCCGGCGCTATCAGAGCGTGGAGGCCATCTACGCCGACCTGGACCAGGTGGAGGCCAAGCCCGCCGTGCTGAAAAAGCTGGCTGAGGGCAGAGAGCAGGCCAAGATGTCCTACGACCTGGCCACCATCCGCACCGACGCGCCCCTGGACTTCAAGCCCGAGGACGCCGCACGGCGGGAGGTGAACCAGACCGCCCTGTACCAGCTCTTCCTCAAGCTGGAGTTCTCCAAGCTCATCGACAAGATGGGACTGAAGGCTCCCCAGGGAGAGGCGGCCGTGGCCGCTGAGGAGCAGGTGGTTACCGGCACCTGCGAGAGCGAGGAGGTCACCGACATTACTCGGGCAGAGGAGCTGCTGGCCATCTGGAGAGGGCAGGAGAGCGTGGATGTGCTGGCCCTGCCCGATTTGAACGTGGTGGCGGTGGAGTGGTGGGAGAGCGAGTCCCACTCCAGAGCCGCTGTGCTTCGGGCCGATAAGCTGGAGGGATACAACGGCGTGCTCAAAGCCCTCTTTGCCGCCGATATCAAGAAAAATACCCACGACGTGAAAACCCTGCTCTCCCGGCTGCTGGAGGAGGGCGTGGAGGGGGACGGCTTTGCCTTTGACACCGCTATTGCCGCCTACCTCCTGGCCCCCACCGACGGCAGCTACGAGCTGGAGAAGCTGGGCATGACCTACTTCAACCAGGAGTTTCCCAAGGCCAAAGACACCTACCTGGCCCCAGACGCCTTTTCCCCCCTGGCCGACCAGGGGGCGGTGCTGGGCGGGCTGCTGAGCCACTGCGCCCTCATCGGGGCCCTGAAAAATGTGCTGGCCCCCCGGCTGGAGGAGCTGGGCATGCACCAGCTCTACTATGAGATTGAGCTGCCGTTGTGCCCGGTACTGGCGGCCATGGAGCACGCCGGCATGCTGGTGGACCGGAAGGCCCTCTCCGCCTTTGGCGACATGCTGGACGAGCGCATTTCCGCCGACCAGGCGGAAATTTATGCGCTGGCCGGGGAGACCTTCAACATCAACTCCACCCAGCAGCTGGGCAGGATTCTCTTTGACGGCGACAAGCTGGGCCTGCCGCCGGTGAAAAAGACCAAGACCGGCTACTCCACCAACGCCGAGGTGCTGGAGAAGCTGCGGGGACAGCACCCCATCATCGACAAAATTCTGGAGTACCGGCAGTACACCAAGCTGAAGTCCACCTATGTGGACGGCCTGGGCAAGGTGATCGCCCCCGACGGGCGCATCCACACCTCCTTCCAGAACACGGTCACCGCCACCGGGCGGCTCTCCTCCGCCGAGCCCAACCTGCAGAACATCCCGGTGCGCACCGAGCTGGGGGCGGAGCTGCGGAAGATGTTCGTGGCCCCCGCCGGGAAGGTGCTGGTGGACGCGGACTACTCCCAGATTGAGCTGCGGCTGCTGGCCCATATCGCCGGGGACGAGCACATGATAGAGGCCTTCCGCTCCGGGGAGGACATCCACACCGTCACCGCCGCCCAGGTATTCGGCGTGCCGGTGGACCAGGTCACCAAGCACATGCGCTCCTCCGCCAAGGCGGTCAACTTCGGCATCGTCTACGGCATCTCCGCCTTCTCCCTGTCCCAGGACATCGGCGTGCCCACCTACGAGGCCAAGGAGTACATTGAAAAGTACTTCGCCCGCTTCTCCGGCGTCCACGCCTATATGACCGACGTGGTCAGCCGGGCCAAGGCCGACGGCTATGTCACAACCCTCTTCGGCCGCCGCCGCTGGCTGCCCGAGCTCAAGTCCTCCAACTTCAATACCCGCTCCTTCGGCGAGCGGGTGGCCCTCAACATGCCCATCCAGGGCACCGCCGCCGACATCATGAAGCTGGCCATGATCCATGTCCACAGCCGCCTGCGGGAGGAGGGGCTCCAGGCCCGGCTCATCCTCCAGGTCCACGACGAGCTGATTGTGGAGTGCCCCGAAGAAGAGGCGGAGGCCGTCAAGGCCCTGCTCTCCCGGGAGATGGAGTCGGTGGCCCGGCTGTCCGTCCCCCTCATTGCCGACGCCGCCGCTGGCAGGAGCTGGGCGGAGGCCAAAGGGTAAATCAACAGAACAGACAACAGGAGTATCAGAACATGGATTTCAGACTGCTTCCCATGGACCGCTCCACGGTGCCCGACGTGGCGGCCATTGAGCGGGAGTGTTTCTCCCAGCCCTGGTCAGAGGATATGCTGGCCGAGGAGCTGTACAACGACAACGCGTCCTTCATAGTGGCCGTGGCCGACGACGGTACCGTACTGGGCTACGCCGGCCTCACCGTGGTGCTGGACGAGGGCTATATCAACAATGTCGCCGTCAAGAGCCAGTACCGCCGCATGGGCGTGGCCGACGCCCTGCTGGGGGCCTTTATCCGCTTCGGGGAGGCCCATCTGGCCTTCCTCACCCTGGAGGTCCGGGCCTCCAACGACAAGGCCATCTCCCTCTACCTGAAAAACGGCTTTGTCCAGGAGGGACGGCGGAAGGACTACTACAAGGACCCCGGGGAGGACGCCATCATTATGACCCGGCGCTTCAACCGGGGGGAAGAGGCATGACCGGCGGAGAGATCCGCCTTCTGGACGCCGCCGCCCTCCGGCGGGTGTACCGGGACCATGTGAAGGCGGACTTTCCGCCCGCCGAGCGCAAGCCGCTGGCCATGATTGAGCGGCAGGTCCGCACCGGGCAGTACGACACCCTGGGCCTGTTCCGGGGGGAGGCGCTGCTGGCCTACGCCTTTCTGTGGCGGGACAAGGAGGGGCACTGCGCCCTGCTGGACTACCTGGCGGTGTGCTGGGGCGGCCGGGGACAGGGCACGGGGAGCGCCTTTGTGGAACAGCTCAAGGCCCACTACGGCGGCTTTGACGGCCTGCTGGTGGAGGCCGAGGCGGAGGACCCCCAGGCGGGGGAGGAGCAGAACGCCCTCCGCCGCCGGCGGATTGACTTCTACCGCCGCTGCGGCTTCCGCATGCTGGACTACCGGGCCCGCCTCTTCGGCGTGACCTATTCCATGCTGGCCTCCGGCGCCCTCACCGATGCCGACGCCCTGGCCGCCCACCGGCGGCACTACCGCCTGGATGAGCCCGGATTCAACCCCCTCCGGGCCATGGCGGAGATTCCCTGCCCGACAGAGTGATGGGCGGGACAGAGACCGCAGCGCCGGAAGGCCCTTGAGGAGGCGAAGGCGGATGTATCCGCAGCCAATCAGATTGAAAGAGCTGAGAGAAAATGCAGGCCTGAAACAGACCGAGCTGGCGGCTATGATGGGAATTACAGAGCGCCAGTATCAGCGCTACGAGCGGGGAGAGGGAGAGCCCAAGCTGGCCGGATGGATCTGGCTGGCGGACTACTTCCAGGTCTCGCTGGACTATCTGGTGGGGCGGTCGGAGGACCCAACCCTCCATTGATGGAACGAAAGAAGGAATTTCCGTGAATATATTAGCCATTGAATCCTCCTGCGACGAGACCGCCGTGGCGGTGGTGCGGGACGGCCGCACCGTATTGTCCGATGCCATCGCCTCTCAGGCGGATATGCACGCCATCTACGGCGGCGTGGTGCCCGAGATTGCCTCCCGCAAGCACATCGAGGCCATTGCCGGCCTGGCCGACCAGGCCCTGGCCCAGGCCGGGGTGACCAAGGGGGACATCGGCGCCGTGGCCGTCACCTACGCCCCCGGCCTCATCGGCGCGGTGCTGGTGGGGGTCAACTTCGCCAAGTCCGTGGCCTTTGCCCTGGATGTGCCCCTGGTGCCCGTCCACCACGTCCGGGGCCACATCGCAGCCAACTACATCACCCATCCCGACCTGGAGCCCCCCTTTGTGTGCCTGTGCGTCTCCGGCGGCACCACCGCCATTGTGGACGTGCGCAGCTACACCGACATGGAGGTCATGGGCGCCACCCGGGACGACGCGGCGGGGGAGTGCTTTGACAAGGTGGCCCGGGTGCTGGGCATCGGCTACCCCGGCGGCGCGCCCATGGACCGGCTCTCCCGGGGCGGGGAGGACGGCAAATACACCTTCCCTACCGTCCATGTGGACGGCGCGCCCCTGGACATGTCCTTCTCGGGGCTCAAAACCGCGGCCATCAACCTGATCCACAACGCCCAGCAGAAGGGGGAGACTCTGGACCTGCCCGCCCTGGCCGCCTCCTTTGGCGCGGCGGTGAGCCGCACGCTGGTGCCCAGGGCCATGGAGGCCGCCCGGATGAAGGGGTACGGCAAGGTGGCCGTGGCGGGGGGCGTGGCGGCCAACAGCCGTATCCGGGCCGACCTGGAGCGCTCCTGCCGGGAGAGCGGGGACAGGCTCTACCTGCCTCAGCTGAGCCTGTGCGGCGATAACGGCGCCATGATTGGCTGCCAGGGCTACTATGAATACTGCGCCGGGAAGCGGGCGGGCATGGACCTGAACGCCTACGCCACCCGGGACATTGGAAAGGGCTGAGCAATCAGCCCTTTTCAGGCTGTCGAAAAAGTCCTTGGACTTTTTCGACAGCCTTCAAAAATTCCGTTACTTTCGCGCCGCACAGCGGCGCAAAAGTCCTCGCTCCGCTCGCCGCAAGCCTTGCCCGGCAAGGCATTGCGGGGCATTCGATTCCACGCGAGGCGGGCGGCTGCCCCCTCGCGCTCCCCCGCCCCGGTTCAGGCGGGTTCTTTTAAACCGAGGTTTTTCGACACGCTGAGGGCTGAGCAATCAGCCCTTTTGTTTTGCATGAAAAGGGAGGGAATCATGCAGAAAGGCAAAATAATAAAATTATGTAAACTAAATTCAGAGAATAAAAACAAAAGCGTGGTGTGCAAAACTAAGTGGATAAGTGGAAAAACTCTGAAAAACCAGCGAGAAATGAGTGTGGAAAACCCGGTGGAAAATGTGGATAACATATAGTAGACAGCGTTATGGTTTGGTGTTACGTTAACAGAAAAGGCGAGCAAAAACGATAAAATACTCTGAGAAAAATGGGATAGTACCGGGCAAAAGAGCAGAAGGATAGGGTGAAAAAACGGGAGGAAAGGGGAAGAACAGCGGAAACGCTGGAAAAAAGAAGAAATCAGAGGCGAGAAATGAAATCTTGCTGGCAAAACGAAGTGAGAATATACAGTTGGTATAGGGGAAAAGGAAAAGAAAACCGTGTAGGTTTGTCAAACATATTGGACGGCGAACTCGTTAGGAGAGGACCAGTTAAGCGGTCTCATAGGGAAGTCGTTAGAGCGGCGGTTATGGACAGC
>CAJFTA010000029.1 GCA_904419835.1 uncultured Pseudoflavonifractor sp. | reverse complement strand
TTGTTTAATTTACAAGGTGCACGCCCCGCCTCAGCGGCAGGAACTTGTTTAGTATATCATATCTTTTTGTTGCTGTCAAGTACTTTTTTCAAACTTTTTTCGAAGCTTTTCGGCTCCCAAAGTCCAATTCCAGAACTCTCATCCAGCCGCCCGCCGCTCTCGCAGCGAACTTTTATATGATATCATGTCGAGCTCGTTTTGTCAAGAGGCTTTTTTGTTTTCTTTTTTCGAGCCGTCAGGCTGATTTCAAGAAAACTTTTGGCCTCTTCAAGGGGTGTTCCCCGCGAGCGCTTAGATAATATACCAGATAAAACCCGGCTTGTCAACAGTTTTTCCGCTTTTTCTTTTCACTTTTTTCAGCTTTCTCCTTTCCAACAATATCTGCCCACTGGGCAAGTGTTCGCACACTATATCTAGGTGCTTTTTACACGCTCTTTCCCCGTATTTTACCAACCACCAGGAGAAGAAGCGGGAACCCAAATCCAAACGCCAGATTACCGGCGGTGAGAATCCCGTCGGCAAAGCGCTCCACGGCAAAGGCGTCCTGAAAGAGGAATACACTGCCCGCCAGGGCCACCGCAGCCACAGGCAGGGCGGCAGACTGGGCCTGCTTCAGTCCAAAGAGGGCCCTGGACACGGTACAGGCGGAGAGCACCAGCATACCGATAAGTATCAGGTCGGAGAGAACCCACAGGGCCATAACCACGGACTCCACCCGCTGGAACGCCCCCTGCACCCCAACTCCCTTTACCATGACAAAAAAGGGCTGCTCCACCCGGGAGATGAGGTCGGGGCCCAGGCAGCCCATGGTCACCAGCAGCAGGGCGGACAGCAGCAGGCACAGCCACACGGTCCACCGGAAGGCTCTGGAGCGGTCCTTGTCCTGCCGTTTCAGGCGCCCGGCCAGGAACGCCCCCGGGACGGCATACCCCAGCAGGGACAGCACAGGCACTGCGGCGGCGCCTGCGGCAGGCAGGTCCTCTATCCATATGGGAAACAGGTTTTCCGGCTCCATGCGGAAGGTGGCCAGCAGCAGTACAGCGCCCAGGGTGACGGCCAGAATGGCGTGAAAGATCTCCCCTGCCCGGGCAAAGGCGGCCAGCTTGCCTCTGGCCATCCAGAGGGCCACTGCCAGCAGCACAATAATATAAAAGAGAACCGGCCGGTTTCGGTAGCCGGTGATGAGAAACCGCTGGCCGCACATGCGCACGGTGACGCTGAGCTGGAGCAGCCCCCACAGCAGGCAAAGGGCCAGAGCAATCTTCCCCCCGACTTTCCCCAGCACCAGAGAGCAGGCTTGGGCCAGGCCGGCGCCTGAGGGCAGATGGGAGAGCAGCTTGAACAGCACCCAGCACAGGGTCATGACTGCGGGCAGAGCCAACAGGGGCGCAAGCCACCCGGCCTCTCCCGCCGTCTGGGCGGTACTGCCGGGCAGCACCCGGATGGCCGGGGACAGCAGCGCGGCAAAGATAACCGAGAGCAGCTGGCGCATGGTGATGGGCGTCTCAGACAATGTGTTTCACCTCATTTGACATCATAGCCCCGCCGGATGCCGGCGGTGACCTCCACCCGGATGGGCAGGTCGGAAAAGGCCTCCCCCCACTGCTCCTGGAGGGCGGCCCAACGCCAGGGGGCGGACATGCCCGCCTTTCGGCACAGGTCCAGGCAGTCGGCGTTCAAGGTCTGGAGCAGAGTGAGGGCGGCCGCAATTCGATCCCGCTCGATCCCGGCCAGAGCCGCCTCCAGGGCGCGCTGTTCCTCTGTGCTGTGTTCCAGATCCATATTTTTTGGCCCCTGTGCCACGTTGGCGTCCACAGCGCATTCCACCGTCAGCCCGGTAAGGGCGCCCTTCTCAAAGTTCGGGCTGATTTTGGTCTCCGCGCCCACCACCCGCAGGGCCGCCGTGCCCTCCTTCGTGGGGCACTCCACCACATCCGCCTCCACCCGGCCCAGCAGCAGATTAATACCCAGAGCCGCGTCCCCATCCGCAAAGCCGATGAGGGTGCTGTCCTTCAGCAGGGCGTAGCCGTCGGCGGCCAGGTCGTAGTCCCCCTCCTTTCCCGTCAGGGTGAGAGCGGGGGCAAAGGTGGCCCCGCACCGGGCCGTGTCGGAGAGCAGCTCCCGCACCGTGCGGGGCATGGAGGCGGCCATCAGCCCGGCGTCCTCCGCCATGGACTCCAGCCGCTCAGAGGCCGAGGTGCCCGACTTCGACAGCGCGGTGATGGCGTCTGAGGCGTTCCCACCCCGCACCACATAGAACTCGGTGTCCAGCCGCATCTCAATGTCCCGCTCCACGTAGCCCAGGGCCTCCTCCAGTCCGGCGGCGGCCAGCTCCTCCCCGGCCAGCAGCTGCCCCACGTGGCCGTAGAAGATATAGGCGCTGCCCCGGGACTGCATGGCCAGACAGGCGGCGCTGACGGTGCCCGCGCTGTGGGAGTAGACCACGGCAGGCTGTTCCCCGCCGCTCTGCTCGGCGGAGGCGGCGGTGACCATGACCCCCTCCTCCGCCCTGTCCACCCCCAGGGTGCGCATGAGCACCATGTTCTCCAGCTCCCGCCCCTCGGGCAGCCAGCTCTGGCCGCCGTAGCCGGTGAGGGAGAGGCACAGTGCGGCCAGGGTCATTACTGCAAAAGCCCGTCTCACGCCTGATTCCTCCTGTTTTTGGTGTGGAGCCCCTCCTGCCGCAGCTTGACCCAGGGCAGGGGCAGACGGAACACACCGTCCAGCCCGGACTGACCTCCGGCGGAAAAGGGGGTCAGGTAGGCCACGCCGAAGCTCTCCAGCCGGGCAAGGCGCAGAATGAGCACCGCCGCGCCCACCACCACACCGAACAGTCCCGCCCAGCCCGCCAGCACCGCCAGCAGGAAGCGCCACAGCCGCAGGGCAGCGGCAAACTCCTGGCTGGGCATGGTGTACCCGGCGATACCGGCGGCGGCCACCACGATGAGCACCGCCGGAGAGACGATTTTGGCCTCCACGGCGGCGGTGCCCACCACCAGGCCGCCGATGATGGACACGGTCTGGCCGATGGAGGGCGGCAGCCTCAGTCCGGCCTCCTGGAGAATCTCAAAGGCCACCAGCATGAGGAGCACCTCAAACACGGTGGTAAAGGGCACATCCCGCTTGGCGGCGATGATGGACAGAGCCAGGCGGGTGGGAATCATCTCCTGGTGGAAGTTGACCATGGCGATATACACGGCGGGCAGCAGCAACGTGCCGAAGATACACAGACACCGCAGCAGGGTGAGGACGCTGGCGGTCATCCAGTTGTTGGACTTGTCCTGTGGGGCCCGGAGGAACTCCCCCGCCGTACCGGGACAGAGGTAGCCCAACGGCAGCCCCTCCACCAGGATACCCACCCGCCCCTGGGCCAGACCGGCACAGAATCGGTCGGGCCGCTCGGTGTAGAGCACCAGGGGAAAGGCGGTGGAGGTCTCGTCCACGATATACTCCTCCAGATTGCCGGTGGAGAGCAGGGCGTCGATGTCGATGGCGGCCACCCGCTCCTCCACCCGCCGCACCAGGTCCGGGTCGGCGATATTGTCCAGCCACAGGATGTCCACCGGGGTGAGGGACTGCCGCCCCACGATTTTCTCCCTGATTTTTAGCTCCGGGGCCCGGAGGTGGCGGCGCACCAGGCTGGTGTTGCTGCGCAGGTTCTCCACAAAGGAGTCCCGGGCACCCTTGATGGAGGGCTCGTTGTCCGGGGCGCTGACGCCCCGCTTGTCCTCGGTGGCCATATAGAAGGAGAGGACGGCGGGGGCGCCGGGGAAAAAGAGGATGAGGTTGCCGTTGATGATGTCCATGGCGGCCTGGTCGGCGGTGGTGCGCTGCTCCACCATTAAATTGTAGAGGGCGCCGCCGGCCATCTTCCGCCAGGCCTCCTCCGGCGGGGCGTCCCGCAGGGTGCTGTCCTGGGCCAGAGGGCGGAGAATGTACTCGCTGGCCCGCTCCAGCTTCACCATACCCCCGATGTAGCACATGGTCACGTGCTTTTCCGGGTCCCCGGCCAGGTCGGCCTCCCGGACGGCAAAGTCCACGCAGTCGGCAAACACCCTCCGCAGGGTGTCCACGGTCAGGGGGCCGTCCACCCTGGGCTCCTGTCTGGGGTGGGGCGGGATTCCGTCTGTCTGGGGTCCGAACAGCTTCATGGGTGGATTCCTCCTCTCCTGTCTCCCGTTCAGTATGTCCCCGGCGGCGGCGGATATGCGCTGTCCGTGTTCTTTTTGTTGCCTTTTTGGAAACACGTGGGTATAATAGCCCCAGAGCTGCTATTATACCCACCCATTGGGAAAATCCAAATTGATATACAAGATGAGAGGCTTTTTACTATGGAATTTAAAGCGAACGAGGGCAAGAGCGTCACCATCCAGGCCATGGGCAAGACCTGGGCCCGTCACGCCATCCAGACCCATTTTGTCCAGGTGGGCGAGAGCTACTTGGACCTGATTGAGAAGTATGTGCTGCCCGTCTATCAGCCCGGTGACATCCTGTCCTCCAGCGAGAAGGTCATCGCCATGTGCCAGAAGCGGGTGGTCACCGAGGACGAGGTGAAGCCCGGCTTCTGGGCCAAGGTCCTCAGCCGCTTTGTGCACCAGACCTCCGCCGGCCCCGGCATGGGTCTGCCCGTGAAGATGCAGTTTGCCATCAACGTCTGCGGCCTGCCCAAGGTGCTCTGGGCCGCCTTCCGTGCCGCCATCGACAAGCTCCGCGGCGTCCGCGGCACCTTCTACAACATCCTGGGCACCGAGGTCTCCGGCCTGGACGGCTTCTATGGCCACGACATCCCCGAGTATGAGCATATGGGCGTTCGGGTGCCTGAGAATCCCGACGGCGTGTGCGACGAGGTCTTTGAAAAGACCGGCGTGGTGATGATGATTGTGGACGCCAACGACCTGAACGTGGAGCTGCTGGGCCGGTGTGCCCAGCTCAAGCAGTCCGACGAGGACCTGCTGGACCTGATTCGGGACAACCCCGCCGGTCAGGACCGCCAGCTCACCCCCTTCATCCTCATCCGGGAAGTGAAGGAGTAATTCCATACGCAAGACGAGCCCGCAGCAGCTGCTGCGGGCTCGTTTTTTATGTCTCCTCTCGCTTCTTTCTCCACCGGCTCACGGCCTTGGTCAGCTCACAGACCGCCACCGGGGCGGCGGCCAGGCCCAGGACGGCTCCCCACTGCGCCCCGCTGAGGGGTACGGTGGAGAATATCCCCTGGAGGGGCGGCAGGCACAGCACGGCCAGCTGCATGGCCATGCCCGCCAGGAAGGCCTTGTTCATGGCCTTGTTGGAGAAGATGCCTGTTTTCAGCAGGCTCTCCTCCTCGCTGCGCACGTCGAAGGCGTGAAAGAGCTGACAGATGGTCAGGGTGGCGAAGGCCATGGTGTTGGCGGCGGCGGACGGGGCGGACGGGCCGGGGATAATGTACTGCCCCAGGAAAAAGGCGCACAGGGTGAGCAGTCCCACCATGCACCCCTGCCAGCACAGCCGCCAGGCAAAGCCCCCGGCGAAGAGCTTCTCCCCCGCGTCCCGGGGCCTGTGTTCCATCACGTTCTTCTCCACCGGCTCCACCCCCAGGGCCAGGGCGGGCAGGGAGTCGGTGACCAGGTTCAGCCACAGCAGCTGCACCGGCACCAGGGGCATCTGGCGGAAGTCCAGGGCGGTGGCCAGGAAGATGGTGAGCATCTCGCCGATGTTGCAGGAGAGGAGGTAGTGGATGGCCTTCTTGATGTTGGCGTAGATGCCCCTCCCCTGCTCCACCGCCGAGACGATGGTGGCGAAATTGTCGTCGGTGAGGATCATGTCGCTGGCCCCCTTGGCCACGTCGGTGCCCGCCACGCCCATGGCGCAGCCGATGTCGGCGGCTTTGAGGGCGGGGGCGTCGTTGACGCCGTCGCCGGTCATGGCCACCACCTTGCCCCTGGCCTGCCAGGCCTTGACGATGCGCATCTTGTGCTCCGGGGACACCCGGGCGTAGACGGCGAACTTCTCCACCTCCTGCTCCAGCATTTCCTGGGGCATAAAGTCCAGGTCGGCGCCGGTGATGGCCAGGTCGCCGGGCTGGAAGATATCCAGCTCTCTGGCCACAGCCACGGCGGTGAGCTTGTGGTCGCCGGTGATCATTACCGGCCGGATACCGGCGGCGTGGCACTGCTTCACCGCCTCCTTCACCTCGGGACGGGGCGGGTCCATCATGCCCACCAGCCCGGCAAAGGTCAGGTCCTGCTCCAGAGTGGCGGGGTTCATCTCCCGGGGCAGCATCTCCAGGTCCTTGTAGGCCACCCCCAGCACCCGCAGGGCCTGGGCGGCCATGTCGGCGTTGCGGGCGGCGATGTCGCGGCGGACGCTGTCGGTGAGGGGCGCGCCGCCGGGCAGGCGGCGGCACAGGGACAGCAGCACGTCGGGGGCCCCCTTGACGCACACCCGGAAGCCCCCGTCCGGGCGGCGGTGGACGGTACTCATCCGCTTCCGCTCCGAGTCAAAGGGCACCTCTCCCCGGCGGGGCCAGTCCCGCTCCAGGGCATCCTTGTCCAGCCCCTCCTTGAGTGCGGCCTCCACCACGGCGGCCTCGGTAGGGTCCCCCACCGCCCGGCGGCGGCCCTTGTCCCGGGCCAATGCGGCGTCGGAGCACAGGCTGCCCACGGTGAGGACCGCCGCCCGGTCCCCGCCCCGGGGCGTCCACACCTGGGTGACGGTCATTTTGTTCTGGGTCAGGGTGCCCGTCTTGTCCGAGCAGATGACCCCGGCGCAGCCCAGGGTCTCCACGGCGGGCAGCTTCTTGACAATGGCCCCCCGCTTTGCCATCCGCTGCACCCCCAGGGCCAGCACAATGGTGACAATGGCGGGCAGCCCCTCGGGGATGGCGGCCACCGCCAGGGCCACGGCGGTGAGGAACATGTCCAGAATCTCCTTGTGGAGCAGCATGCCCACCCCGAAGAGCACGGCGCACACGCACAGGCAGGCGAAGGAGAGGGTCTTGGATATCTCCGTCATCTTCCGCTGGAGGGGTGTCTCCCCCTCCCCGCTGTCCAGGATCATGCCGGCGATGCGGCCCACCTCAGTGTCCATGCCGGTGGCGGTGACCACCGCCCTTGCCCTGCCGTTTGTGATAACGGTGGAGGACAGGAGCATGTTGTGCCGGTCTCCCAGGGGCAGGTCTCCGGCCAGGCCGTCGGCGGGGCCCTTGTCGCTGGGCAGGGACTCGCCGGTCATGGCGCTCTCGTCCGCCTTGAGCCCGGCGCTGTCCAGAATGCGGGCGTCGGCGGGCACCATATCCCCCGCCTCCAGCAGGATAATGTCGCCGGGCACCAGGCCGGCCGCCTCCACCCGGCGCTCGGTTCCGTCCCGCACCACCCGGGCCATGGGGGCGGACATGCGCCGCAGGGCCTCCAGGGCCTTTTCGGCGCTGTTCTCCTGGGCGATGGAGATGCAGGCGTTGACCAGCACAATGACCAGGATGATCACCGCGTCCACCCAGTCCTCCCCGCCCCCGGCCCACAGGGACAGCCCCGCCGCCCCCAGCAGCACCAGAATCATGGGGTCCTTCAGCTGGGCGAGGAACCGCACCACCAGACCGGGCCGCTTCCGCTCCTCCAATACGTTGGGGCCGTACCGCCCCAGTCTCTCCTCTGCCTCCGCCCCGGCCAGTCCCCTGTCCCGGCTGGTGTCCAGCTGGTCGAGGACCTGGGCGGCGGTCTTGCTGTGCCATGCGCTCATACACGTCTCCCCTTTTCTTCCCTTGCGCAGTGGGCCCGCCCCTCTTGGGGCGCGGGGACAGGCCTCTGCTTCAATCTATGCAGGGAAACGGAATGTATGACAAGAACGGGTCCGGAGCAGACTCCGGACCCCAGCGTGTCGAAAAACCTCAGTTTAAAAGCACCCGCCTGAACCGGGGCGGGGGAGCGCGAGGGGGCGGCTGCCCGCCTCGCGTGGAATCGAATGCGCCGGAAGCCTTGCTGTACAAGGCTTCCGGGGAGCGGAGCGAGGACTTTTGCGCCGCTGTGCGGCGCGAAAGTAACGGCATTTTTGCAGGCTGTCGAAAAAGTCCGGGGACTTTTTCGACAGCCTGCGGGTCCGGAGCAGTCTCCGGACCCGTCTCATTTTCTATTTCGGCGCTCTTTTTCCGCCAGCTCCTCTGCCGCCCGGCGGAGGAACGCGCCGTTGCCCGGCGGCCTGTCCGCTCTGAGTGAGCCCAGCAGGGCGCTGTAGGCCGGGCTGCCGGCGGTATGGATGCCCCGGATGACCGTGCGCATGTTCTTCTCCACACAGGCGGCAGTGGTGTGAAAGGCCCGGGCGGTGGAGAGATAGATCTCCTTCATCTGGATCTGGGCCTCCGCCGCGGCCATCAGCTCCAGGGCAAAGGCGGTCTGTCCATAGCCGTCCAGGCGGCTGTCCGCCCCCAATCGGAGCAGCAGCCAGCCGGCGGGGCCGTATTCCTGGCGGGGCTCTCCGGCGGGAAACAGGGCGCTGATGCGCTGAGCCAGCATGCGGAGATTCACCGGTTTGACCAGGTAGTAGTCCGCGCCAAGGCGGCAGCTGTGCTGCACATAGGCGTCGGCGCTCACGCCGGAGAGCACAATCACCCGTGGTTTCCGGCCCTGGGGCAGTCCGGCCAGGCCCTCCAGAAAGCCGATGCCGTCCAGGCCGGGCATAATCAGGTCCAGCAGCACCAGATCCGGCCCCAGGCGGCCGGTCAGCTCCAGGCCCTGCCAGCCGTCTCCCGCTTCACCGCACAGCTCCAGGCCGGGGGTCTCCTCCACAAAGGCGGCCAGCAGCGCCCGGGCGGACGGGTTGTCATCCACCAGCAGTATCCGTATCCCACTCACACAGGTTCCTCCTCCTGCCGCGGCGGGCGGCTGTTATTCCGGCCGTCCCGCCTCCAGCATGGCCAGCATGGTCTCCAGCATCTCCCCCGCCATATCCCGCATGGCAGGCGTCAGGGATGCCAGATGCTCGGCAATGCCCACCCAGGCCGCGTCGGCGTCCGTGCGGCCATAGAGCAGATAGTCGGTGGTGACATTGAGGGCCCGGGCCAGGTTGGCAATGTTCATCCCCGTCATGCCCTTCTTCCCCCGTTCCACGGAGGAGAGAAACTGGGGCGTAATGCCCGCCTGTTCCGCCACGTCCTCCGCCCGGCGGTTGCCCCGGGCCAGGCGGCACCGCCTGCCGAACGCCTGGTTGAAACGCTCCTTTTCGTCGTACATGGAATGTTCCTCCGCCCTTTCATCTATTGTTTATTTATCCCGAAACAATAGAGTTTGTAAACAAGCTATCGTTTCTTGTTTTTCATACAATAGATTTCAGAGTATTGTGGGGGGGTATGACGGAAAATTTTTGCCTGCCGGAGCGAATGCAGGTGTAAAAAACGCGGAGGCCTGCTTCTTATTAAGCAGGCCTCCGCGGGGTGTTTCACGTATCTGGCGCTGACAGCTGGAAATACTGCGGCGTATTTTAATTGCCGTGCCCGGGCTCAGCCCTCGGCGGCAGGGGTGGCGGAGGGCTCCGCCGTGGCGGCGCCCTCGGCAGCGTCCGCCTCCTCCGCAGCGGCGAGCTGCGCCCGGTAGGCGCTCAGCCGCTCATAGTAGTCCTTGGGGTCAATGGAGGCGAAGGTGTCGTTGGTCTGGATGTCGGCCTCCTCCATCCAGGTGTTCATCTGCTCGTTCATCTGCTCGCTGATGCTGGCATCCTGCTCGCTGGTCCAGGCCTCACGGGCCATCTCGGTGTCCACGGGCAGGCGGAGCAGGATGTGGTAGCCGTAGCTGGTCTCCACAATATCGCTGAGCTCGTGCTCGCCCAGAGCCTTGGCGGCGTCCTCAAACTCCTGGACCATCTCGCCCTCGCCGAAGAGGTAGCCGTCGGGGGCGCCCAGGGTGCCGTCGGCGTAACGGCCGTCCTCGGACAGCTCGTTCATCAGCTGGTCGAACAGGTTCTCCATGTCGTCGCTGGCCTGGAGCTGGGCCAGCGTGTCCTCCGCCTTCTGCTTGGCGGCGGCGATCTCCTCGTCGGACAGGGGGCTGCCGGAGTCGTCCACGGTCTTGAACAGAATGTGCTTGACCTGCATCAGGCCCTTGTCGGAAGCCCACTGGGCCAGCTCCTCGGCGGTGAGGGCGGCGGCGTCCTGGGCGGGGAACAGCTGCTCCTGGAGGGCGGGATAGAGGAAGTTGGAGGCGGAATACATGCTCCGCAGGCCCTCCTCGGTGCGGTTGACCTCCTTCAGGGCCAGTTCAAAATTATCCTGGCCGCCGGAGTTCTCCACCGCGTCGGCCATCTGCTGGTCCAGCTCGGCCTCCTGCTCGGCGGTCATGGCGATGTTCCGCTGGGCGCACTGGTTGCGGATGACCTGGTTGAAGGCGGCCAGGTCCCGGGCGTTGTTGACGAGGTACTCGGCGACGGTGCCGCTGCCAGTGTCCATCTCCCAGTCAATGGCAGTGGGATCGCCAAACATATAATAGCCCACGTACTCGGTGGCATAGCCCAGCCAGTAGAGGTACTCCTCGGCGTCGACGGCCGCGCCGTCCACGGTCATGACCGTGGTGTCCCCGGGGATGCCCAGCAGCACCTGGGTGACGTCGACGCTGTTCAGGTCAAAGTCGCCGAACTGGAGGGCGGAAGGGCTCTCGGACGGGGCGGCGCTGGCCGAAGGGGACGGGGAAACGCTGGAGCTGGGGTCGGCGGGGGTCTCGGCGCAGCCGGCCAGGGTGCCAATCAGAAGGGCGCCGCAGAGCGCCGCGCCCAGGATTCTCTTGGTAGCTTTCATTTTTATCCTCCTTATAATGGGGAAACTTTTATCATAATAGCACGCTGAGGACAAAACAGCAATGAAAATTTTGTGAACACCGGCCGGCTTTTCCCATTCAGGTATCCGCGGGGGCGTCCGGCTCCTCCTGGGGCGCGGCGGTGGCGGCGTACTCCTCCACCAGCTTCCGGCCCAGCTTGAGGGGGTCGTCCCCCTTTTTGAGCCGGAGGGAGAGGTAGGGCTTCTCTCCGGCGGAGAAGAGCAGGCGGCTGCGGTATTTGTCCAGGCCGCACAGGGCGGACACCCGCCGCAGGTCGGCCCCGTCCAGGTAGAAGAGCAGGCTCAGGCCCTTCTGGGAGATCTCCGTGATTCCGCACCCGGCCGCGGCGGCGCGCATCAGGGCCACGGCGATGAGGTTGTTCACCGGACGGGGCGGGTCGCCGTACCGGTCGATGAGCTCGTCGGTCAGGTCATCGGCGTCCTCTTCGCTGCGGATGGCGGCAATGCGGCGATAGAGGTCCATCCGCTGCTCAGGGGAGGGCACGTACCGGTCGGGGATGGAGGCGGCCACGGACAGATCGGCGGAGCACTCGGCGGGGATCTGGGCCTTCTCCCCCCGCTCCTCCAGCACCGCCTCCTCCAGCAGCTTGAGGTACAGGTCGTAGCCCACGCTCATAAGGAAGCCGGACTGCTCGGGGCCCAGCACGTTGCCCGCGCCCCGGATCTCCAGATCCCGCATGGCGATCTTGAAGCCGGAGCCGAACTCGGCAAACTCCCGGATGGCCCCCAGCCGCTTGGAGGCCACCTCGCTGAGGACCTTGCCCCGGCGGAAGGTGAGGTAGGCGTAGGCCCGGCGGCTGGACCGGCCCACCCGGCCCCGGATCTGGTGGAGCTGGGCCAGGCCCATCTTGTCCGCGTCCTCGATGATGAGGGTGTTGGCATTGGCGATGTCGATGCCCGTCTCAATGATGGTGGTGCACACCAGCACGTCCACCTCCCCCTCGGACATGCGGGTCATCACGTCGTTTAATTCCTCCTGGCTCATCTTGCCGTGGGCCACGCCCACAGCCACGTCCTCCCCCAGCAGTTCCCGGATGCGGGCCGCGGTGCGGGTGATGGTGTCCACCCGGTTGTGGAGGTAGTAGACCTGGCCGCCCCGCTCCAGCTCCCGGCGCATGGCGTCGGAGAGGACGCCCCAGTCGTGCTCCAGCACGTAGGTCTGCACCGGCTGGCGGTCGGAGGGGGGCTCCTCCAGGGTGGACATGTCCCGGATGCCGGAGAGGGCCATGTTCAGCGTGCGGGGGATGGGGGTGGCGGACAGGGTGAGCACGTCCACCTGCCGGGACATCTCCTTGAGCTTCTCCTTGTGGGCCACGCCGAAGCGCTGCTCCTCGTCAATGACCAGCAGGCCCAGGTCCTTGAACTTCACGTCCTTCTGGAACAGCCGGTGGGTGCCGATAAGCAGGTCAATCTGCCCCGCCTCCACCCGGCGGAGGGTCTCCTTCATCTGGGCGGGGGTGCGGAAGCGGCTCACCACGTCGATCTCCACCGGGTACTTGGCAAAGCGCTGCTTGGCGGACAGGAAGTGCTGCCGGGCCAGCACGGTGGTGGGCACCAGGATGGCGGCCTGCTTGCCGTCCAGCACGCACTTCATGATGGCCCGGAAGGCCACCTCGGTCTTGCCGTAGCCCACGTCGCCGCACAGCAGCCGGTCCATGGGCCGGGGGGCCTCCATGTCCCCCTTGATCTCCGCGATGCAGCGGAGCTGGTCGTCGGTCTCGGTGTACTCGAACTGCTCCTCAAATTCCCGCATCCACTCCGAGTCGGGAGAGAAGGCAAAGCCGGGCTGGCGCTGCCGCTGGGCGTAGAGCTGGATGAGGCCCTTGGCCAGATCCCTGACCGCCTTTTTGGCCCGGGTCTTGGCCTTCTCCCAGTCGGCGCCCCCCAGCTTGGAGAGCTTTTTGGTCTCTTGGGCGTCCTCTCCCGCGCCGATGTACTTGCTCACCAGGTCCAGCTGGGTGGCGGGCACGTAGAGCACGTCGGCCCCGGCGTAGGCGATCTTCACATAGTCCTTCTGGACGCCGTCCACCGGCATCTTCACCATGCCCTGGTACCGGCCGATGCCGTGGTGCTCGTGGACCACTAGGTCGCCCACGCTCAGGTCGGCGTAGGACCCCAGCTTCTGCCGGTTGGTGACGGCCTTGGCCTTTTTCTTCTTCACCCCGGCGGCCTGGCCCTCGGTGAGGACGGCGCATTTGGCCTCGGGGTACTCCATGCCGCCGGACAATCCGCCCACGGCGATAACCGCCCTGCCGGGGGCTGGCAGCCTGTGGAGCTGGAAGTCCACCGCGGCCTTCACCCCCTGCTCCCGCAGGAGGGCCTGGAGGTTCAGGGCCCGCTGCTCGCTGGACACCAGCACCACGGCGGAGAACTTCTCGTTGATATAGTGGCTCAGGTCGGAGACAGCGGTCTCCAGACTGGCGCCGTAGGAGGGCAGCTGCTTGCACAGCAGGTTCAGCAGGGTGCGGGGCCGCCTGGGGTACTGGGCGCCCACAAAGCTGTCCAGGTAGGCCACCGGCCACTCCTCCAGCACGCCGCACAGCGCCTCAAAGGTACGGGCGAACTCGGCCAGCTCCCCCGCCAGCACACCGGCCTCCATGAGGGCCTTGGCGTCCTCGGTCAGCTGCCAGAGGTAGTTTTTGGCCCGCTCGGCCACCCGGGGGCTCTCGCTGAAGAGCACCACCGCGTCCTCGGGGAAGTAGTCCGCCGCCGTGGCCATGTGGGGGTACACCAGGGCGATGTACCGGTCCAGAGCCGGGAAGGAACGGTTTTCCGCCAGCCGCTCCTTGTCCTCCTCCAGGGTCTTGACCAGGTCGGCGCCGTCCTTGCGGCGCTTTGCACGGGCAATGAGGCCGTCCATGGCCTCCAGCAGTCCGGCGTAGACGCCGGGGGCGAACTGGGGCAGCACCTCAGCCGCCGGGAGAATCTCGGCGCTCTTCCGGTTCTCCACCCGGCGCTGGGTGTTTACATCGAACAGGCCCATGGAGTCGGCCTCGTCGCCGAAGAACTCCACCCGGATGGGCCCCTCCTCGGCGGGCGAGTAGAAGTCCAGAATGCCGCCGCGGAGGGCAAACTGGCCCACGCCCTCCACCTGCTCACAGCGGGTGTAGCCGGCGGCGGTGAGGGTGTCGGCCAGCTCGCTGAGGTCGTAGCTCTCCCCCACCCGCAGGCACTGGGAGGCCTGGGTCAGCAGGGTTTTGGGGATGGTCCGCTCCAGCGCCCCCTCAATGGTGCACACCAGCAGGGGACACTCCCCCGCCGCCAGGGCCCGGAGCACGGACAGCCGCCTGTGCTCCCACTGGCGGGAGGCCACCGCCGCGTTGTGAAAGGTAAACTCCCGGGCGGTGAGGGTACACACCGGCTCCCCGGTCAGGAAGGCCAGGTCCCGGGCCATGCGGTCGGCCTCCGCCTCGTCGGCGCACAGCACCACCACGCTCCGGCCCAGGGCCTGCCGCAGCCCGGCGGCCATATGGGCCCGGTGGACGGGGGACAGACCGGTAAAGGCGGCGGGACAGCCGCCGCCGTCCACCGCCGCCGCCAGGCGCTGGAACTCCGGGATTCCGGTTACCATGGTTGCCAGTTCCTTCACGGGATACACCTCACAGTTCTATGAAAAAATTGCGCTTCAGATTTTAGTTAAAGCGGCTCATGGCCTTGTCGGGGCCGTCCTGGATATAGCACTCCACCGCGTCGGCGGCCCGCTTGACAGCTGCGTCGATGGCCTTCTTGTCCTCGCCGGTGAACTTGCCCAGCACCCAGTCGGCCAGGTCGTAGTCCGGGTGGGGCTTCTCTCCCACCCCCACCTTCAGCCGGGGGAATTGGTCGGTGCCCAGCTGCTGAATAATGCTTTTCAGGCCGTTGTGGCCCCCGGCGGAGCCGCCCCGGCGGATGCGCAGCCGCCCCACGGGCAGGGACACGTCGTCGCTCACCACCAGTACATGCTCCGGGGGCACTTTATAGAAGTCGGCGGCCTGGCGCACCGCCTCGCCGGACAGGTTCATATAGGTCACCGGCTTCATCAGCAGGGCCTGTGCGCCGCCCAGCCGGGCGGTGTTGGTCAGGGCCTTGAACTTGAGCCGCTGGACGGGGATGTTCTTCCGCTCGGCCAGCTCGTCGGCCACCATAAAGCCTACGTTGTGGCGGGTGTTCTCATACTTGTCGCCGGGGTTGCCCAGGCACACCACCAGCCATTCCACGCCCCCGGTTTTCTTTCCAAACAACATCTTTCACGAACTCCCTTGACAGGTTAAAACGGGGGCGGAGCAACGCTCCGCCCCCGGATTCGGTTTTTGGTTTGTTCCGTCTGGCGCTTCTCAGTTAAGAAAAGAGCTTAGAAACAGAGACCTCTTCATAGATGCGCTCGATGGCCTCGGCGAACATGTGGGCCACGGAGAGATACTTAATCTTATCACACTTCACGTCGGAACGGGCGGGAACGGTGTCGAGGAAGATAACCTCCTTGATGACGCTCTTCTCGATGCGGTCCACAGCGGGGCCGGAGAGGACGCCGTGGGAGGCGCAGGCGTACACCTCGGTGGCGCCGCCCAGCTCCACCAGGGCCTGGGCCGCGCCGCACAGGGAGCCGCCGGTGTCCACCATGTCGTCAAAGAGGATGACCCGCTTGCCGCGGACGTCGCCGATGATGTTCATGACCTCGGAGGAGTTGGCCTTCTGGCGGCGCTTGTCCACAATGGCCAGGCCCATGCCCAGCTTCTGGGCGAAGGCCCGGGCCCGGGCCACGGAGCCCACGTCGGGGGAGACCACCATGGTGCCCTCCACATCGTCGCCGAAGCGCTCGGCGAAGTGGCGGGTGAAGATGGGGTTGCCCAGCAGGTTGTCCACGGGGATGTCGAAGAAGCCCTGGATCTGGGACGCGTGCAGGTCCATGGTCAGCACCCGGTCGGCGCCGGCGCGGGTGATCAGGTTGGCCACCAGCTTGGCGGAAATGGGGTCGCGGGGCTTGGTCTTGCGGTCCTGGCGGGCGTAGCCGAAGTAGGGCATCACGGCGGTGATGCGCCCGGCGGAGGCCCGCTTGAGGGCGTCGATCATAATGAGCATTTCCATCAGGTTGTCGTTCACAGGCGCGCAGGTGGACTGAACCACGAATACGTCGGAGCCGCGGACGGTCTCATAGATGGAGACAAAATTCTCTCCATCGGAGAAGGCGCCTACCTCGGCGTTGCCCAGCTCCATGCCCATCTCCTTGCAGATGGCCTCCGCCAGGCGTTTGTTGGAGCTGCCAGCGAAGATCTTGATGTCCTTGCCGTGTGAGATCATCTTCTACATCCTCTCATTTCTTCATTTCTTTTGTGGTTTCTATATTTCTCCGCGCGGATGCGCGGCGGTTCCCTCACTGCCGCAGGGTCCCTCAGCTCCGGGCCTTACCGGCCGGAGCGCCGGCGCCGCTTGGCGGCCCACTGCTTCTTGACCACCTGGACGCTCCGGGCGATGGCCAGGGAGTCGGCGGGCACGTCGTCGGTGATGGTGCTGCCGGCGGCGGTATAGGCGCCGTCGCCCACCTTTACCGGGGCCACCAGGTTGGTGTTGCAGCCGATAAAGGCCCCGTCGCCGATAACGGTGCGGTATTTGCTGGTGCCGTCATAGTTGACGGTGACGGTGCCGCAGCCCAGATTGGCCCGCTCTCCCACGTCGCAGTCGCCCACGTAGGTCAGGCGGGAAATCTTGGCGCCCTGGCCGACGGTGGAGTTCTTCAGTGCCACAAAGTCGCCCACCTTCACGTCCTTCCCCACGTGACAGCCGGGGCGGACATGGGCAAAGGGGCCGATGATAACCCCCTCCTCCACGGTGCTCCCGCTGAGCTGGGAGGCGTTGACGGTCACGCGGTCCCCCACGATGCAGTCCCGAATCATGGCATTGGGGCCAACCTCGCAGAAGCGGCCCACGCTGGTGCGCCCCCGGAGGATGGTGCCCGGGAGGATCACGGTGCCGCCGCCCACGGCGACATGGGGGCCGATGTAGGCGTTTTCCGCGTCCACAAACCGGACCGGGCGGGCGGTCAGATCCCCCCGCAGGCGGTCAATGGAGGCGTGCCGGGCGAAGTACTGGGCGCTGTCCCAGGCGGGGGCGCTGCTGTCCAGGGGGAGCACGCCCTCATATCTGCCGGTCTTCATGCCGAAGTGGCTGCCGGCGCGGACGGCGGAGACAAAGTCCTCGCCCCCCTCCACCGCCTCCTTCAGGGCCGCGGCGGAGACCCGGTACACGCCGGTGTCCTCCCCCCGGGGCAGCTCCTCCTCCCCGGCCAGGCGCCGGGCGCCCTGATCGTCCAGGAACACAGGGCGGGTAAACACCGCCACATTCCCCTCCAGGGCGGCGAGAAAGGCGGTGAGCTGGCCGGCGGCGTCCTCAGCGCCGTCGGTGACGAACTCGGTCCCTCCGGGGAAGCACTCCCCCGCCCGCTCCCGGTCGTCGTCATGGCAGACCACCAGGAACCGCTCCACGCCCGCCCGCTCCAGCGCGGCGGACAGCCACGCGGCGGCCGGATCAAAGAGGAGGTTTTCCAGCATCAGCGAGGAGGTGTCGCCCTCTCGCGGAAGAAAAACAATGGCGCCCATGGACCCCATATGTCGTCACCTCGTCTGATAGAATCGGCGCACCACCCGGGCGGGTGGGCGCCATATATCTGGATGCGGATAGATTATATCAAATATTTACCCAAAATGCACCGTGATTTTGAAATTTTACCTTACCAAAATGCACTCTCGTAAAAATGCACAATTTTCCCTGGCCATATCCCTCTCTCACGGCCATTCTGCCAACTATTTTGCCCCATAAACGCCCCATCTTCCCTAAAAAAGGGTAAAAAAAGGGAACCGGCAGGGGTAGTGTTATTAAGTTAAGCAAAAATCTGGCTAGCTAATACAAAAGAATTGACCCTTACCCAACTTTCGGAAAGCAGGCGGGGGCCTTTTGATTATTTTAAAATATTCATCATTTTCAGAAGTTTGTCTCTGTCCCAGAGAAGGACCCCTGTTGTATCCGCAAGGTCACGTGCGCTTTTTGTAAAATACCTATTTGTCATTACTACGCCAATCTGGCAATGGTACATACTTTTGCCTGCCCAGACTTCTTGAACAGGAGTATTTCCTAAATTTGAAGAATAGCACTTACATTGAATTGCATACCGAATGTCGTCTTTCTCTGCAATAATATCAACACCTTGGTCTCCACTCTCCGGAGTAACTTCAACGTTCTCAAATCCATTGCATCTTAACAAATTAGCACACCAATATTCAAATTCGTGCCCTTCAAACGAATCAAAATCATAATATGTAGTATCCAAAAGAGGAGTCGGATCCTGCTTACCAAGTCCAAGATTAAATTGTTTAGAAAGTTTTTTGAGTAATGCTTTTGCAAATTCACTGGTTTCTTCATCAAATTGGTCGAAGTATTTTTTTATATCCTCTTCGAAAAGCTCACATTCACTGATGGTTTTTCCGCGGTTATTTCTATATACCGTTGTTCCTTCTTTTACAATTCGGTCATATTCTCGCTCTAAGGCATCCCTCATATGCCACTGCTTATCATTTTTCAGACGATAGTAGTCGTATTTAGGATCACCGCTAATGCCATGTAGTTTTATTTTATCTGCAATTTCACACAGTTCTTCAAAGCAAGCAAGGATTTCATCATAATACTTCATGAAGGTATCAAAATATACAGCTTTATTTGCTAATTTTCTATCCAAGTCTGCAGTTATAATTAAATCTTCCGCTCGAGCTTGAAGCTTTTTCTTTAATTGGAAGCCAAACATTTTCATACCCCCTTTAGTTGTTTTATTGTAGCATGGCAGAACTAAAAAGTCTATGTATTCTGCTATGTGAGAACTATTTCTCAGCTTAGTGCTATATTTTCTTTCCGTTAGGCTATTTGATTCATAATGACATTTTCTTCTTTAAATTAATATAGCTAAGGAGCGAATCCGAAGATTCGCTCCTTAGCTATATTACATCGCTGTCAGGGCTTCCCTTTTTCTTTTGTCTCTCCACGGCGGTCAGCTCATGGCCTTCTCCCGCACCCGGGAGCGCCTCCAGTAGCCCAGCACCTCGGCGGTGGCGCACAGCTTGTCGGCCAGGTTCACCACAGCCGCCTCCGGGCAGCGGGGCCGCCGCCTGGCCAGGGGCCACATGTGGGAGATGATGATATTCTGTTCCTTTTCCGTCAGCCGCCCGCACAGGGCCTGGGCGTTGCGCAGGGCAAAGACCGGGTGGTCAAAGCACTGGTTGCCCGGGTGGGCGGATCTGTCCCGTGGGTCGTAGAGGTACAGGTCGTGGAGCAGGCCGCCCCGGGCAGCGGCCATGTAGTCCAGGTTCCAGCGCCGGGCCATGCGGAAGGCCACATAGGCCACGAACACCGAGTGCTCATAGCAGCAGGTGCCCGGGTGGTGGGGGATGTGCCGCATGGACTGCACCTCCGGCGTGAAGAGAAGGTCCCCCACGCAGTCCAGAAAGCACTGCCAGTTGGTCTCGTCGATAATAGCCATGGGAATCGTCACCTTTCCTGAACCATTCCCGCCCGCAGGCGGTCCATCGTCTGCCGCTTCTTTCGTATCTATTATAGCGCGTCAATTCCCACATGTCATGTCGGAAAGGCAATTTTGAATGAAATATCATAATTTCTTAAAGTCTTTTCCGTTCGGGGCGTGTATACTGACTGTACCAAGAGAGCTCATACAGTGCGGGCGCGGCCCGCGCGGGAAAGGAGAGCGCCATGATCTCTCTCAACTACCGGGACCAGCGTCCCATCTACGAACAGGTCAAGGACGGCCTGCGCCATCTGGTGGTCACCGGGGCCATCCAGACCGGCGACAAGCTGCCCTCGGTGCGGGCGTTAGCCGCCTCCCTGGCCATCAACCCCAACACCATCCAGCGGGCCTACGAGTCCCTGGAGGCGGAGGGGTATCTCACCTCCCAGCCGGGGAAGGGCTCCTTTGCCGCCCCCGGTCGGGAGGTGAAAGAGCAGCGGCGGGAGGAGCTGCTGCGGCAGTTTGACCGGTCGGCGGCGGAGCTGCTGTTTCTGGGGCTGTCCCCGGACGAGCTGGCCCGGCGGGTCATGGCGGCGGGGGCGGCCCCCGCCGGAGAGAAGGAGGAGAAAGCGCAATGATTGAGGTCAAAGAGCTGGTGAAGAGCTTTGACGGCTTCCGGGCCCTGGACGGGCTGAACATGACGGTGCCCACAGGCTCCATCTACGGGCTGGTGGGGCCCAACGGCGCGGGCAAGTCCACCCTGCTGCGGCACATCACCGGCGTGTGGCGGCAGGACAGCGGCACCGTGCTGGCCGACGGGGCGCCCATCTACGAAAATCCGGCGGTGAAGGCCCGCATCGCCTCCATCCCCGACGACCTGTACTACTTCCTCTCCGCCTCCACGGCGGACATGTCCGCCTTCTACCGGGGCTTCTACCCCCGGTTCGACATGGGCCGGTACGCCGCGCTGCGGGAGGTGTTCTCCGGCATTGACGAGAAGCGGGCCATCCGCCGCCTGTCCAAGGGCATGCAGAAGCAGGCCGCCTTCTGGCTGGCCATGTGCTGCCGGCCGGACATTCTGGTGCTGGATGAGCCGGTGGACGGCCTGGACCCGGTGATGCGCCGGCAGGTGTGGGGCCTTTTGATGGGGGACGTGGCGGAGCACGGCACCACGGTGCTGGTGTCCTCCCACAACCTGCGGGAGCTGGAGGACGTGTGCGACCATGTGGGCATCCTCAGCCGGGGCAGGGTGCTCATCGAGCGCTCCCTCAGCGATTTGCAGGAGAACCTGGTGAAGATGCAGGTGGTGTTTCAGGAGAAGGAGCTGCCCCAGCTGCCCGACGACATGGAGGTGCTCCATGTGTCCCACGTGGGGCGCATCCACACCCTGATTGTCCGGGGCAACGCCACCGACGTCACCAACCGCCTGGCGGTGTACGCCCCCATCCTGATGGAGGCCCTGCCGCTGACCCTGGAGGAGATTTTCATCTATGAACTGGGAGGTGAGGACTATGCCGTCCGCGACATTGTGCTCTAAGGGGCCCAACCCCTGGTGGAATTCCACCCTGTTTTTCAAGAATCTCAGGCGCTTCTGGCCCATCTGGGGGTCCTACGGGGCGGTCCTGCTGCTGGTGCCCCTGACCTTCCTGCTGACCTGGCTGGACCGGAACAGCACCCTCACCGCCGATACGGTGGCCCTGGATCTGGTGAGCTTTGTCAGCCCCACGGGGCTGGTATTCTCTGCGGTGTGGTCGGTTATCAGCGCCATGGCCGTGTTCTCCTACCTCTACAACGCCCGCAGCGTCCAGCTCTACCATGCCCTGCCCATCCGGCGGGAGGGGCTGTACCTGACGAGCTACCTGTCCGGCCTCAGCTTCCTGGTGCTGCCCCTGGCGGCGGTGTTTGTGTTCACCTTAGGGGTGGAGGCGGCGTCTGGCACCCTGATGCTGTGGCCCCTGCTCCAGTGGCTCATCGGCCAGGTGTGCTTCGCCCTGTTCTTCTACTCCTTCGCCGCCTTCTGCGCCCTCTTTGTGGGCCATATCGTGGCTCTGCCCGTGTTCTACGGCATCCTCAACTTCCTGGCCTACGGCATGTACAGTCTGATCAGCGAACTGTTCCGCCAGTTTGTCTACGGCTTTTCCAGCTGGCCCGCCATGTCCACCCTGGCCCAGTGGCTCTCCCCCTTCATCATCCTGTACATGGAGGGGGGCGTCCGGGTGGGCGAGGACGGCGGGTACTTCTTCACCGGCCTGGCCGCCGCTCTCCTCTACGCCCTGGCCGGCCTGGCGCTGGCCGCCCTGGGCCTGCTGGTGTACCGCACCCGGCCCCTGGAGACCGCCGGTGACGTGGTGGCCGTCAAGTGGGTGCGGCCCGTGTTCAAGTACGGCGTGGCCTTCTGCGCCGCCGTCACCATCGGCATCTTCCTCCACGAGCTGTTCCGTTCCCTCCTGCCCGGGGGCATGTGGCCCATGCTGGGCCTCATGGTGCTGGGGGGCCTCATCGGCTACTTTGCCGCCGAGATGCTCCTGCGCAAGACCTTCCGGGTGTTCCGCCGGGGCTGGAAGGGGGCCCTGGCCCTGTGCCTGGCCCTCACCGCCTCCGCTCTGGTGATGGACAACGACCTCATCGGCTTCAACCGGGCCCCCTCCCGGTACGACGTGGTATCCGTCTATCTGTGGGGCCCCTACACCCTCCCCAGCGACAGCGCCTCCCACTTCGGCGTAAACCTGCATCTGACCGAGGACGAGGACATTGAGACGGTGCTCTCCCTCCACCGGGCCATCGCCCGGGACCAGAAGATGCTCATTGAGCGGAACAACAGCCGGCCCGGGGACGTCTATTACGACGTCTACCTCTCCGACAGCCCCGGCCGGACCCTGGCCACCTCCACGAGCGTCTCTTTCGAATACGAGCTGGCCGACGGCTCTCGGCTGACTCGGGAGTACGACCTGCAGCTCTACACCACCGACCTGGACGCCCCCGATTCCGTGGCCTCCCTGCTCAACAGCATTGTCAACGACCCCGACCGGATGGAGGAGCAGTACTTCTATGACGTGGAGGAGCAGGACGCCTTCGACAGTCTGGTGGAGGCCTCTGTGAACAATGTGTACAATCCGGAGACCCAGACCTATTACAATGTGAACGTGGGCTCCGAGGCCGACCGGGACGCCCTGCTCTCCGCGGTGCGGTCCGACCTGGCCGCCGGACGGCTGGGGCGGCGGTACCTCTTTAACGACCAGGATCGCAGCGACACCTGCTATCTTGCCGACCTGGAGCTGACCTTCTTCAAGACGGTCTCCTACACCAACGGCTACGGCCAGCTGCGGGAGCACGACTGGAGCACCACCGTCACCATCGGCCTCCAGTCCACCGCCACCGATACCATTGCCTGCCTGAAGGAGCTGGGGCTGATAGACGAAAACCACCAGCTGGTCACCCACACGGAGGACTACCTCCGCTCCTCCGGCGACCCCGGCGCCGCCGACACCGCCCCGGCGGACGTCCCCTACACCGAAGAGGCGGACAGCGGCCTCCCCCAGGGCGAGGCCGTCCCCCTGGACTGAAAAACCTGAACGGACACAAAAATACCGTTACTTTCGCGCCGCACAGCGGCGCAAAAGTCCCCGCTCCGCTCTCCGGAAGCCTTGCTGCGCAAGGCTTCCGGGGCATTCGATCCCACGCGAGGCGGGCGGCTGCCCCCTCGCGCTCCCCCGCCCCGACACAGCCCGATTCTGTTCAACCAAGGTTTTCGACACGCTGAAATATCCCCCGGCGCGTGATACGCGCCGGGGGATGCTTTTGCCGTTATGATTACTCCTGGCCCAGGGTCTCGCCCAGGCCCTTGCCGCACAGGTAGCCGGAGACCAGGCCCCAGCCGTTGTTGGCGCCGCCGTAGGTGACGTAGGGCTTCTTCTCGGTGAAGAGCACGCCCATGGAGTCGGTGCCCACGGCGTACAGGCCGTTGATGACGGTCTCGCCGTCCTCAGCCAGGACCTGCATGTCGCTGTTGATGTTCAGGCCGCCGCAGCTGCCGTAGCAGTAGGAGGCCATGACCACGCAGTAGTAGGGGCCCTCGCCGATGGGGTCCAGGAACTCGGCGGGCTTGCCGAACTGCTCGTCCACGCCGGTCTCGCAGTAGCCGTTGTAGGTCTCCACGGTGGCGGTGAGGGTGGCGGGGTCCATGCCCAGCTTTTCGGCCAGCTCCTCGATGGTGTCGGCCTTGACCACAATGCCCGCCTCCTCGGCGGCGGCCATGACCTCCTCCACGTTGGGCACGGGGGTGTTCATGGGGATGGGGGTGCCGGAGCTGAGGAACTCGGCGGAGGGGCCGGAGCGGTCGGTGTCAAAGCCCTCGGCGGCAATCTTGTCCAGCTGCTCCTGGCTCCAGATGCTGTAATAGTTGGGGCCGGCGATCCAGGGGTCCAGGAAGGACACGCCGGTCTCGGAGGTGAAGCGCTCCCCGTTGGCGTCCACGGCCAGGGAGTCGGCGCTCCAGCCCAGGTTGGCGGGCAGGTCGCCCTCGGTCCAGAAGGAGGGGCGGCCGGTGACCTTGCCCAGCTGGCCCTCAATATAGTGGGCGTCAAACTGGGTGGTCAGCCAGGTCTCCGTGCCGGAGTTGTGGACCTCGGGGGGCATGCTGATGTTGTAGGTGCCCGCGCCGATGTCCATGGCGGCCTGGAGCATCTTGCCGTCGTTCTGGGTGGAGCCCAGGTGCTTCCACACGCCCTTGATGGGATAGTAGTCGTTGCGCAGGAGCTGCTCCTCCAGCTCGGGGCTGCCGGCGTAGCCGCCGGTGGCGATGATCACCGCGTCGGCGTTGATGGTGTACTCAGTGCCGTCGGCCAGGTTGCGGGCCTTGGCTCCGGTGACGGTGTTGGTGGCCTCGTCGTAGATGAGCTCGTAGCCCTCGGTCTCCAACAGGTAGGTGCCGCCCAGCTCCTCGAAGTCGGACCACATGCCGTCAAAGTAGGCGCCGATCTCCGCCTTGTTGTACATGATGTCGTTGGGCAGCCACTGGTACTTGGTGACGTACACGTCGCTCTCGGTAAAGCCGGTCATGGGCTCGGCAAAGCCCACGCCGTGGTCGTAGACCAGCCAGTCCAGCACCTCGCCGGACTCGTAGATCATGCGGTGGACAATGTCCTCCTTGGCGTCGCCCTCGCCGTAGGCCACCCAGGCGTCGTACATCACGTCGGCGTCGGTGTAGTCCTCCCCGTTGTTGTGCTCAGCCTGGAACCTGGGGGGATTGACGAACAGGGCCTCGGAGGTGATGGAGGAGGTGCCGCCGTACCGGCCGGCCTTGTCGATGGCCAGGACCTGAAGGCCCTCCTCGGCGGCGGCCAGGGCGGCGGTGGTGCCGGAGCCGCCCATGCCGATGACCAGCACCTGGGTGTCGATGGTCTCCTCGCCGCCGTCCTTGGGCACGTCCACCTGGAAGGCGGAGATGGCGGAGGCGTCGGAGCCGCCGGCCTCGAGGGCCTCCTCCAGGGCGGTCCTGGTGGCCGCCTTGATGGCGTTGGAGGACACGGTGGCGCCGGTGATGGAGTCCACGGTGATGGACTGATTCTCAATCATGCGGGGGATCAGCTTGTCGATGGCGGCCTGGAGGATGGTGGGCGTGTCGGAGGTGTTCTCGGTGTCCACGGTGATGGAGAGGATCTGGTCCTCAGAGACCTCCACGGTCACGTTCAGGCCGTCCCGGGCCCGGTAGCTCTCGGCGTAGGCGGTGTAGGTGCCGGGGGCCATCTTCACCTCGGCGGTGCCGCCGGTCTCCTCGCCCTTTGCCTGGGCGATGCACTCGGCGGCGGCGGAGCGGACCGCGTCGCTGGTGATGGTGGCGCCGGTCACGCCGTCAATCCCGTCGCTCTGGGCGTCCAGGAGCTGCTGCTGCAGGTCCTCCAGGGCGGCGCCGCCCACGGTGGGGGTCTCGCCATCGCCGGTGATGGCCACGTCAGTGATGCTGTCGGCGTCAAAGGTCATGGAGACGGTCACGTCGCCGCCGTAGCCCTGGGCGGTGGCCTCATAGGTGCCGGGGGTGTAGACGCCCTGAGCG
This sequence comes from uncultured Pseudoflavonifractor sp., assembly GCA_904419835.1. Taxonomy (GTDB): domain Bacteria; phylum Bacillota; class Clostridia; order Oscillospirales; family Oscillospiraceae; genus Pseudoflavonifractor. The sequence goes on along the minus strand of CAJFTA010000029.1, from coordinate 1,987 downwards.
GTGGTGCCGGTGGGGGCCGGGGTGCCGCTCTCCGCCGGGGTCTGCTGGCAGCCCGCCAGGGTCAGAACCAGGGCGGCGGACAGGGCGCCTGCAAGGATTCGCTTCTTCATTGCTCTCTTCCTTTCCTTTTTTGGCGGCAAACGCCGCCTGTTCTGCCCTTTATTATAGTTCTCCCGTCCCCCGGAGGCCACTAAGGAAAAATGATGACTGACTCAATATTTTTGATTATTTTTTCACAATGCCTTCCGCCCCGGCCCGCAGCATGGCGGCCAGCCGGTCCTTCAGAGCCTGCTGGTCCGGGTCCAGGCCCCCCTTCCGCCAGGCCAGGACCAGCCGCTCCCGGCCCGGGTGGTCGGTGATGGGCAGAAAGGCCAGCTCCGGGTACAGCCCGGGCCGGCACAGGCGGCTGACCCAGATGGCCGCCCCCCAGCCGCTGCGGATTAAAATCTCTCCGCTGGTGTGGTCCTCCACCCGGCAGTACTCCCGGGGGTGGCGGCCGGAGCGGGCCAGCTCGATGGCCCGCTCCTCGTTGTTCTTCTCGTCAAAATTGACCAGGGGCTGCTCCTCCACCTCGGCCATGGTTATGCTCTCCCGGCCCGCCAGGGGGTGGTCCCTGGACACGGCCAGCATAAGCCGGTCCTCCTCCAGTACCTCCCACTCCAGCCAGTCCTCGGCCTCAAAAAAGGCGCCGTAGAGGGTGATGATAAAGTCCAGCACCCCGTCCCGCAGGCTGTCCAGCAGCTCGGTCTGGGGCTTCTGGCAGAGCAGGGGCTTCCACTTGGCCCCCTCCCGGCGCAGCTGCCGCAGCAGCCCCACCAGGTCCTCCTTCACCATCTCCCCGTGGTAGCCGATGCGCAGCAGGTTGGCGTACCCCTCCTCAAAGCTCCTGGCCCGCTCCCCCGCCGCCTGGGCCCGGGCCACAATCTCCCGGGCGTCCCGGAGGAACACCTCCCCCGCCGGGGTCAGGGTCAGGGAGCGGTAGCCCCGCTCAAACAGCCGCACGCCGATCTCGCTTTCCAGATTGGCGATCTGCTGGGTCATGGCGGTCTGGACGATAAAGCACTCCCGGGCCGCCCGGGTAAAGTTCAGGTGGGTGGCCGCGCTGATGAAATATCTGAGCTGACGAATTTCCATCTTTTCCCTCCAGAATAAAATAGGGTTTTTCCGTTCTTTCCGGGGAAACTGTCTCTGTTGATTGTTATTGTAGAAAATATCCCGCTGGAAGTCAAATCCCGGCGCGCTGTCCGGAAAAAGATTGTGAAAAAATATTGATTTTTTTCTTGTCTCTTGCGTCCGCCGGGGCGAGGCATTATAATACTCTCTCGGATTTCGTGCTTTTTTCATCTGCTTGGCTGAAAAACGGTACAATATTCCATCCCATTCCGCATTATAGGAGGATACCCCAGAATGAAGCATTTTCGTAAGCTCCCCGCCCTGCTGCTCAGCGGCGCCATGGTCCTGAGCCTGGCCGCCTGCGGCGCCCAGTCCGGCGGAACCACCCCCGCTCCCACCGGCAGCACCGCGGCCCAGGCCCAGACCTACACCGCCTCCGCCAAGGGCTACGGCGGCGACGTGACGGTAACCCTGACCGTCACCGGCTCCACCGTGGACTCCCTCACCGTGGAGGGCGCCGGCGAGACCGAGGCCATCGGCGGCGCGGCCATCACCGGCTTCAACGAGACCTTTGCCGGCTATGCGGGCCAGGACGTGTCCCAGGTAGCCGAGGTGGACGCCGTGTCCGGCGCCACCCTCACCTCCGCCGCCGTGCAGGACGCCCTGAAGGACGTGCTCTCCCAGGCCGCCGGGGAATAAACCCCTGCGGGCCGGAACTCTGCGAGGCTTTTCGGCAAACTGAAGCCGCCCCCGGAGCGAATACTCCGGGGGTGGCCTCAGGCTGTCGAAAAAGTCCAGGGACTTTTTCGACAGCCTTCAAAAATGCCGTTACTTTCGCGCCGCACAGCGGCGCAAAAGTCCTCGCTCCGCTCGC
>CAJFTA010000028.1 GCA_904419835.1 uncultured Pseudoflavonifractor sp. | reverse complement strand
ACCAGTGGTGCTCCGTGCTGCGGTGGGAGAAGACCTCCCGCCCCTTCCTGCGCCACCGGGAGTTCCTGTGGCAGGAGGGCCACACCATGCACGCCACCGAGGAGGAGGCCCGGGAGGAGACCCGGCAGATGCTCAACATCTACGCCGACTTCCTGGAGAACGTGCTGGCCATGCCCGTGGTCAAGGGCCGCAAGACCGACAAGGAGAAGTTCAACGGCGCCGAGGAGACCTACACTGTGGAGTGCATGATGCACGACAAGAAGGCCCTCCAGGCCGGCACCAGCCACTACTTCGGCGACGGCTTCGCCAAGGCCTTTGACATCACCTTCACCGGTAAGGACAACCAGCTCCACCACCCCCACCAGACCTCCTGGGGCGTGTCCACCCGCATGATCGGCGGCATCATTATGACCCACGGCGACAACAACGGCCTGGTGCTGCCCCCCCGCATCGCCCCCATCCAGGTCATCATCATCCCCGTGGCCCAGCACAAGGAGGGCGTTCTGGACGCCAACCGGGCCGTTATGGACCGGCTCATCAAGGCCGGCTTCCGGGTGAAGATGGATGACTCCGACCAGTCCGCCGGCTGGAAGTTTGCCGAGTACGAGATGAAGGGCGTGCCCCTGCGCCTGGAGCTGGGCCCTAAGGACATGGAAAAGAACCAGTGCGTCCTGGTCCGCCGGGACAGCGGCGAGAAGCGCTTTGTCTCCCTGGACGGCATTGAGGAGACCGTGGCCGCCATGCTGGACGCCATCCACGACGGCCTGTACCAGCGGGCCAAGAAGAACCTGGAGGACAACACCTACGCCTGCTCCAGCCTGGAGGAGGTCCGGGAGAAGATGAAGGAGCGGGGCGGCTTCGCCAAGACCATGTGGTGCGGCGACGAGGCCTGTGAGATCCGCATGAAGGAGGAGGCCGGCGTCACCTCCCGGTGCATGCCCCTGGAGCAGGAGCACCTGGGCGACGTGTGCCCCGTCTGCGGCAGGCCCGCCAAGCACATGATCTACTGGGGCGTGTCCTACTGATTGTATCCGTCACATGAGAGATAAAACGCCGCCCGTGCCTGAGGAGAGGCACGGGCGGCGTTTTTTATGCCTTCTGCACTGTCTTTTCCCTGGGCTCCAGCCAGTGGCCGAATCGGTAGTAAATCCAGATGGCCGCCGAGGTGATGGTCCAGGTGATGGGGTAACTGGCGGCCACCATCAGCAGGGTGTGGTGAACAGGCACCACAAAGAAGAGCCAGGCCAGGCGGAGCACGCACACGCCCAGCACCGAGATGACCATGGGTATCAGGGACTTGCCCGCGCCCCGGATGGCGCCGGTGAGCAGCTCAATCAGGATATAGGTGATATAGGTGGGCACCAGGAACCGCACCAGCTCAATTCCAATTGCCAGCACGTCGTCATCCGGGCAGAAGAAGGCCACCAGAGGCCGGGCCAGAAGGAACATGGCCGCGCTGATGGCCAGGGTAAAGCCCGCCATCATGGCCGTGGAGACCCGCACACCCTGCTTGAGCCGCTCATACTGCCCGGCGCCGTAGTTCTGGCCGGCAAAGGTGGTGAGGGACTGGGACATGGCGGTGATGGTCATCCAGAAGAACACATCCAGCTTGCCGTAGGCGGTCCAGGCGGCCACGGCGTCGGTGCTGAAGGAGTTGATGGCAGCCTGGATGAACAGATTGGAGGCGCTGTACATGACCGACTGGAGAGCAGTGGGTACGCCGATGACCAGAATACTGTGGATCGGTTCGGCGTAGAGCCGCATCTGCCTGGGGAAGAAGCGGTAGGGCGCCGTCTCCGACCGCATCAGGGAGACCACCACCAGTACGGCGGAGAGCACCTGGGAGCACACCGTGGCGATGGCCACGCCCGCCACGTCCAGACGGAAGCACAGCACCAGCACCAGGTCCAGTACAATGTTGCAGACCGACGCGGCGATGAGAAAGTAGAGGGGCCGCCGGAAGTCGCCCACAGCCCGGAGCACGCCGGTGCCCATGTTGTACACCACGTTGGGGATCATGCCCAGGAAGTAGATCTTCAGATAGAGCTCCGCGCCGGGAAACGCGTCCGCCCTGGTCCCCAGCGCCCTGAGGGCCCAAGGGGTAAGGAAGAAGCCCGCCACCATGAAGAAAGCGCCGATGAGCAGGGAGAGGAGCATGGCGGTGTGGACGCCCTTGCGCAGGTCCTCCCACCGGCGGGCGCCGTAGTGCTGGGCAATGGCCACCACCGCACCGCTGGCCAGGCCGGTGAAGATGCCCACCGTCAGGTTGACCAGGGCGCCTGTGGAGCCCACGGCGGCCAGCGCCACCTTGCCCACGAAGCGGCCCACCACCAGGGTGTCCACCGTGTTGTAGAGCTGCTGAAAGAAGGTACCAAACCAGAGGGGAACGAAAAAGGCCAGCAGATGCTTCCAAATAGCACCCTGGGTAATGTCGCCGGACGGACGCAGCAGCCGCATGGGAACACCTCCTGGAAAATTTGACGCACTGCCCTACGATTCTACACGCTCCGCCCCTTCTTGACAAGTAGGGAGCGCGATCATTTTTCTCTGTCCGATGCACAGGAAAGCGGAAGTTCAAAACCAATTGAAAACAGGAGTGCGGGCGCTTGTGGACGAGATTTTGTAAGCCATTAAGGCGTCAAGGAAATAAATCGTGCATATTCGCTAAAAATAGCCGAAAATGGACAAACAGGGGTTGATTTTGCGGGCAGGGTATGCTATCCTCATGGGGCGTCTGGAAATTCCCAGTCAAATAATAGGAAAAAGGAGGAAAATCAGGTGGACCAATGCGGCCGAAGTACGAAAATGGGCAGTGATATTCATTTGCGGGTCCGGGCCGGCGCTGTCCGCCTGTGCCCCTCTTCCTGATCGGAGCCCCTTTTGAGTATCGCCGCAGAGGGCGGCTGGACGGATTGTCCGGCGGTCCTGCTGCGGCTTTGTCCATTTGGTGACTTCCTCGCTGTCATCTCATCAAACAGGAGGAATATCCGATGGAAAAGAAGAATCATTTTGAGGTGCTCCGCGCCCTGCTGGAGCGCCGGGATTACCACGCCCTTCAGGCCATTCTGGCCGAGGAAAACGAGGTGGACATCGCCGAGTTCATGGAGGAGCTGACCACCGAGCAGGCCACGGTGGTGTTCCGCACCCTGCCCAAGGAGCTGGCGGCGGAGGTGTTCTCCAACCTGTCCCCCGAGAACCAGGAGGCCATTCTGGGCGCCGCCACGGATCAGGAGCTGTCCGCCATTGTGGAGGAGCTCTATGTGGACGACGCGGTGGACATGCTGGAGGAGCTGCCCGCCAATGTGGTCAAGCGGGTGCTGAAGAACGCCCGCCCCGAGACCCGCAGGCTTATCAATCAGTTTCTCAACTACCCGGAGAACTCGGTTGGCAGCATTATGACCGCCGAGTTCATGGATCTGAAGAAGTCCATGACGGTGGCCGAGGCCATTGCCCACATCCGCCGCACCGGTGAGGACTCGGAGAGCATCTACACCTGCTACGTCACGGACAACGCCCGCCATCTGGAGGGCGTCATCACCGTGCGGGAGCTGCTCATCGCCCGGGACGAACAGCGGGTGGAGGACCTGATGGAGACCGACGTCATCACCGCCGAGACCACCGAGGACCAGGAGGCTGCGGTGGGCCGGATGATGAAGTACGACTTCATCTCCATGCCCGTGGTGGACACGGAGAACCGGCTGGTGGGCATTGTCACCGTGGATGACGGCATGGACGTCATGGAGGAGGAGGCCACCGAGGACTTTGAGAAAATGGCCGCCATGGCCCCCTCGGAGAAGCCCTACCTCAAGACCAGCGCCTTCACCCTGGCCAGGCACCGCATCATGTGGCTGCTGGTGCTGATGATCTCGGGCATGATCACCGGCGGCATTCTGGGCCGGTACGAGGCCGCCTTTTCCGCCATGCCCCTGCTGGTCACCTTTATCCCCATGCTCACCGATACCGGCGGAAACGCCGGCAGCCAGAGCAGCACCCTCATCATCCGGGGCATGGCCGTGGGCGAGATCCAGCTCAAGGACTTTATGAAGGTGTTCTGGAAGGAGCTGCTGGTCAGCATGATGGTGGGCGTGATCCTCAGCACGGTCAACTTTGTCCGGCTCATCATCACCTATCCCGGCAGCGAGATGATTGCCCTCACGGTGTCTCTCGCCCTCTTTGTCACCGTACTGCTGGCCAAGACCGTGGGCGGCGTGCTGCCCATGGCTGCCAAGCTGTTCCACGCCGACCCGGCCATCATGGCGGCCCCCCTTATCACCACCATTGTGGACGCCATCTCCCTGGTGGTCTACTTCAATATCGCCTCCGTCCTGCTGCCCATCTGAGGCATGCCGCCCCGCCGTTCCCGTGCTTGAAAAAATGCCTGAACATGGTATTATAATACTTCAAAAAGACAACCGGAACAGCGGCAAGGAGGAGACCACATGGATTGGGACAGAGAATTTATGAAGGAGGCCATCCGGCTTTCGGCGGAGGCGGCCAGGCACGGAAATGAGCCCTTCGGCGCGGTGCTGGTCAAGGACAATCAGATTGTCTGTACAAATGAGAACCAGATTTACAGCCGCCATGATTTCACCTATCACGCTGAACTGGGGCTGATTCGCAAGTTCAGTGAGGAGACCGGCATAACCGGCCTGCACGCGTATACCCTCTACTCCAGCTGCGAGCCCTGCTTCATGTGCAGCGGGGCCATGGTCTGGACCAACCTCGGCCGGCTGGTCTACGGGGCAAGCGATATCGACCTGTGTGAGCTGATTCACGAAAAGGGAAGCGCGTGCAGCAAAATTGTCTTTGAGAATTCTTATCTCAGGCCGGAGGTGACCGCCGGCGTCATGCGGGAAGAGAGTCTGGCCGTGCTGCGGAGCTACTTTGTAAAGGAATAGTGTGCCACAGATCAGCGCGCCGGTGGAAATCCCGTATGGAATTTCCACCGGCGCGCTGAAATCGTCCTTCCCGCCGTCCAAAGGCTTGTTTTTTGGCCCGTCATACTATATAATACTAGGGTTAAAATACCGAAAGAGGGTTTTCAACCGATGAAACTGGGAATCGTGGGTCTGCCCAACGTGGGCAAGAGCACCCTGTTTAACGCCATTACCAACGCCGGCGCCGAGAGCGCCAACTACCCCTTCTGTACCATCGACCCCAACGTGGGCGTGGTGGCCGTGCCCGACAGTCGGCTGGACTGGCTCTCCGCGTTCTATCAGCCCAAGAAGACCACCCCCGCAGTGGTGGAGTTTGTGGACATCGCTGGTCTGGTGAAGGGCGCCTCCAAGGGTCAGGGCCTGGGCAACAAGTTCCTGGCCAACATCCGTGAGTGCGACGCCATTGTCCACGTGGTCCGCTGCTTTGACGATGAGAACATCATGCACGTGGTGGCCGACACCAGCACCAACGTGCCCGTAGACCCCGCCGGCGACATCGGCGTCATTGACATCGAACTCATCATGGCCGACGTGGAGATGGTGGAGCGGCGCATCGACCGGGCCCAGAAGGCCGCCAAGGGCGACAAGAAGTACCTCCACGAGGTGGAGGTGTTCTCCGCCCTGAAGGACTGGCTCAACGACGGCAACTCCGCCCGCTCCTTTGCGTGCGACGAGGACGATGCCGAGCTTATCGCCACCTCCGAGCTGCTGAGCCTGAAGCCCATCATCTACGCCGCCAATCTGGACGAGGACGGCTTTGCCGACTGCCAGAGCAACGCCTATTACAAGATTGTAGAGGAGCTGGCCGCCAAGGAGGGGGCCCAGGTGATTCCCGTCTGCGCCAAGCTGGAGGCCGAAATCGCCGAGCTGGACGCCGACGAGAAGAAGATGTTCCTGGACGACCTGGGCATCGCTGAGTCCGGTCTGGACCGGCTCATCAAGGCCAGCTACACCCTGCTGGGCCTCATCTCCTTCCTCACCGCCGGCGAGGACGAGTGCCGGGCCTGGACGATTAAAAAGGGTACCAAGGCCCCCCAGGCCGCCGGCAAGATCCACACCGACTTTGAGCGGGGCTTTATCCGCGCCGAGGTGGTGTCTTTTGAGGACCTGAAGGCCTGCGGCTCCATGGCCGCCGCCAAGGAAAAGGGCCTCGTGCGCTCCGAGGGCAAGGAGTATGTGATGAAGGATGGAGACATCGTCCTCTTCCGGTTTAACGTGTAACTCAAACAAAAAAAACTCCGGCGCGTCTCAGAGGCGAGACGCGCCGGAGCTTTTTTGTTGTTTATCCCTTCAGCCTTCCCAGCAGACGGCCCAGCAGGCCGGGGCGGCGCTCCTGGGGAGCGGGAGCGGTCTGAGTGGAGGTGGCCTCCTGAAGGGCCTCCGCCATCAGGGTGGCCTGAGCGTCCAGCGCGGGGGCTCCCTCCGGCCGGGGCACCGTGGCATAGGCTCCGTCCACGCAGAGGTTGCGGGCCTTTACATTGTCAGCGCAGAACAGCTCCACATAGTGCTTAATCTGCCGCCGGACAGCGGGGTCGATAACCGGGCAGGCAATCTCCACCCGCCGCTGGGTGTTGCGGGTCATCAGGTCGGCGGACCCGATGTAGACCTTAGTCTCCTCGCCGACGCCGAAGGCGTAGATGCGTGGGTGCTCCAGGAACCGGCCCACAATGGAGAATACCCGGATGTGGTCGGTAAGGCCGGGCACCCCGGGCCGCAGACAGCAGATACCCCGGACGTTCATGGTGATGGGCACTCCGGCCTGGCTGGCCTCGGCCAGCTTGTCGATGAGGTGGCGGTCGGTGACCGAGTTGACCTTGATGAAGATGCGGGCGGGCCTGCCCTGCCGGGCCTTTTCAATCTCCCCGTCCATGAGGGCCATGAGCTGGGGCTTGAGCCCGTGGGGCGCCACCAGCAGCTGTTGGTAGTCCCCCTCCAGATTGGAGGTGGACATATTCTGGAAGAAGGCGGCTGCGTCGGCGCCGATGGCCGGGCTGGCTGTCATGAGGCAGAAGTCGGTGTACAGCTTGGCGGTCTTTTCGTTGTAGTTGCCCGTTCCGATCTGGGTGATGTACTGGATGCGGGCCTTGTCCCGCCGGGTAATGAGGCAGATCTTGGAGTGGACCTTGTAGTGCTCAAAGCCGTAGAGGATGGTGCAGCCCGCCTCCTCCAGCCGCTCGGCCCAGGCGATGTTGTTCTGCTCGTCAAAGCGGGCCCGCAGCTCCATGAGCACGGTGACGTCCTTGCCGTTCTCCGCTGCCGCCGCCAGGTACTCCACCAGCTTGGCCGTGGAGGCCAGGCGGTAGATGGTGATTTTGATGGCCAGGACAGCGGGGTCGTTGGCGGCCTCCCTCACCAGGTGGAGAAAGGGGTCCATGGAGTGGTAGGGGTAGAAGAGCAGGGCGTCCCGCCGGAGGATCTGGGGGATCATCTTCTCGTTCCGGTTAAGCCCGGCGGGCCACTGAGGGGTGTACTTGGTATAGCACAGGGCGGCGGCGCTCTCCGGGGGCAGCTTGCCCTCCAGGGTGTACACATACCCCATGGCCAGGGGGGCTTTGGAGAAGAACACGTGCTCCCGCGGCAGGTCCAGCCGCTGGCACAGGTAGCCCAGCAGCTCCTCGGAGGGGTGCCCCTGGACCTCAAGCCGCACGGGGGCGAGCCGGGCCCGCTTCTTGAGCACCTTCTGCATGTGCTCCCGGAAGTCCTCCATGACGTCGTAGTCCTCATCCTCCGGGCTGATGTCCGCGTTGCGGGTGACCGAGATGACGTACTTCTCCTCAATCTGGTAGGAGTCGAAGAGGAAGTCGGCGTAGGCCAGGACAATCTGCTCGGTGAGCAGATACCGCAGGCCCCGCTCCTCCAGCTGGAAGAAGGCGGGCAGAGCCCGTGGAATGGACACCAGGCCGAACTTCCGCTCTCCGTCCCGGCGGAGGGAGAGGACGATGTTCAGGCTCTTGGAGGGCAGATGGGGAAAGGGGTGGTGGCTGTCCATCACCATGGGGGAGAGAACCGGCTGCACATAGTCCCGGAACCAGCGCTCCGCCTGCTTGCGCTCCTTGCCGTCCAGCTCGTCCGGCTTCAGGGCGCAGATATTGCAGGCCCGCAGGCGCTTCTCCAGCTGGGAGACGATCTTGTCCCGCTGCTTGTACAGGGCGGGCACCGCCTTGCAGATGGCCTGAATCTGCTCTGCAGGGGTAAGGCCGCTGCGGCTGTCCACATAGTCCTGCCTGGAGAGGGTCATGTCGTAGATGGAACCCACCCGGATCATGAAGAATTCGTCCAGGTTGCTGGTGAAGATGGCGGCGAACTTCAGCCGCTCGAACAGGGGAACGGTCTCGTCCCTGGCCTCCTCCAGCACCCGCTCGTTGAACCGCAGCCAGGAGAGCTCCCGTTCCTGGGTATAGCGGGTGTCCACTGTCTTACTCATGTCCGTTCACTCCCATCACCCGCTGAAGCAGGTAGCCCTCCCGCACGCCGCAGGGGCTCACCAACACTGTCTCCACTTCATAGCTCTTGAGCACCGCGTTGAGAATGGCCAGTCCGGGCAGGATGGTATGGACCCGGTCGGGGACCGTACGGAGAATCTGCCGCAGGGTGGCCTGGTCCCCCTTCTTCAGGTCCTTGTACAAGGCCCGGATCTCCTCGGCGGGGATGGTGCGGTTGTTCTGGTCGGTGCCCGACAGGTCGTTGCACAGCTTGGCCGCCGCCCGGATGGTGCCGCCCACGCCGGTGAGATGGGCGCAGCGGACGCCCTGAGTCTTGGCCCGCTCCAGTTCAGCCTCCACCTGGTCCCGGATGGCGTGGCGCTCCTCCCGGGTGGGGAACAGGCCGGTCACATACCTGGTAAACAGGGACAGGGAGCCCATGGGCAGGCTGCACCCGGAGGTGATGCCCCCTTTCTCATAGGCGACCAGCTCGGTGGAGCCGCCGCCAATGTCGGCCAGCAGGCCGGTGTCTGGGGCTCCGCCGCCCACGGTGGCACCCAGGAAGGAGAGTGTGGCCTCGTCCGAGCCGGAGACCACCTCCACCGTCACGCCGGTGACCGCCCGGATGGTATCCAGCGCATCCTCCGTGTTGACGATGTTCCGCAGGGAAGCGGTGGCGAATACGTGAATATCCCGGATATCAAAATTCTCCAGCAGCGCCTTAAAGCCGGACAGCACCTGGCAGGCCACCAGAATGCCTCTGTCGGACAGCACGCCGTCCTTAATATAGCCGGCCAGACCGGCCATCTCCTTCTTGTTCATCAGCAGCTTAAACTGCCGCCCCTCCCAGTGGTAGATGGAAAGCCGGATGGTATTGGAACCCAAATCCACAATCCCGCATTTCATTTCCCTGACACCTCGCAATTAACTAGTCTATTCAATTTAGTTTACGCGATTTTCCAGCGGTTATCAATGGGATTTACGCAAGATTTACAATCTCCCCGAAAAACGGCGTGAATGGGCCTCAACTTCATATCCTCCGGTTCCGGCGCATATATATGCCCCAGAAACAAGCAGGGAGTGTTGCTGTTTGAAGGGGAATATCGAGGAGCGCGCCTGTCAGCTGGCGCTTTACATCATAGAGAACAGAGCCACGGTGCGCAGCGCCGCCCGGAAGTTCGGTATCAGCAAATCAACGGTTCATAAGGACTTATCGGAACGTCTGCCCGGGTTCAACCGCCCGCTGTATGAGCAGGCCAAGCGGGTCCTGGAGGAAAACAAGGCGGAGCGGCACATCCGCGGCGGCATCGCCACCAGGAAAAAATACAAGGGAGCCTGAATATCCCGGGCATATAGACGACAGGGCCGGTCTCCGCTGCGGCGGAGACCGGCCCTTGCTCTGTCATGTCAAAACGCTTCTCAGTACCTCCGCCATGGCGGCGGCGTCAATCGTAGTGTCGGTAAAGTGCTCCAGGGCAAACACCGCCTGATAGACCAGCATGCCCAGGCCGTTGGCGGTGGGGTGCCCCAACTCCCTGGCCCGACGGAGCAGCTCCGTCTCGGCGGGGGCGTAGATCAGGTCGAACACCGGCACACCGTCAGGCAGCGCTTCCAGGAAGGACAGGTCCTCAAACTGTCCCTGTGTCCCCTCCATGCCCAAACTGGTGCAGTTGACCACCAGATCCGCCCGCTGGGACAGGCGGCACAGGGCGGCGGAATCAAATCCGGCTGGGGCCAGCCGGCCCAGCGGGTCGTGGGCGCAGAGGGCCGCGGCCTTCTCCACCGTCCGGTTGCACACGAACACCGCCCTCGCCCCCTGCTGCACCAGCTTGAGGGCCACCGCCCGGGCGGCGCCTCCCGCCCCCAGCAGGAGGACGGTTTTCCCCTCCGGCGCGGTGTCCAAATCCTCCAGCGCCCGGATAAATCCCCGGCCGTCGGTGTTGTATCCGTATACTTTCCCGGCTTTTATACAGACCGTATTGACTGCCCGGTACAGCCGGGCGTCCTCATCGGCCTGGTCCATGAGGGGGAAAAGGGCCTCCTTGTGGGGCATGGTGGCGTTGAACCCGGCGTACCCGGCAAATTTGGCGCATCTAAGCCACTCCTCCGCGCCGCCGCGGGGTACGCTCTGGCACAGGTAGACATAGTCCAGCCCCAGGGCGGCGAGCATGGTGTTGTGAATCAGGGGCGACTTGGAGTGGAGCACCGGGTCGCCGATGACGCAGAGCTTTTTTGTGGTGTTTGTGAGTTCTACCTTCATGTCCAACTCTCCCCGTTGAGATTGCGGGCCACGCCTTCAGGAATGGAGGCTCTCTTTGGTTACTTTCTCTCTCGAGAGAAAGTAACCCATGGCGGCCTCATATCCGTAGAGGCCCAGGCCGCAGATCTGGCCCACGCAGGCGGGTGCGGTGACGCTCCTGTGTCGGAACTCCTCCCGCTGGTGGACGTTGGAGATATGAACCTCAATGCAGGGCACGCTGACGGCCTTCAGGGCGTCCAGAATGGCGTAGCTGTAATGGGTGAAGGCGCCCGGGTTCATAATGATGGCGTCGTACACCCCGTCGGCGGCGTGGATGGCGTCGATGATGGCCCCCTCGTGGTTGGAGTGGAAGCACACTGCGGTGGAGCCGTGATTTGCCGCAAAGGCCTCCAGCCGGGCGCACAGCGCCTCGTAGCTGTTCTCGCCGTAGATGCCAGGCTCCCGCTTGCCCAGCAGGTTCAGATTTGGGCCGTTGAGGATGAGAAATTTCATGGCTGACATGCCTCCCGATAGAGGGCGGCGATGCGCGCTGCCGCCTCCTCCGCTGTTTTTGTATTGGAAATAATATACTGGGCGTATTTTCGATATAACTCTATGCGCTGGGTATAGAGAATCCTCAGCTTCTCCGGGTCCTTGCCCACCAGGGGACGGCCCATGTGGTCCTCTCCCAAAATGTCCTCCAGGTCCCGGTCCCGGAAAAAGATCATTCCAGTGGCGGCGAGGGCCTCCATGTTCTCCGGCCGGAGGACAATCCCGCCCCCTGTTGCAATGACAGTGTTGTCAAGGGCAGCCGCCTGACGGGCGGCGGCGGTCTCCCGGTCCCGGAAGGCGGCCTCCCCCTCCTGAGCAAAGAGCGCCGGGATGGTCTTTCCGGCGGCCTGCTCCACCATGCTGTCGGTGTCCGCCAGGGGCATGCAGAGCATCCGGGAGAGAATCTTCCCCACCGTGGACTTGCCGCTGCCCGGCATGCCGATGAGCACCAGATTCATGGCTGCTCCTCCGGCTCATAGGCCTTGAAGTTGCCCAGAATCCGCATGCCTGCGGCCAGCTGGCTCAGCTCGTGGAGCACGCCGTCCATGCCGGGGGCGTCCAGATCGCCGGTGAACTCCAGGAAGAAGAGGTATTCCCAGTTCCGGCCGGGGATGGGCCGGGACTCAATCTTCAGCAGGTTCAGGTTCTGCACGGCGAAGATGGTGAGAATCTCGTGGAGGGAACCGCTCTGGTGGGGCAGGGTGAAGAGGGCGCTGATCTTGTTGCGCTCTTTTCGGTGCTCCGGCACAGGAGAGGCCACCACAAAGCGGGTGGTGTTGGCGTTGTTGTAGTTGACCCCCTCGGCCAGGATGTTCAGACCGTAAATTTCAGCTGCCCGGCGGGAGCAGATGGCGGCGGCGGTGCGGTCGCCTGATGCGGCCACCTCCCTGGCGGAGCCTGCGGTGTCCAGGGTGGGCACCCGCCGCCAGTCCCGGTGGGCATCCAGGAAGCGCTCGCTCTGCATGAGCCCCTGCTCGTGGGAGTAGACCGTGCGGATGTCCTCCATGGTCACCCCGGGCAGGGCCATGAGGCAGTGCTCCACCTTCACCTGCCACTCCCCCACGATGTAGTAGCGGTACTGGGCCAGCAGGTCGTACACCTGCCGGATGGAGCCGGTGGAGCTGTTCTCCACCGGCAGGACTGCATAGTCCGCCTCGCCCGCGTCCAGGGCGGCGAACACGTCGGTGAACCAGGCCATGCCCCGGCTGTTCACCCCTGGCCCGAAGAAGCCCACAGCGGCCTCCTCACTGTAACATCCCGGCTCCCCCTGGTATGCCACCCGGGGATTCTCCACCGGCCTGCGGGAGCGAGACAGATCGGCAAGCCAGGCGGCGTAGCCCGGGTCCTCGGTCCCCTCGTGGACCAGCCGCCGCTGCTGGCGGCGGGAGATGGCCATGATGGATGCGTACAGCTCGGCCACGTCCGCCTTGAGGGCGGGGTCGGCCACCATGGCGGTGCGGGCCTCCACCACCCGGCGCTCCCGGGCGGCGTCCAGCACCGGCATCTGCCGCTCCAGCTTGTACTGGCCCACCTTGGCCGTGATGTCCATCCGGCGGCGGAACAGCGCCACCATCTCCCTGTCCACGGCGTCAATCTGGTCTCGGTACTCCTCCAGCTGAGACATAAAAAGGTCACTCCTGTTGTTGAAATGGGGACCACATGGCCCCGTGAACCGGCATATCAGATGCCCAGCAGTTCGCAGGCCGCGAGAGCCGCGGCGGCATTCCCACGCCGCAGAGCGGCGCGGGAGCCCTATTATTTTTCACCTGCTCGGCGGAAGTGAATTCCGCCTGCGCCAAGGTTTTCCCACGGGAAAATACTTGTACGCGCCAAAAGGCGCGCCCCGCCCGGCGGGGCCCCCGAAGCCGCCGCGTCAGATGCCCAGCAGTTCGCAGGCCGCGAGAGCCGCGGCGGCTTCGATGACGGGCACGGCCCGGTGGACGATGCAGGGGTCGTGGCGGCCCTCGATGACCAGCTTGGCGTCGGTGCCGGTGGACAG
Organism: uncultured Pseudoflavonifractor sp.; assembly: GCA_904419835.1. Taxonomy (GTDB): domain Bacteria; phylum Bacillota; class Clostridia; order Oscillospirales; family Oscillospiraceae; genus Pseudoflavonifractor. The sequence continues at coordinate 14,546 of CAJFTA010000028.1, read as the reverse complement.
GTCCACGGTATCCTGCTCCTGGGCGATGGAGGGGGTGGGCCGGATAGCCGCCTCAAAGACCACCGGCATGCCGTTGGTGATGCCGCCGTTGACGCCGCCGGTGTGGTTGGTGCGGGTGCGGACCGTATCCCCGTCCATATAAAATGGGTCGTTGGCCTGGCTGCCCCGCATGGCGGCGAAACCGAAGCCGGCTCCAAAGGCCACCGCCTTCACCGCCGGGACGGCGTACAGCTGCTGGGCAAAGATACCCTCCACGTTGCGGCCATAGTCCGGGGCGCCCAGTCCGGCGGGCAGGCCGTCCACGGTGCAGCGAATAGCGCCGCCCACGCTGTCCAGGTCGCCCTTGGCGGCCAGGACAATTTCCTCCACCTGCTCCGGGGTGGGGTCAGCCACGCCGCCCACGTTGGAGATGACAGCGGACACGGTGACGCCCTTCTCCTTCAGAATCAGCTTGGCCAGTGCCCCAGCAAAGACCAGCGGCGCGGTGAGACGGCCGGAGAAGTGGCCGCCGCCCCGGTAGTCGTTGCAGCCCTCATACCGGACACGGCCGGCGTAGTCGGCGTGGCCGGGCCGGGGCAGGTCCTTCAACTTGGCGTAGTCCCTGGAGCGGGTGTCCGTGTTCTCAATCACCGCGCACAGGGGGGTTCCGGTGGTTTTCCCCTCAAAGACCCCCGAGAGGATGCGGGGCTCGTCGGCCTCCCGCCGGGCGGTGGACATGGGGCTCTTCCCCGGGGCCCGGCGGGCCATCTCAGCGCGGATAAAGTCCATATCCACCGCAATGCCCGGGGGCACATGCTCCAACACCACGCCGATGGCGGGGCCGTGGGACTCGCCGAAGATGATATGCTTCATGGAATCGCACTTCCTTTCGGTGGGGGATTATTCGCTGACCGCAATCTGTCCTCCAAGTCTGGCATATTCCTCCCAGAAGCTGGGGTAGGACTTGCCCACGCACTCCGCCCCGGTGACAGTGACGGGGGCGCCGCACCGCACGGCGGCAATGGCGGCCATCATGGCGATACGGTGGTCGTTGTGGCCGGAGACGGTGACGCCACCGGGCAGGTGGTCTTTTCCTACGATAACCAGATGGTCGGCGTACTCCTTCACCTCCGCCCCCAGGGTGGTGAGCACCTCCGTCACCGTGGAGAGCCGGTCGCTCTCCTTGATGCGCAGCCGGGCGGCATTGGCGATAGTGGTGTCACAGTCCGGCGTCAGGGCGGCCAGGGCAGCCAAAGGGGGCACCAGATCGGGACACTGGCTCACATCCAGTTCCAGCGCCCGCCGCTCGCCGAGCCTTTCGGTGCGGCGGAGGGTCAGCCCTGCCTCCCGGGCCATCTCCTCCCCCCGCAGCGCGGTGTAGAACGCCGCGATGCGCATATCCCCCTGGCAGGAGAAGGCGTTCAGGCCCTGAATATCCAGCTCACAGCCCAGCCCGACCGCGGCGTACCAGAAGGCGGCGTTGGACCAGTCGGCCTCCACGGTCATGGCGGCGGGATGGCCGGTCTGATTCCCGGGCACCCGGAAAATGCGATCGCCGTCATACTTCACCGCCACGCCGAACTCTTTCAGGGCGTCCATGGTCATATCCACATAGCCCCGGCTCTCCAGCGGGGTGGTGAGGCGGATCTCCGAGTCGCCGGGCAGCAGAGGCAGGGCGTAAAGCAGGCCGGTGATAAACTGGGAGGACACATTCCCCGGCAGGGTGTATACCCCGGGGGCGAGCCGACCGCTGACCGTGAGCGTATCGCCCTTCTGCCCGTAGGAGACGCCCTTCTCCCGGAAGATGGCGAAATAGGGCTCCTGGGGCCGCTCCATCAGGCGGCCGCGGCCGGTGAACACGCCGCCGCCCCGGACGGCCAGGGCCACCGGGATGAGAAAGCGCAGGGTTGAGCCGCTCTCCCCGCAGTCCAGCCGGGGCAGTTCGCCCCCGGAGGCCGTTTTGCCGCCCAGGCCCGTGACGGACAGGCAATCTCCCTCTCTCCGGACATCGGCGCCCAGCGCCTCCAGGCAGCGGACGGTGGCCTGGATGTCCTGGGAGAAAGCCACGTTGGAGAGCGTGCTGGCGCCGTGGGCCAGGGCGGCGGCCAGGAGCAGCCGGTGGGCCTGGCTTTTGGAGGGGGGAGGCGTGACGAAGCCGTGGAGCTGGGTGGGTGTTATGGTCACATTCATACACTCCATCTCCTTTCTCCCTCCAAAAGCCAGAGGATGGCGCTTCGGCTCCCGCCTGCGGCGAAACCGCCGAAGATGCCGCCCGCAGGCCGCCGGCCTGCGGTGGAGGGCGGCGGGGTGACGGAGCCGTGGAGCAGGGTGGGTGTTATGGTGACGTTCATTTCAGTTCCTCCAGCAGCTTGGCCTTGGGCATGGGGTGGGCCACGGCCCGGCCCGCCTCCTCCAGCAGAATGACCGAGATGGAATCCCCAGCCCCCTTCTTGTCCAGGCCCACGGCGGCGGCGTAATCCTCATGGGCGCAGGGGATGGCCACCGGCAGGCCGAAGCAGCCCAGCAGCACGCCGATCCGCTCGGGCAGCCCCGCCGGAGTGACGCCCAGGGTTACCCCCAGCTCCGCCGCCTTCACCATACCGGCGGCCACCGCCTGGCCGTGGGTCCAGATCCGGTAGTGTCCCGCCAGTTCGTAGGCGTGGCCCAGGGTGTGGCCAAAGTTGAGTATCATGCGGGCGCCGGTGTCCCGCTCGTCCTCCACCACAACAGCACGTTTTATATCGCAGCAGGTATACAGAACGTGTTCAATCTCCGCCATAATCTCCTGCCGGGAGGGGCGCTGCTCCAGCCAGGAGAGGAAGGCCGCGTCCCGGATGCAGCCGTACTTGATGACCTCGGCCATGCCGTCGGCAAAGGTCTTGTCGTCCAGGGTACCCAGCACTGCCGGGTCCATCAGCACCAGTCTGGGCTGCCAGAAGGCCCCAGCCAGGTTCTTGCCGTGCTGGAGGTCGATGGCCACCTTGCCGCCCACGGCGGAGTCCACCTGGGAGAGGAGTGTGGTGGGGATCTGGACAAAGTCCACGCCCCGGAGGACGGTGGCGGCGGCAAAGCCCGCCAGGTCCCCCACCACGCCGCCGCCCAGGGCTGCCACCGCGTCGGTGCGGGTGAGTCCGAAGTCCATCATGTGCTCCCACAGCCGGGAGAGCTGCTCCACGCACTTGGATGCCTCCCCGGCCGGAATTTCACAGACGGCGGTCTCAAATCCGGCGTTCTCCAGAGAGGGGATGAGCCGGTTCAGGTACAGGGGGCCCACTGTGGAGTCGGTCACCACAAAGAGGCGGCCGGCTCTGGGCAGTGCTGCCCGGCACAGCTCCCCCGCCCGGGAGAGGAGCCCCCGCTCTATAAGGATGTCGTAGGCCCGGCCGGGCAGATTCACGTTCAGCGTTTTCATACCAGCGTCTTCCCCATCATGCCCACCAGGGCCCGCACCTTGCCCATGAGCTCGTCAAATTTCTTGGGGGTGAGGGACTGCTGGCCGTCGCACTTGGCGTGGGCCGGGTCGTTGTGGACCTCGATGATAAGGCCGTCGGCCCCGGCGGCCACTGCCGCCAGAGCCAGGGGCTCCACCATCCAGTACATGCCTGCGGCGTGGGAGGGGTCCACGATGACGGGCAGGTGGCTCATCTGCTTGACTGCCGGGATGGCGGACACGTCCAGGGTGTTGCGGGTATAGGTCTCAAAGGTGCGGATGCCCCGCTCACAGAGGATCACGTTCTCATTGCCGCCGGCCATAATATACTCGGCAGACATGATCCACTCCTCATAGCTGTTGGACAGGCCCCGCTTCAGAAGGATAGGCTTGGACATCTTGCCCACCTCCTTGAGCAGCTCGAAATTCTGCATGTTCCGGGCGCCGATCTGGACCACGTCCACCTTTTCCTCAAAGAGCTCCACGTAGCGGGGGGCCATGATCTCGGAGACAATGGGCAGGCCGGTGGCCCGGCGGGCCTCCACCAGCAGATCCAGGCCGGGGGCGCCCATGCCCTGGAAGGCGTAGGGAGAGGTGCGGGGCTTGAAGGCGCCGCCCCGGAGCATGGACGCGCCGGAGGCCTTCACCGCCTCAGCCACCTCCACAATCTGCTCCTCGCTCTCCACGGAGCAGGGCCCGGCGATAACACCGAAGCTGCCGCCGCCGATCTTGGCCTTTCCCACGGTGACCACCGTGTCCTCGGGGTGGAACTTGCGGTTGGCCTTCTTATAGGGCTCCTGAACCCGCATGACCCGCTCCACATTGGGGTTGATGGAGATTTTATCCATATCCACGGCAGTGGTGTCGCCCACCAGGCCCAGAATGGTGCAGCCCACGCCGTTGGTGATTCCCACCCTGAGACCCTGAGCCTCAAAGCTGGCGGCCAGCGCGTCGATATCCTCTTTCCGCGTGCCCGGCTTCATAATGACAACCATATTCCAACATCCTTTCTTTTCCTCGCAAAATAGAAAGGGAGCACATTGATGAAATCAATGTGCTCCCCGCAACAGATACGAAGATAACCGCCGCCCTGTAACCCCGGAATCCGGGCCGGCGCCATTCATTTCATCCCTCTTATTTACCCAACGCAAAATAGCCGGCGCTCATAAATCGAGCCCAGCCAAAGGTAAAGGAGAAGGATGCAGTTGTGAGGGCGGATCGGTTCATGGGGTACCTCACATTTCAAAGGTTTGGGGTCATTATACCCTTTCCCGGCGGAAAATGCAAGAATATTTTTGCATGTGCATGCCGTCAGGGCGGGCCGCAAAAAGAGCCGCCCGTCGCTCCAAGGAGCCGCAGACGGCCCGTCCTCTCAGAAAGCCTCGCAGTGTTCGCGCCCGCAGGTGCGAATAAAACGAAATCTGTTTTCTCCGGGGACATGTGCCTCGGAGAAAACACCTTTCAGGCCGCAAGTGTGGCATTTGTACGCCAAATGTGAACAAATGCCGCGCGCGGCGGACTGCATCTCACTCGAACAAGGCGCTAAGCGTCTTGTTCGAAAATGTCAGCCGCCCGCCGCTCCATAGGGAGCGGCGGGCGGCTGGTTTTTTCCTTTATGCTCAGACGAGCTGGACAATGGCCATCTCGGCGGCGTCGCCGCGGCGGGGCCCGATCTTGACCACGCGGGTGTAACCGCCCTCGCGGCCCTGATACTTCAGGTTGAGCTCGGAGAAGAGCTTCTTGGCCACGTCCTCCTTGGTGATAAAGGACAGCGCCTGACGGTAGGAAGCCAGGTCGTTCTTCTTGGCCAGGGTGATCATCTTCTCAGCCAGAGGAGCAACCTCCTTGGCGCGGGGCAGGGTGGTCTTAATCTGGCCGTTCTCCAGCAGGTAGGTCACCATGGCGCGAAGCATGGCCTTACGCTGGTCGCTGCGGCGGCCCAGTCTACGATATCCGGACATGAAAAACACTCCTATTCGATTTCACGTACGCAGACGCAAAATTCCTTTTCAATTCGTCCTGAAGAAGGCGCTGCCTTCTCTGGAAAGCGCGCACAGCGCCCAGGCGGAGCCTGGGGCCGCGAGGGAACGTTACTTGCCCGCGGCCGCCCTCCGATATGGGGAAGCTCAGTTGTCGTCGCTGGCAAGGCTCAGGCCCATCATGGCCAGCTTGTTGACGACCTCTTCCAGGGACTTGCGGCCCAGGTTGCGGACCTTCATCATCTCGTCCTCGGTCTTGGAAATCAGATCCTCGACGGTGTTGATGTTGGCGCGCTTGAGGCAGTTGAAGGAACGGACGGACAGGTCCAGCTCCTCGATGGTCATCTCCAGCACCTTGTCCCGCTGCGCCTCGGCCTTCTCCACCACCGTGGACTTGTTGCCCATGGTCTCGGACAGGTCGGTGAACAGGACGAAGTGGTCGCAGAGAATGCGGGCACCCAGACTCACAGCGTCTCTGGCGGTGATGGTACCGTTGGTCCACACCTCCAGGGTCAGCTTGTCGAAGTCAGTCTGATCGCCCACGCGGGTGGGCTCCACGGTGTAGTTGACCTTGCGCACGGGGGTGTACACAGAGTCCACCGGGATAACGCCGATGATGTTCTGGGCCGGCTTGTTCCGGTCGGCGGGCACATAGCCCCGGCCGTGGGACAGGGTCAGCTCCATGTTCAGGGAGGCGTCGGGACCCAGGGTGGCAATGTGAAGGTCGGGATTCAGGACCTCCACCTCGCCGTCGGCCTTGATGTCACCGGCGGTGACCTCGCACTCGCCGCTGGCCTCGATATAGACCGTCTTGACGCCCTCGCAGTGGAGCTTCGCGATGATGCTCTTCACGTTGAGGACGATCTCCGTCACATCCTCCTTCACGCCGGGGATGCTGCAGAACTCATGCTGCACACCGGCGATCTTGATGGAGGTGACTGCCGTACCGGGCAGAGAAGAGAGAAGAATGCGGCGCAGGGAATTGCCCAGAGTCGTGCCGTAACCACGCTCCAGAGGCTCGACCACGTACTTGCCATAGGAGCCGTCGCCGGGGTTCTCCACACATTCGATGCGCGGCTTCTCGATTTCTACCATGTGTTACCCTCCTTTTCGCAGCGGCGGGCCGGGCAGCCCGCCGCCTGGTTTTACAGCTCACCAATAATCGAGGGTACGCGCTCTCTTACTTGGAGTACAGCTCGACGATCAGGTGCTCCTCAACAGGCAGATCCACGTCCTCGCGGACGGGCAGCTTGGTGACAGTACCCTTCAGGGTGTTCTTCTCGCGCTCCAGCCACTGGGGCAGCAGCACGTTGGGGGCGTCCTCGCCGGTCAGCTTCTTGAACTTGGCGGAAGAGCGGCTGCTCTCCTTGACCTCGATCACATCGCCCGCCTTCACCAGGTAGGAGGGGATGTCCACCCGCTGGCCGTTGACGGTGAAGTGGCCGTGGTTGACCAGCTGACGGGCCTCGCGGCGGGTGTTGGCGAAGCCGAGACGGTACACGGCGTTGTCCAGGCGGCGCTCCACCAGGATCAGCAGGTTGTCGCCGGTCTTGCCGGGCATGCGGGTGGCCTTCTCATAGTAGGAGCGGAACTGCTTCTCCATGATGCCGTAGACGAACTTGACCTTCTGCTTCTCAGACAGCTGAAGGGCATACTCGCTCTTCTTCTTTCTCATCTGGCCGCCGGGATTGCGGTTGCTCTCCTTCTTGGCGTAGCCCATAGCGGCAGGAGAAATGCCCAGCGCACGGCAGCGCTTGGCGATAGGCTGCATATTCTTTGCCATTGATTCTTCCTCCTTCTCTTACACGCGACGACGCTTGGGCGGACGGCAGCCGTTGTGGGGGATGGGGGTCACGTCCTTGATCAGGGTGACCTCAAGACCCACGGCCTGCAGGGCGCGAATGGCAGCCTCACGGCCGGCGCCGGGGCCCTTCACGTAGACCTCGACGGTCTTCAGGCCGTGCTCCATGGCAGCCTTGGCGGCGGTCTCGGCGGCGGTCTGGGCGGCGAAGGGGGTGGACTTACGGGAACCGCGGAAGCCCAGGCCGCCGGAGGAGGCCCAGGACAGGGCGTTGCCGCCCATGTCGGTCACGGTAACCATGGTGTTATTGAAGGAGGAGCGGATGTGCACCTGGCCCTTCTCAACGTTCTTACGCTCGCGGCGCTTGCGCACCACTTTCTTGCCCTTGGTATTAGCAGCAGTAGCCATGTGTATCTCCCTCCTTACTTCTTCTTATTGGCGACGGTACGCTTGGGACCCTTGCGGGTACGGGCGTTGGTCTTGCTGCGCTGGCCGCGGACGGGCAGGCCCTTGCGGTGACGGATGCCGCGGTAGCAGCCAATCTCGGTCAGACGCTTGATGTCCATCGCGACGTCGCGACGCAGGTCGCCTTCCACAGTATAGTTGTGGGCGATGCACTCACGGAGCGCGGCTTCGTCGGCCTCGGTGAGGTCCTTGACGCGGGTATCGGGGTTGATCCCGGTCTCGGCCAGGATCTTGTTGGCGCTGGTGCGCCCGATGCCATAGATATAGGTCAGACCGATCTCGATCCGCTTATCCTTGGGCAGGTCAATGCCGGCAATACGTGCCATATTTCTCGTGCACCTCCACTTAACCTTGTCTCTGCTTGTGCTTGGGGTTCTCGCAAATGACCATGACTTTGCCCTTGCGCTTGATGATCTTGCACTTCTCGCACATGGGCTTCACGGACGGTCTTACTTTCATAATGATAACCTCCTGATAGCCTGATGGCCCCGGCGTGGACGGGGGCAAGGCCCCTCGGCCGCCGGTCGTTGATGGAACGGCGGGTTATCTCCCGCCATGAGCAGGAAGGCCCTCGCCTTACTTGCTCCGCCAGGTAATCCGGCCCCGGGTCAAGTCGTACGGCGACATCTGCACCGTGCCCCACCCGGCGCCTGAGCGCCGCGCGGGGACCCCGCGGCCTGACTTGCGCGGCGGAAGTGAATTCCGCCTTGCGCCAAGGCTTCGCACAGCGAAGCGCTTGTCCGCCGGACTCCCGGCGAGGGGGTTTTACTTGCTCCGCCAGGTAATCCGGCCCCGGGTCAAGTCGTACGGCGACATCTGCACCGTTACCTTGTCGCCCGGCAGGATCCTGATGAAGTTCATTCTGAGCTTGCCAGAGATATGAGCCAGGATGATATGCCCATTACCGATATCCACCTTGAAGGTGGTGTTGGGCAGGGCCTCGGTGACGACGCCCTCCAGCTCGATCATATCGTCTTTTGCCAAGCGTGATTACCTCCTTGACCTTTACTGCCGCCCCGCAGCTGGTCTCTGGTCCGGGCCAGAACCCGCCGCAGCTCCCGGTCGGAGTCCGGGATGGCGGACATGGGGCCGGACGCACCGGCCAGCTCCACGTGCTTTCTGCGTTTCCGCTTGGGCCGTGTGAGCTTCCGCCCCTTTCCGTCGGCCAGCAGCAGGAAGTCTCCCTCCGTCTCAATGACGCAGTAGAGGCTTCCGCTGTCGTGGCCGGCCAGGGCGCGCACAATGTGTCCGGTTTGGATTTCCATGCTGCTCACCGACCCTCTCACCCAGTGGTGGTCAGGATTTCGGGCTGTCCGCCCTCGGTGATGAGAATTGTATTTTCATAGTGGGCGGCCAGGCTGCCGTCGCAGGTGACGGTGGTCCATTTGTCCTTGAGGACCCGGACCTCCCAGTGCCCGGCGCACACCATGGGCTCCACCGCGATGGTCATGCCCGGCTGAAGCCGGACGCCGTGACCGGCGGGGCCGAAGTTGGGAACCTCGGGGGGCTCGTGGAGCTTGGCGCCCACGCCGTGGCCCACAAAGTCCCGCACCACAGAGTACCCGTTGCCCTCCACATACTTCTGAACCGCATGGGAGATATCGGAGACCCGGCAGCCGGGGTGGGCGAACTTCATGCCCTCCCAGAAGCTCTGCTCGGTGACGCGGATGAGGCGCATGGCCTCCTCGCTCACCGCTCCGCAGGGGTAGGTGCCCGCACAGTCGCCGTGGAAGCCGTCGATGCAGGCCCCCACGTCCACGCTGACGATGTCGCCCTCCTTGAGCACCCGGTGGTCCGGGATGCCGTGGATGACCACCTCGTTCACCGAGATGCAGGCGGAACCGGGGAACCCGCCGTACCCCAGGAAGGAGGGGCGGGCCCCCTGGCTTTCGATAAACTTGCGGACTGCGGCGTCAATCTCCAGCGTGGACACGCCGGGACGGACCATGCTGCCCGCCAGCTCCCGCGCCGCGGCGGTAATCCGCCCGGCACGGCGCATGTGCTCAATTTCGCGGGGAGATTTAATGGAAATAATTTCCACTTTTACGCCTCCAGAATCTGCACAATCGCCTGAGTGGTGGCCTCAATGGTCCCCTGGGCGCCAGCCACCGGGTCCAGCTTGCCCCGCTTCTGGTAGAAGTCCTTCAGCGGCTCCGTGGACTGGTGGTAAATCTCCAGCCGATGACGCACCGTCTCGGGCTTGTCATCGTCCCGCTCAATCAGCTCGCCGCCGCACACATCGCACACGTCGGCCACCTTTGGCGGGTTGGACTCAATGTGGAAGGGGGTGCCGCAGTGGGAGCAGACGCGGCGCCCGTCCATACGCTTTACGATATCCTCGTCGGAGACCTCCAGAGAGATGACGTGGTCAAAGATAATGCCGCGCTTCTCCAGTGCCTCCGCCTGGGCGATGGTGCGGGGCACCCCGTCCAGGATATAGCCGTCATTGCAGTCCGGCTGGGCCAGCCGCTCCTCCACGATGTCCAGAATGACATCGTCGGGAACCAGCTTGCCCGCGTCCATATAGGACTTGGCCTTCAGTCCCACGCTGGTGCCCGCCTTGACGGCGGCGCGCAGGATGTTGCCAGTGGAAATGGTGGGAATCCCCAGCTTTTTGCTGAGAATCTCAGCCTGTGTGCCCTTGCCGGCTCCAGGCGCTCCCAAGAGAATCAGCTTCATTTCTTCCTCCCTGCGCTTACTCAAGGAAGCCCTTGTAGTGACGCATGAGCATCTGGGCCTCCAGAGCCTTTACAGTCTCCAGAGCAACACCCACAACGATGATGATGGAAGTTCCGCCGATGGACAGGCTGCGGCCCATCTGAGAGCCGCTGGCCAGGTTGATGATGTTGGCGGTGATGATGGGCAGCAGCGCGATGATAGCCAGATAGATGGCGCCGAACAGGGTGATCTTGCCCAGCACCTTGTGGATGAAGTCGGCGGTGGGCTTGCCGGGCCGGAAGCCGGGCACGAAGCCGCCGTTCTTCTTCAGGTTGTTGGCCACCTCGATGGGATTGAACTGCATCGTGGCGTAGAAGTAGCTGAAGCCCAGGATCAGCAGGAAGTAGACGATGGCGTAGACCAGGCCATTGGAGTCAAACACCTTCATGAAGGTGGAGTCCATGCCGCCGGGGATGAACGCCGCGATGGTGGCGGGCAGGGAGGCGATGGCCTGGGCGAAGATGATGGGCATAACGCCGCTCATGTTCACCTTCATGGGGATATGGCTGGACTGGCCGCCGTACATCTTCCGGCCCACCACGCGCTTGGCGTACTGGACGGGGATACGGCGCTCAGAGTCGTTGATGAAGACAATGAACACCACCAGGGCCAGGACGCCGATGACGATCAGGGGGATCATGGCGGGGTGCACCAGGCTGTTGCGGAAGGCCTCGCCCTGGGTGGTGCCCATGGCGGAGATCTCGCTGTCAGTCAGGTGCATGGACCACTTCTGCACGCCCTGGACCATGCTCATCAGCATGCTGGGGAAGCGGGAGACGATACCGGCAAACAGGATCACAGAGATGCCGTTGCCGATGCCGAATTCGGTAATCTGCTCGCCCAGCCACATCACGAAGGCGGAGCCCGCGGTGAAGGACAGGACGATGATGATGCCGGCCAGCCAGGTGGGCAGGTCGCCGCTGATCAGGCCGTTGGCATTGATCAGGGTGAAGTAGCCGAAGCCCTGGAGCAGGGCGATACCCACGGTGGTGTACCGGGTGATGGCCGCGATCTTCTTGCGGCCCTCCTCGCCGCCTTCCTTCTGCATCCGCTCAAGGGCGGGGATGGCGACGGTGAGGAGCTGGATGATAATGGAGCTGTTGATATAGGGCTGTACGCCGAGGGCGAATACCGTGGCCATGGCGAAGGCGTTGCCGCTCATCGCGTTGATCAGGCCGAAGATACTGCCGCTCATGGCGTTCAGATAGTCCTGAAGGCCTTTCGTGTCAATCCAGGGCACGGGAATGGAAGAACCCAGCCGGAAGATCAGCAGCGCGAAGATGGTAAAGAGGATCTTCTTGCGCAGCTCGGGAATTGCCCAGGCGTTTCTGACGGTCTTGAACACTTAGACCACCTCGTACTTTCCACCTGCCGCGACGATCTTCTCCTTGGCGGAGGCGGAGAAAGCAGAGGCACGGACGATCAGCTTCTTGGTGAGCTCACCGTTGCCGAGCACCTTCACGCCGTACTCACACTTGGAGAGGATACCCTTTTCCAGCAGGTCGCAAACGTTGACGGTGGCTCCATCCTCGAACTTGTTCAGAGCGGAGACGTTGATGGCCTCCAGAGGCTTGGCGAAGATGTTGTTGAAGCCGCGCTTGGGCAGGCGGCGGACCAGAGGCATCTGGCCGCCCTCAAAGCCCACGCGGACGCCGCCGCCGGAGCGGGCCCACTGGCCCTTCTGGCCGCGGCCGGCGGTCTTGCCGTTTCCGGAGCCGTGACCGCGGCCCTTACGGAACGCGGGGCGGGTGGAACCGGCGGCGGGAGAGAGTTCATGCAGATTCATTGACGCGCACCTCCTTACTGTTCCTCGGTGACCTGGAGCAGATAGCCGATGGCGGCAATCTTGCCCCGGGTAGCCGGGTTGTCGGGCTGTACGGTCACGTCGCCGATTTTGCGCAGCCCCAGGGCCTCGGCGGTCGCCTTGTGCTTGACAATGCGGCCGTTCAGGCTCTTGACCAGCTTGATATTCAGGTTAGCCATTGTATAGCCCCTCCTTAACCTACGATTTCTTCCACGCTCTTGCCGCGGACGCGGGCCACTTCCTCAGGACCACGGAGGGACTTGAGGCCCTCGAAGGTGGCGGAGACCACGTTCTGAGGGTTGTTGGAGCGCAGGCACTTGGCGCGAATGTCGCGGATGCCGGCGGCCTCCATGACAGCGCGGACAGGGCCGCCGGCGATGATGCCGGTACCGGGGGCGGCGGGCTTCAGGAGCACGCGGCCGGCGCCGAACTCACCGATGACCTCGTGGGGAATGGTGGTGCCGGAGCGGGTGATGGTGCACATGTTCTTCTTGGCATCCTCAATGCCCTTGCGGATAGCCTCGGGCACCTCGGCGGCCTTGCCGGTGCCGAAGCCGACCCGGCCCTTCTCGTCGCCGACCACCATCAGAGCGGCGAACTTCATCACGCGACCGCCCTTGACGGTCTTGCTGACGCGGTTCAGAGAAACGAGCTTCTCGGTGAACTCGCTGGGTTCTCTTTCAAATCTAGCCATGTTCGTTTTCTCCTCCCCTTAAAATTCCAGGCCGCCCTCACGGGCGCCCTCGGCCAGAGCGGCGACGCGGCCATGGTAGACATAGCCGCCGCGGTCGAAGACCACAGTGGTGATGCCGGCGGCCTTGGCGCGCTCGGCGACCATCTGGCCAACCTTCTTGGCGGCCTCGCAGTTGGAGCCGGAGCCCTCGAAGCCCTTCTCCAGGGAGGAAGCGGAGACCAGGGTCTTGCCCACGGTATCGTCGATGACCTGGGCGTAGATGTTGGTCTCGCTGCGGAACACGTTCAGACGGGGACGCTCGGGCGTGCCGGCGATCTTGCCGCGCACTCTCTTGTGGCGCTTAAGCCGCTGAGCCTTGGTATTGGGACGATTGATCATTGTGGCACACCTCCTTACTTCTTCTTGACGCCGGTCTTGCCTTCCTTGCGGCGGATGACCTCGTCGGTGTATTTGATACCCTTGCCCTTATAAGGCTCGGGGGGACGCTTCTCTCTCACCTCGGCGGCGAACTGGCCCACCTTCTGCTTGTCAGCGCCGCTGATCACGATCTTATTGGGATTGGGCACGTCGATGGTGATGCCCTCGGGCTCCTCCACGATGACCTGATGGGAATAGCCCAGGTTCATGACCAGCTTCTTGCCGTCCTTCTGCACACGGTAGCCCACGCCGTTGACGTCCAGCTCCTTCTTGAAGCCGTCGGTCACGCCCACCACCATGTTGTGCAGCAGGCTGCGGGTCAGGCCGTGGAGCGCGCGGTTCTCCTTCAGGTCGTTGGGACGGGTCACGTGGATGACGTTGCCCTCCTGGTTAAAGCTCATCGCGGGGTGGAGCTGCTGAGTCAGGGTGCCCTTGGGGCCCTTGACGGTGACGACGTTATTGTCGCCGATCTTCACTTCCACGCCGGCGGGGAGCTCGATCGGCATTCTTCCGATTCTAGACATATCTGAGACTCCTCCTTACCAAACGAATGCAAGGACTTCGCCGCCGACATGGGCCTCGCGGGCCTTCTTGTCAGTCATGACGCCCTTGGAAGTGGACACGATGGCAATGCCCAGGCCCTTGAGGACCCGGGGCAGCTCGTCGGCGCCCGCATAGACGCGCAGACCGGGCTTGGAGACGCGGCGCAGACCGGAGATGGCCTTCTCCTTGCCGGGGTTGTTGTACTTCAGGGTGACGCGAATCACGCCCTGGGTGCCGTCGTCGATGAGCTGGAAGTTCTTGATATAGCCCTCGTCCAGGAGAATCTGGGCGATGGACTTCTTCATGTTGGACGCGGGGACATCGACAGTGTCATGCTTGGCATTCGAGGCGTTGCGGATGCGGGTGAGCATATCCGCAATGGGATCGGTAATATGCATGAGTGTTACCTCCTATTAGAATTACGGGCTTGCGCCCGTATCAGCGGCAAGGTATCGGAGCTAGGCAACTTCGACCTGTTGACCGCCGGCCGGGGATTTATTTGAAAATTGAAATTAGGAGTTCGGAATTAGGCGCGCGCCTAATTCCGCATTCCTAATTTCTCATTTCACAAAGGTTACCAGGACGCCTTCTTCACGCCGGGAATCTGGCCCTTGTAGGCCAGCTCGCGGAAGCAGATACGGCAGATGCCGTAGTCCCGCAGGTAGGCGTGGGGGCGGCCGCAGATCTTGCAGCGGTTGTAGCGGCGGGTGGAGAAC